>JBBSDS010000235.1:0-8397 GCA_038240495.1 Chthoniobacterales bacterium | reverse complement strand
TGAGAGCGGGTTGCGACCGGCGGTTTCGTGCCTCTTTCGATCCGCGATCGCAGCGTACGGGAGGACTGCCATCGGCGTTTTGCTGACGGGAATGGGACGCGACGGCGCGAACGAATTGAAGCTCATGCACGATGCCGGCGGGGTGACGATCGCGCAGGACAAGGAAAGCTCGATCGTCCACGGCATGCCCGGAGCGGCCGTGGAACTGCGTGCCGCGACGCACGTTCTTGCACCGGGACGGATCGCAGAAGTCCTCACCGAACTCGTCGCGCCACGAACACCGATTATGAATTTTCCCCGATGAATCCGCCGGCATCCACGAGTGGAGCGGGGAGGAGAATCCTCATCGCGGAGGACAGTCCCACGCAGGCTCTGCTCCTCAAGGGCATTCTCGAGCAGCACGGCTTTGTCGTCACTGCTGCCCGCGACGGGCGCCTCGCCCTCGAGGCGCTGCGCACCTGCGATCCGATCCTGATCATCAGCGACATTCAGATGCCGGAGATGGACGGCTACGAGCTGTGCCGCCATGTCAAAGCGGACGAGACGTTCAAAGCCATCCCGGTCATGCTGCTCACGTCGCTTTCGGCTCCGCAGGACATTATCCACGGTCTGGAATGTGGCGCGGACAATTTTGTCGTGAAGCCATACGAGGCAAATTTCCTGATGGCGCGCGTCCGCACGGTGCTCGCGAATCGCGAGTTAAAGCGGTTGATCCATGACAAGGGAGGCATCGCTGTCGAGTTTGCCGGCCAGCGTTATGTCATCGATGCGAGCCGCCGGCAGATTCTGAATCTGTTGCTCTCGACCTACGAGACCGCGGTCAAAACCAACCGCGACCTGATCGAGGCGCACGAGCAGTTGAAAGCGGCGCAGGCGCAATTGATCGAGGCGGAAAAGCTGCAGTCAGTCGGGCGGCTCGCGGCGGGCGTGGCGCATGAAGTCCGCAATCCGCTGGCGATCATGGAAATGGGCGTCGCTTTTCTCGCCGAGCAGGAGATGTCCGAGGACAATCTGATGATCCTCAAGGAAATGACGGAGGCGGTGCGTCGCGCGAACGACGTGATCACCGGCTTGATGGATCTTTCGCCCCGGGAACTTGGGACGCGCGATGCGGACCTCCATCATGTGATCGACCGCGCGCTCAGTTCGCTCGCTTCAGAATTGGCGGATGGAAAGATCGAGGTCATCCGTGAATTCGGAGACGCCTTGCCCGCCTCAAAACTCGACGAAGGGAAAATCGAGCAGGTGTTCATGAACGTCTTTACGAATGCCCTCCATGCGATGCCGGAGGGTGGCATCCTGGCGATCAAGACGAGTGTGAAAGTGCTCGGCGCGGAAGACGTCGCCTTCGATGCCGGCGACCGTACTGGCGTGCGCTTCCGCGAAGGTGAACGGGCGATCGTCATCGAGGTCAGCGATACTGGTTCCGGCATCCTGCCCGAGAATCTCGACAAATTGTTCGAGCCATTTTTCAGCACGAAACCGACCGGCAAAGGGATGGGACTCGGGCTGACGGTGGCCCGGAAACTCGTCGAATTGCACCGCGGAACGATCACTCTGAAAAATCGCGAGGGCGGCGGCGCCACCGCCAGCATCATGTTTAAAGCCGCATGAATTCTGGCGGCGAACAGACCACGGGCGAAATCGTGATCCTGATCGTCGAGGACAGCTCGACGCAGGCGATGCGACTCGAGCATTTGCTCCAGCGCCACGACTATCGGGTCATTGTCGCGGGCAATGGGCGGCAGGCCATCGCGGCGCTCGAGAAGCAAGTGCCCACCCTCGTCATCACCGACATCAACATGCCGGAGATGGACGGCTACGAACTGTGCCGATGGATCAAGGACAACCCAAAGTTCACCCAGTTGCCGGTGATCCTGCTCACCTCACTTTCGGATCCAAAGGACATCCTCCGCGGTCTCGAATGCGGCGCGGACAATTTCACGGTCAAGCCGTACGATGAGGAATTTCTCCTTTCCCGCATCCAGTACGTCCTCGCGAATCTCGAACTGCGGCGGCAGGCTGCGGGCAAGGAAGCGACGGAAATTTACTTCGCCGGCCACAAATACAAACTGACCACGGATCGAATCCACTCAATCGATCTTCTGCTTTCGACCTACGAAACCGCGGTCCAGAAAAACCTCGAACTGACGAAGGCGAAGGAACAACTCGAAGAGCAGGCGGAACAGTTGCGCGAGAAGAATTCCCAGATGCAGGAGGATCTGGCGATGGCGCGCGAGTTGCAGACGGCGTTTCTCCCCCGGCACTACCCGGTCTTCCCGGCCACCGCGTCGCCGGAGCAGAGCGCCGTCCAGTTCTGCCATCGCTATTCGACGACGTCCGAATTGGGCGGCGATTTCTTCGACATCCTCGCGGTATCCGACAGCGAAGGCAGCGTCTTGATCTGCGATGTGATGGGGCACGGGGTGCGCGCGGCGCTGGTCACGGCGATTGTGCGCGGACTCATCGAGGAGTTGAAGCCCGTCGCTCACGACCCTGGACAGTTTCTTTCCGAGCTAAACCGCAGTCTGTGCGCGGTCTTGAAGCAGACCGTGACGCCGCTCTTCACGACCGCATTTTACCTCGTGGCCGATCTGGCCCGCGGCGAACTCCGCTACGCGAACGCCGGGCACCCGGCGCAATTCCATGTGCAGCGTGCCGCGCAGCGCGTTGAACCGCTCGGCAGGAGCAAGCCGGGTCCGGCGCTCGGGGTGTTTGACAGTGCCGTTTACGCGACGGAGAAGAGCCAGCTCAACGCGCAGGACATGGTCATGTTCTATACCGATGGGCTTTACGAACTGGAAAGTCCTGAAGGCGAGCTATTCAAAAAAGAGCAGTTGCTGGAGTCCGTGAGGAAGCGCCTCCAGTTGCCCGCGCCGCAGCTCTTCGATGCCCTCATCGGAGAGGTCAAGGCGTTCGCCGGCCAGGCAGAGTTCGATGACGACATGTGCCTGGTCGGGATGGAAGTCGCCCGCCTGCTGGGCCAGCTCCCCGCGAGCATCGCGGGCAGTTGAAAACGCTGTGCGTCCCTTCCTCGCGCAGAGCATTCCGTCGATGGCCGCCCATTCGCACGATCTGGAAAAGTCCTTGCGCTTGGTCCCTCGGCAGTTACTTTCCGCGCCCATGCGCCGGGCTATTTTCCTAGGGTTCGCAGTCCTTTGCTTTGCGGTGAACCACAGTTTTGCTGAGTGGACGCTGATCAAACTCGGCGGGCGCGATTACGTACCGCTGGAAAACGTCGCCGATTTCTATGGTCTCGGCACGGTGCGTCGGGCGGGCAATGACGCCATCATGGAACTCGGTCCGCGCAGTCTTCGCGGCGCAGCCAACTCCGCGGACTTTTATATCAACCGGCTCAAGTTTAACCTCAGCTATCCGGTCGTGGAGCATGAAGGGCATCTGCTCATCTCGCGCATGGATCTGTCGAAGGTCATCGAACCCGTCCTCCGACCGCAGAAAATCAAGAACGCGGAAAAGGTCGATACCATCGTCCTCGATCCGGGTCACGGCGGGCATGACAACGGCGCCACCTGCGCCTTCGGCATGGAAAAAGACTTCTCCCTCGACGTGGCGAATCGCGCGCGAATGCTCCTGATTCAATCCGGTTACAAAGTGGTCCTGACGCGGACCACCGACACGTTCATTTCCCTGTCCGAGCGGGTCCAGCTCGCCAACCAATATTCCAACGCGCTCTTCATCAGCATTCACTTCAATTCCGGCGGCAATGGCACGGGCTTGGAAACCTACACGCTGGCTCCGCGCGGCGTCCCCTCGATGATGGCGGACGGCCCGCGCCTCGGCGACAACGATCCATGTGCGGGACATATCAACGACGCGCAAAATATCGCGCTTGCCACGGCCACCCACGCGGCGCTCGTGGGCCGCTCGCGGATGAATGATCGCGGAATCAAGCGCGCACGGTTTGTGGTCATCCGCGATATCCGAATTCCCGGCGTCCTCGTCGAAGGCGGCTTTTTGAGCAACCAGTATGATGCACGACTGATCGCGACCCCGAGCTATCGGCAGCAGATGGCGGGCAGCGTCGTCCAAGCCGTGCAGAATTATCGTCGTGCCGTCGGAAGCCAGGCTGCAGAAGCGATCGCCCAGCACGTCGATGGGCCGCGAGTGGAAACAAACTCGCCGATGCTTCGCGGCAGCTCCAGCCCGAGCGATGCGCAGCCCATCGTCGTAACACCAACCGCGAGGTTGACGAACTAGGGCGGGAATCGAAAGTCAAGACGCCAGCCGCGCGTCGGTGTCCACCTTCAATCCCCGACTGCGCCTTCCCGATTTCGGACGCCGATGCCTTCCCAGCAGCCAGATGATTCCCGTCCGCCCAGCCCGGTGGGCGTTTACGACAGCGGTTATGGTGGGCTCACGGTTCTGCGCCAATTACGCCGCGTGCTCCCGGACCTCGATTATGTGTATCTGGGCGATTCCGGCCGCGCGCCTTACGGAGGCCGCGATGTGGATACCGTGCTCGATTTCTCCGAGCAGTGCGTCGAGCGACTCTTCGGCGAAGGCTGCCGGGTCGTGGTCGTCGCGTGCCACACCGTGTCGTGCGTCGCGCTGCGCCATTTGCAACAGCGCTACGGCTCCGACGAACGGCGGGTCTTGGGTGTGACCATCCCGGCAGCGGAAGCCGCAGTCGGGCTGACGAGTGGACACATCGGCTTCGTCGGCACCGCGCGCACCGTGGCCTCGCACACCTTTCGCACGGAGGTGGGGAAGCTCGACCCCGCCCTGCGGGTGAGCGAGGTCGCCGCACCGCTGCTCGCGCCCATCGTCGAGGAGGCGTGGGAGGAGACCGAGATCGCGAAACTCGCCGTCGAACGCTACGTCGCAAAATTTTCCGGAATCGATACGCTGGTCCTCGGTTGCACGCACTATCCGCTGCTCGAACAGGCCTTCCTCCGGGAAGTCCCCGCCGGCGTCACGGTCCTCAATCCTGCTCCGCAGGTGGCCGAGCGATTCCGCTCGTGGTGCGAACGGCATCCCAGCTTCGCGCCAGCCGGCGCCGGCCGCTTGCGTGTCCTCTCGAGTGGCGATGCCGCGCGCTTCGCCGCGCACGGGACGCGCTTTCTTGGCGAACAACTCCCGCCCGTCGAGCACGTAGCGGAGCGGGCCGGTCGGCTCGCCCTTTGCCCCGAAGGTGGTGAACCGGTCGGGCAGGTCGTGCGCCCGTAGCTGCAAGTGCAGACGCTTCGTCTTTCGCCCGTCATCGCGAGACCAGACGAAAAGAACTTGCCGCGAACCCGAAGGTGCGCAATGTAGCCGCCCGATGCTGAAAACCGACTCGGGCCGGTTGCCGCTCCGCGAGTGATTCCTCGGTTGCAGAGAGGGATTCAGTCGCTTTCATGGTGGACAATTTGCCCGTCTCGGATTTGAGTATCGGACCCCGGATTTCGGTACCTGCGACCTCGCGTTGGCAGTCACGAAATCAAAAACTTTTTTTCCTGAGTAGCTCAGTGGTAGAGCGATCGACTGTTAATCGATTGGTCGTAGGTTCAAATCCTACCTCAGGAGCCATTTACAAGTGCCTGTCGCGCTTGTTTTTACTCTGAGGCGGATGCCCGCCGGAGCCTCAACTGTGTGCAAAAGTGTGTGCAAACTCGCCGGATTTTCAGAATTCGTGCGAACTCTGCCACAACTCGCCCACTCCTCCGTAACGGTCACTCTTTGGCGCGTGCTATCTCCGCAACCACGAAGATCATGCAGCTTAAATACCGTTCCTATCGACGCGCCGCCGGTGTGTTTTACTGGCAGGAAAATGGCACCTCCAACCGAGGCAGCCTGCGCACGAAAGACCACGATGAAGCCGAGCGCCTGCTCGCAGCGATGAATGATGCCTATCGCCAGCCCATCCTTAACCTCGCGCTGGGGCGGACCTATTTGTCGGCTCACGACCCAAAGCTTTGCACGCGCACCTGGCAGACCGTCATGGACGAAATGGCCAGTCACGGAAAACCCGGAACGCAGACCCGGTGTGCCCGCGCAATGCGGAGCCGCGCGTATGATCCGATCCGCAATAAACCGCTGGCCGAAACCAAAGCAGACGATTTTCTGGAAGTCTGCCATGCGCACGGAAATTCCGTCGGCCACTACTTGCGCCGCTTTCACAACCTCGCGCTCAATCTCGGCTGGCTCGCGTGGCCTGTCCTTCACAAAGCCGCATGGCCGAAGATTCGCACCGAGAGCAAACGGGCCATCACGCCCGAGGAACATGCGGCCATCGTCGAAAGCGAAAAGAACCCCGAACGCCGAGCCTACTACGAACTGCTTTACGAGACCGGAGCCGCACAGACCGACGCAGCCAATCTGACAACGGCGCACATCGACTGGCGGGCCGGAGTCCTCAACTACCGCCGGCAGAAGCTCGGACCATTCAGCGAGCCGGCACGGCTGACCATCGGAAAAAAATTGCGCGAGATTCTGCTCTCACTTCCTGAAAGGGACGATTTGTTCCCGACGATCAAAACCAGCGGAGCCAACGCACGCGCAACAGAGTTTCGGAGACGGTGCCGCATTGCTGGCGTCTCCGGTGTCAGCTTGCACAGCTATCGGCATTCTTGGGCGCAACGTGCGAAGTCGTGCGGCTATCCACAGCGATTCGCCCAGGAAGCCCTTGGACACACCAGCCGAGCCATTCATGAGGCGTATGCCAAAGGAGCCGAAGTCGTGTGCCCTGCGCTTGATGAATACGAAACCATTGCAGCCGCGAAAATCGTGCGGATGGAACAAGCGCGATCTTCGGAGCCGACCTACGCTGTTCGACGAGTTTAGCCTTCAGACATCCGCCGCCCGCATTTGGTTTTTCGTCGCCCAATGTTTCGCAATGGCTCGCGTCGCTTGTGAAAGCCACTCGCGATTTTCCGCGCAGGTCAGGACTTCAGTCGCCGCAAAATATTTCGGCGAGTTGGGAGCCGGCTTGCCCAGGGGAGTCAGCAATTTTGCCGCAACCAACGGGGCAACATCGTGCTCTTGGAAGCCGAGCAGGACAGCGACCTCCGAGGTATTCAACCGCGCTGGCAATCTGTGGCAATTCAGGAGCGCGAACGCATCCTGCAACGAATTGATCTTTTTCCCGGCGAGCATGGTTATTCCTCCTCTCCGGTCGAGAATGCTCCCATCCATTGCGGCGCAATCGGACAAAGCCCCTGCAATCGACGTTGCCCCCACACCCGCTGCCGGATCAAAAAGTCGGGATCAAACGTCAGGAGATATTTTTCGATAGCGACGGGATACGCCTTCAAGAAGCTCACTCGACGAAGGTTTTTCCGGGTGAGAATTTCTTCCCTGCTCCTGCCAGAAAGCTCTTCCGCCGGAGACAGCGTACGCATCACGCGTCTCAGAATCCGTCCAAACGGTGTGTCGGTGACAACATCCGACACACGGGTTCGCGGAACTTCACCAAAAGCGGCCCACAATCTCGCTCGCTTCAAGCAAGGTGGGCGAGGCTTCGACAGGTATTTGCACAAATATCCGACCGCCTTTTCCACGTCCTCGACGAATTCGACATGGGTTCGCCCAAATCCGTATTTGGCACCCAAGGCTAGGATTTCCCGAATTTGAAACCGTCGATTGGTCAGGACATGAAAATGCACCCCATGCTCTTCATGCAGCTCCAAGACGCGAACCCCACGAAAGCCGAACTTTCGCTTTAGCAGGGTCAGAAACTCATTCCAACGAGACAATGCCTCCTTAAAGGAATACACGTCCCGAAAGGTGAAGGTCCAAAAGTAGAGCTTACCGCACTCGCGGAGCATCTTTCGGACGGTGAACTCGAACGCGGTTCGACTCTTCATAAACTCCGTCTGAATTGTTCTTCTTAAACAAGGTAAGCGCGCCGGAGTGTGGGTGGCGCTTCGCGCCACCCACACAACCGGCGCAGCCCTCATCAATCCTGACCACGTCGAAGCCAGGCAATGTCAGCGTCCCCGAGCAGGTAGATGTCGCTGCGTCCGCAACTCGCAAGGCGCACGCTTTTCCGCAGCTCTGTTTTTCGGACAACCACACCCACGACACAGTCACGTTTGAGGCCAGCACTTTGCAGCCATTCCGACGCATCTGCTCCTCCATTATCGAAGTACACCGTCAGCATCACGCACTCTCCTACGTCGATCTGCTCCAGAAGGATTTTCCCGACGTTGAAGGTGAGGGGCGGCGCGTCCTTTTCTGACTTGTCCATGCGCTTTCCCTCCTCAATTTTCACACTCCGAATTTCACCGACGAGCAATGGCCCGAGGCTCAACAATTCCCTTGTATGTCGGAAAGCTGGCCGTCGCGTGATTCGTGCAGGATCGTGCGAAGGTCCGTAGAACCCCGAGCTGCGGGGCGGTTAGCGCCGCCCCGCAGCGGGTGGGGAAAAGTTCGTTCTTAGCCCTTGGGCCTTGAGCC
>JBBSDS010000234.1:0-8422 GCA_038240495.1 Chthoniobacterales bacterium | reverse complement strand
GTTTGTGAGCAGGCAGCGATCATCTGCGCCGGCCTCACGCCGCTCCCCGCCTTCCGCCCCTGATTCCCCGCGGAAGCCGTCCGCTCCGCTGCGGGCGGCGCCGATCATCGCGACGATCCTCCCGGCCGTGCCCTCCTTTCACGAAGCGCGCGCAGCAAAAGCTGTCACGCTTCGTGCGGACCTCCGCCCGGCGAAAGTATGTCGGTCCGTTGCTCAGCCTCCGAGGATTCCGGGGAGGCTTCGCGTTGGCCGAGTGGGATGGTGCCACCTCGCTGGCGCTCGCCCCCGCTCAATCGGCGCGGCGCCTGGAGAGGAGAGAGAAAGGTATTCCCTTGCTGCTCGGCGGCTGCCGCCTGTGCTGCGCTGACGCGGGTCTGCTATCGGGATTTCCCGCGC
Source organism: Chthoniobacterales bacterium (assembly GCA_038240495.1). GTDB lineage: Bacteria > Verrucomicrobiota > Verrucomicrobiia > Chthoniobacterales > Chthoniobacteraceae > Chthoniobacter. The sequence goes on along the minus strand of JBBSDS010000234.1, from coordinate 8,026 downwards.
CGCTTGGCCATGAGCAGGGCTAAGGCTTCATCGGCGGCATCCTGGAGTGTGCCAGTCTTCACGATGGCCTTGTGCCAATTGGCGTCGATCCAGATTTGGGCAACGACGCGGCCAGCTTCGCGCTTTCGTTCGCGCAATCGTTGCTGGCGCTCGCGCGCCTGGGCCGCGGGATCGAGCGGCGACGTTTTTGGGCGGCCGGGACCGCGCTTTTCCGGCGCTGAGGAAGGCTGTTTCGGACGAGGCATTACCGTGACAAGAGACGAATATCATAGCTTCGGCGAGCGCATTGTTCTCTGAAAAAGACGCATCTTTTGCTTGCAATAACGTGACAGGTGACGAATACTAAAAGCTCAACAATAAACCGAGGGTGCCACTCGTAAAACGGCGCTTCCAAACATGAACCAGTCCAACCTCATCCTCCACTGCGGCGCCGCCAAAGCCGAGCGCAGCGAGCTTGCGCTCGTCTGCACTCCGGACGCCGACAACACCTGGTGCCCGATCCCGCACCAGACCCTTGTCGCGGAGGTCGAAGGCGCACTCAGCCGCGCCAACATGCGAATCGTCACCGAGGCCCACGGCTTGAGCGCCGACGGGGCTCGTTACTTCGGGCTCTTGCAAGTCGCCAACGGCGATGAACAGGGCGACTACTCCTACGTCCTCGGCTTGCGCAACTCTCACGACAAGCGCTTCCCGGCCGGGCTCGTCGTAGGTTCATCGGTCTTCGTGTGCGATAACCTCTCGTTCTCCGGCGAGATCAAGATCGCGCGCAAGCACACCCGCCACATCATGCGCGATTTACCGGGCTTGGTTTCCGGTGCCGTCGGCCAGCTTGGCGAGCGTTGGCACGCGCAGGCGGAGCGAATCGACAGCTACCGCGCGCACGAGCTGAACGACGCGCAGGCGCATGACCTCGTGATTCACGCGCTCGACAATCGGGCAATCACCGTGACGCAGGTTCCTGAGATCCTGGAAGAGTGGCGCACGCCCCGGCACCCGGAGTTCGCGATGGATGGCAAGACCGCGTGGCGCTTCTTCAACGCCGTGACGGAAGCCGCGAAGGGCAGTGGCCTATGGGCGCTCTCGCAGCGCACGCAAGCGCTCCACGGCTTGCTCGACGGCGAAGTCGGGCTTTTCAGCCAGAGCTAAGCGACATGGCGGGGGCCGTCGCTCCTCACGAGCGGCGGCCCACTGCCGGGCGCGACGCGCGCGCTCTCGCCACAACGACCAACCGAGGGAGCCACTCGCTAAACGGCGCACCGATCATGTCCCGAATTTCATCTATCATTTTCGACAAACACGAGCGCCCCGTGCGCGCCACGATCCGCACCCGCCTTGGCCCGGTGAAGGTGGTATGGACGGACGTGTGCGGAGATCGCGCGTGGCTCACGAGCGGCGTGCTCGACGCGAAGAAGCTGGCACTGCCGGCGATCCAGCGCATCGAGCGCATGGTCGAACGCCTTTGACGCTTCACCATGCTCCCATTCGGGAGCTTTCGCGCTGGCTCTAGCTGCGCACAAATTGACATGCAACTGGACTACCCCAAAGACGACGACGGACATAACCCCGTGGACGAACTCGCACGGCACATGCACGCCGTGCGCGAGCGTCGCGAATCCATCCCCAGCGACCAACTTGAAGCCGCACTGGCTACAATTACGGACGCACTAACGCACCACTGGAGCACCGGAGGCGGCACGCGGTTGCGACGCTTCATTTGGTCGCTTTGGAACGACTGGCACCTAGTCAATCTCTACTACCTTTGCTCTGGCCTCGATTACACGTTGGGCGACGCAGTGCTCGTTGTCTTCCGTGCGCAGATGGTGGGAGCGCTGACCGAAGACCACAAACGCGCCGTGCTCCAGAAGTCTGGCGAGTTCGCGCGATGGGAGGAGGCGCGCGCCGAGACGCCGGACGATGAGGATGTTCTCTATCCCCCGCTGACGCTCGCAACAGAGGATCTGTCTCGTCTCGCCCGCTCAGCCGAGCAGCTCGCGAAGCGCTTGGCCGCTGAGCGGCGCGCTGAGCAAGCGCGCTGAGCAAGCGCGCTTCGAGGCCGCAGAGTTGGAGCACGCCGCGCGTTAATCGCTTCGGCATTCCGCGGAAGGAGCCTGACAGCACGCGAAAACACCTGCATTGATCAGGCCCGACATGACCGATGCCGCAAACCAAAGCTCACGCCCTTTCCGCTGGCAGGAGGCCAGGCGGGCGGCAGCCGAACTGCCCATTGACCTGCCGGAACCTGCGCCGGGAACATCGGTCTATATCTCGACGGCGGAAGCCGACGATCAAACGCTCACCCTATTGCGGGCGTTTGTGCGTGTAGCAGAGCGCAAGGGACACAAAGTTAAGCTGCTTTAGCAGCAGTCAGAGCCGATTTTCTGGCTGGGTTTTTTTCGTGAGGCTCTCGCCCAAGCTTTCGAAGCATCTTGGACACAACGCGCGCCCAATGCTTCGCTGCAAGATCGCACTCCCAAACGCGCACCACTCGCCAGCCTCTATCACGCAGGGTTCGTGTTACCAGTCGATCTCGTGTCTTGTTGCGTCCCAGCTTTTCAGCCCACCACTCGGCGCGGTTCTTTGGCATTGGCGCATGCTTCGGCTTCGGGCAGCCATGCCAGAAACAACCATCTACAAAGACCACAAGGCGTTCACGCGGAAACACGAAATCCGGTTTTCCAAATAGCGCCTGCCCTCTGCGCCAGCCTCGAATTCCGTGCGCGCGAAAGAGGGCGATCATGCGCAACTCGGTGTCGCGGTTGCCGCTGCCGCGGATGCGAGACATGACGGCGGCGCGTTTTTCTGGCGTGAAGACGTCGGGCATGGCGGCTCAAGGCTTGGACACCACGCCGCTCGCGGCCTCCAGAATTTCGATCAATGCCCGTTGCTTACTGGTTCCGAAGGCGCGCTTCATCCGCAGGCGTTCCCACGGCAGCGCTGCGTATTCGGATGCCGGGTGCGTCCACCGCGCCGTAGGCCATTTCAAATCATGCTGCAGAGCCAGCTCTCCGACGGAGCGCGACTCGCCGACAAATTGCGTTCGTACTTTCTCCCATCGTCCCGCGAGCGAGTCGCCATCGCTGGCGACCGTGATGAACGCCTCTGCCGCCCATTCGCTGTCCCAGCCGCGTGGGAGGGTGATGTTCTGATCGCGAAACTCCACCCAGCACTCTTCGTTCTTGCACCACTCGGTGATGTTGCGACCGCCGGGCGGGCTGATGATGTGTTTGCGGGCCGCGTGCGCCACGGCGTCAATGGCTTGAGAAAGTTTCGTGGGGAGCGCCTGGGAGTTCCAAATGCCATCAAGATCGATGCGCTGCCCGCTGCGACGCGAGAGCCACGAGATTGTGTAGGTGACAATTTGCGCGCGATAGCCGGGATATTCCTGCGCACTGACAATCTGCTCGGAGCGCCGAAATAGAATGGCCTTTGCGACTAAACGTCGGAAGAATGCATCGTCTGCCACAGGCCAGCCTTCATCGCGGCGAGCGAGTGTCCATTCGGTGAAGTTCTTCTCCGCACCACGGCTGACGAGATGCGGCTGCTCGTCCCAAGTGTTCTCAAACTTGGCGAGATCAGTCTTGGTGAACTTCTGCGCAAGTGGATGTTGTCGCTCCCAGTCTCGCATACGCGCGGGTGTGCCTTGCCGCGCCTTATCGTCGAGATATGAGCCGCGTGCGCGCTCGTAATACCAGCGCGTGCCGCGCTCCAACCCGCCAGCGGCCGGAGCCCAAATCGTGCGCGAGAGTTCCTCAAGCTTTTGATGAAATGGTTCGTTGGCCGAAAAGTCGGCCGTGTTCACCTTGTTCTGGCTGTTGGCGTAAAGCGAGATGAGCGGCACCAGTTCCGTCAGCTTCACCTGTTCCGTTGCAACCGTGAGCTTCACTTGGACAGCTACATGGGTGATGTCGGCCTTCTCTTTTTTCAGGGCGTGATAGAGCGACGCGGTTGTCTGACCTCCGTTCACGATTTGAAAATCCTTCGCCGCGACAAGGCGGTAGTGGCCCTCGCCGCGGTCATCCATTTGGATCTCCGCAGCGGTCGCAGCGAGACCGTTATTGTAAGCGAGAAAGCGGTGCGGCACCTCCGCGATCGTCTCCTGAATGCCTTTGTTCACGCGGCCACGCACCTGCAAAAAAGAGCGCACGTTTTTCTCAAGCAGCCGCGGCCCGTGCTCCGCGTAAATCCGCGCGAGCACCGTCCCCGGCAGAAACGCGAGGAACGTCCAATATTCGCCGGTGGCGTCGGGCTGGCCGAGACACGGGATCGCGCCGCCGAGCTCCTTTTCAAACCGCAACTCGATGACCTCGCGCTCGCGGCCTGACTCCTGGAACTGATGGAGCTTCGCCATGTCCCAGAGAAAGTGGCGCGTCTCCAGGCTTTCCAGCGGCTCGTCCTTTACTTCCGCGCCTTTGGCAATTCCGTCGGTGAGCAGGAATAGTCGTGCCGTGCTCAGCGTCTCGCGCTGATCGTGAATTCGCCGCGCTGCATCGAAGACTTCATGGGATTCCTCGAGATCGACGTGGAAGCCCGCGAGCGCTCGTGAAAGAAATCCTCGCAGCAGCGCAAAGTGCTCCGCGACCTCAGCGCGCGGCACCGGCTCCGGCTCACCTGTCCCGCGATAGATGCAGACGAAAAGATCGAGCGTCGCGCCGTCACCGGAAAAGCTGAACGCATTCAACTTGGTAGCCGACACGCCGCGCCGGCCTTTGGAGCGATAGTAGCAAACTTCGCCAGCGTCCGTTTGATTCGCCTCGCTAAGATGATCGAGCATCAATTCGGTGAACGCATCCTCGCGCAGGCTGCCGCCTTCGCCGTCATCGCTGCCACCACAGCGCGCGAGAACTTCCTGATGAAAATGAGATGCGAACTCCGCCAGCTTCATGGGGTGGAATCTCCCAATACTTGGAGCACATCGGTGACCGTCACTGCAAACGGAGCGCACGCCGCGATGCTCAACGCATAGCTCACGTCGCCCACGCCATCGGTTAAGTCGGCTTCAACGATGCGCGGGAAACCGGGAGTCACCCGAAAGAAATGCGACTCCCGAACTGAATAGCCGCGACCGCTGTAGCGATCCGCGTGAATATCGAGCCATCCGCCGGCGAGGAGAGCTTCCTCAAATGAATCGTTGGCCCCGGCATCAGTCGCCAGCCGAGCGCGAACTGATGCCACCATTTCAGGAAGCGATTCGCCGCCAGCTTCGCGTGCATCGATAGAAAGATGATGCAGAAAAAGCGCCGACACACCCGTTTCATCGAGCTGCCTCTCGCTCGTAATCCGCACTGTTTGCGGATTCTTCGCTGCGCTCGCCTTCACCTCGACCGCGCCCGTGGGGAACTGAAAATCCTGATGCGCCCCGCGGCTTCCCTGCCAGGCCGCGACGGTCGCGGGACCAAAGGTCGGCAACAGATGCTCACGGAGAAAATGCAACTCGCCCCAGAGCCCGCGACGCGCCTCTTCACCGAGCCCCTCAGCCGCAGCAGCGAGGAACGCCTGCCAGCGTCGGAGATGTCCGAGCAGCGCTGCGACTGCATCCGCGGGCGATCCCGCCGCGGTAACGCGCGCCGTGAGATCGGTTGCGAGAGCAGTGAAGACATCCGCAAATCGCGGCTCCTTCAGCGCCACGCCAAGCACGCCATCCGCCGCACTCGCGCCCTGCCGCACGAACACTTCGAGGCCCCGACACTCCGGCAGCGCCCTCGCCTGCGGAAGCGCTGCGCGGTCCGTCCGCAGCAGCAGCAAACGACGACCTCCAGGCGTCTCGACTCCGACCGAGAGATCATGTGCGCCGTGAGGTAGCACGCGCCGCACTACCCACCTATCCTGCGCAGCAGTTTTGGCTTCCTCTTCGACGGTCTGCCAAAGCGTTTCAATCGGCGTCATATTCGTCGTCGCCGAGTTCCTTCATCAGCACCTTGTTTGCGCGGTATTCAACGGTTCGCGCCGTATGACTCGTTGGAAAGCTGAAGGCAAATCCAATGAAGGGCGGAAGGTTTGGATCGACCGTCTCACCTTTCGGGACGAGCGCATAAATGAGCAGCAGCCCATGACTCTCCGGCCGCACCTCACGCACAATGCGACCATTGATCTTCTGACGTTTCGACTCTCCTCCTTTGTCCTCTTCGGGCGGATGACGGAGGCTCGTCAGCTTGGTTGCCACCTCGACCAAAGTATGCCCGCGCAAGGTTGTCAGTAGTGCTTGTTCGGCATCACTGAAAAGCGGCTCGCCGCCCTCGCTTGCCCGTTTTGCGAGCAGTGCTTCAAGGGTCGCATCGTTAAGCTGCAGCAACGACAAATCGAGTGCTTGATCGGATGGGCTCTGGATATTCGCATTGGTCGTTGCGTAAAGGCGCTCACTCCATGTTTCGGCAGAGCGTTCCACGATTCCGACCTTTTGCCCGCCCAACTCACAGACGCGTTTCGGTTGGGTGTGCGAAACCACCGCGACCGTCCAGTGCGTGAGTTCCCCTTGCTCGTTCTGCCGTCGAACGAAATCTGCGAGTCTCTCCGAATCGAGCCGAAACGATTGGCGGTGAATCGAGAACTCAGGAATCAGTTCTTTGAGCAGGTGCTCCGCTGGCACATCGCGCCACAACCATGCGGCGGGGGCATCCTCGGCGCCATGACGCTTCGGCGCGGGAAGGCCGCGGAGAAAGCGATCCACCACTTCAAAGTTGCCGCGCACCGTCGCCTCGTTGCGATCAAAGTGCGCCGTCTGGACCAATTCGCCTGCGTAAGAAAGCCTCAGCGTCTGAGCGGCCGACATTTTGTTGAGCGCCGTCACCAGCAGTCCTTCGGAATGTTGCCGCACCTTTAAGCCGTAGCGTTCGGGCGTAAGACCGCTTGCGACCATGTAATCGAACTCGCGCCGCAGCTCCTGCTCGGCGAGCGCAATGTGCCGATACCAGCGAATCAAATCCCGCGTCGTAAATAGTCGGCAAAGATCGAGATAGCCGTCGCGATAACCGAACCAGCGGCCCATCTGCATGAGCGTGTCATACATCCGAGAGGCTCGTAGAAAGTAGCTTACTGAAAGTCCCTCCAGTGTCAGGCCACGCGAAAGCTTATCTCCACCCACGGCGATCACGCTGCGTCCCTCGGGATGCTCAACGTAATTCAGCGCGTCCTTCGCCGTCCCGTTGATTTCCTTTACCTCGATCTTCGCCGCCGCTGGATGCAGTTCGGCCTTCACTTCCGCCCAAGTCACTTGCTTGGTTACTTCAGATTCGAGCGCCTTTGACACGGGAACAAACTCCTCTTCCCACAACGCCTCCAGCTCATCGAGGATCGTCGGCTTTCGCTTGCCATCGCCGTAAGCAAGACGCCGTTGCAAGTCATCCATTTCCGTGCGCACCAAACGCATCGTGAGATTCTGCACGTCCGTGAAGCGTGTTACGTGAATCAGCATGGAGTTATGTTTCTTCTCCTGGCCGCGGGCGCGGCGTGCAGCGCACGTCAGGACAAAACACCGAATAGCGCGGCGCATCGTGTCGGGGAGCCCCGTCGGAATGTGATCCTTCTTGTGCTTCGGAGGATACGCATCATGGAACGGCAGCTCCTCCTCAAACTCTTCCAACGGACGCACGACAGGCAGTGGTTCGCTGGCTTCGGTGCCCGCGTCAGGATCGCCATCGACCCCGAAAACACGCGCAGGCCCGACGTAATTCGTCGGTGCCTTGACGTTGATGATGAAGCTGCGCGGGAAAACATCATCGCCGTAGCGGCCGGTGCGCGCATCGGGATTGATGAAGATGTTTGCGAAAGGCGTCGCGGTGTAGCCGACATATGCCGACTTTTGAAACGCATCCAGCGTCTCCCGAATACGCGCATTGATCGCAGTGGGATCTTCGTCCTCACTCTGTGCCCTGGTATTGATTGAGGCATGGTCGGCCTCGTCGTCGATAAGCAGCAGGGGCACGTCTCGCACTACGCGACGGCCTTTCACCGGATCGTCCGTGCCGGCGACGTGGAGCACCCACTTGAGGAGATTGCGCAGCACGCTCACGTTTTTCTTCACCACAAGAAC
>JBBSDS010000233.1:0-8505 GCA_038240495.1 Chthoniobacterales bacterium | reverse complement strand
CGAGCTGCCACGGCGCGCGGCTCAATGAGATCGCCCGACATGTGCGCGTACAGGAGCGGACGATCGATGAATTCACCGCGCTGCCGGTGAGTGGCGCGCTCGCGTTGCTGACGAAACTGAAATTCACCGGCGGCCCGAAACAGATTGCCGAAGACATCGTGCCGGAGATTGCGCAACGGCTGACTTTCATGGGCTCGGTCGGCCTCGACTACCTCGCCCTCAGTCGCTCGGCGAAGACGCTCAGCGGCGGCGAGTCGCAGCGCATCCGGCTCGCGGCGCAGCTTGGATCGAATCTGCGCGGCGTGCTTTACGTGCTCGATGAACCGACCATCGGGCTGCACGCCCGAGACAACGAAAAACTCCTCGACACGCTCGAAGCGCTAAAGGCCAAAGGTAACTCTCTCGTCATCGTCGAGCATGACGAGGATACGATGCGGCGTGCCGATACGATCATTGATCTCGGTCCAGGCGCCGGCTCGCGCGGCGGCGAAGTAGTGGCGCAGGGAACGATCGCAGAGATTCAGAAGATCAAAGGCTCAGTGACCGGACGCTACCTGCGCGAGCCGCTGAAACACCCGACGCGCGGCACGCGGCGTTTGCTGGGTGATGTCGAACGCTGGCTGGAAGTGAAGGGCGCACATTTGCATAACCTCAAGAATCTGAACGTGCGGTTTCCGATCGGACGATTGAGCGTGGTCACCGGGATTTCCGGCTCGGGTAAGAGCACGTTGATGCGCGGCGTTTTGAAGCCCGCGGTTTCCGCCAATCTCAAGCGCAAGGCGAAGAAAGTAGCCGTTCCCGGCTGTCGCGACATTCTCGGCGTGGAGCATCTCGAAGCCGCTTACGAAGTCGATCAGTCGCCCATCGGCAAGACTTCGCGCTCGACGCCCGCGACCTACATCAAGGTCTTCGACGAAATCCGCGCGTTCTTTGCGCAGATGCCGCTTTCGCGCATGCGCGGCTATACGGCGAGCCGCTTTTCCTTTAACGCCGAAGGTGGCCGCTGCGAAACCTGCCAGGGGCAGGGGGTGATCAAGGTCGAGATGAATTTCCTGCCGACGAGCTACGTGCCTTGCACCGATTGCCACGGCAGGCGCTACAACGCTGCGACACTCGAGGTGCTCTACAACGAGCGCAGCATCGGCGACGTCATGGAAATGACGCTCGAGCAAGCCGCCGCGTTTTTCGCCGCGCAGCCGAAAATCCACCGCCCGCTGGCGCTCCTTTGCGACACGGGCCTTGGCTACCTCAAACTCGGCCAGCCCAGCCCGACGCTGAGCGGCGGTGAAGCGCAACGCCTCAAGCTTGTGAGTGAACTCACCCGTGGCCTCGGCCGTTCCGTGACTTCGCGCCTCCGGCAGAATCGCCAACCGAAATCCACGCTCTATCTTCTTGAGGAGCCGACGATCGGTTTGCACATGGCGGACGTCGCGGAGTTGCTGAAAGTGCTTCACCGATTGGTCGATGACTGGAACACGGTGATTGTGATCGAGCACAACCTCAGCCTCATTGCCGACGCCGACTATGTCGTGGATATCGGGCCCGAGGCAGGTGGGCGGGGTGGGGAGTTAGTGGCCAGTGGGACGCCCGAGGAAGTCGCGAAGAACAAGCGCAGTCGGACGGCGCCGTTTTTGAGAGCAGTTTTGGCGCAGTCGTAACGGGTAATGTTGCCGCCAAAGTTGTCCCGCTTGGTGGCACGCAAAGTGTTCAGTTTGGGTGCCAAATTCTCGATGCAAACTCAACCCAGACCTTTGCCCCAACGCGCCGTTCATGAGCCTTTGTCGCAAGGGCGGCCGAATATCCAGAACGTTTGGCGCCCGGCGCCGCAGACTATCTCCCTCGACAAGATCATCGCAACGATGGTTCACGCCGAGGAGGGCGTTTCCGACTTGCTCTTCGTCGTCGGTCGTCCGCCGCAGGTCGAAGCGTACGGCAAATTGCGCGAGGTGGCGATCGAAGGTTTGCATCCCGCTCTGGTTCCGGCGCATGTCGAGGGCATCGCGCTCAAGCTCATGCAGGGCAGCGAGCGCCTGGCCACCGACCTGAAGAATTTCGGTTCGTGCGACACGAGTTACTCCGTTCCGGAAGTCGCCCGCTTCCGCGTGAATGTTTTCAAGAACAACGGCAATCACGCGATCGTGATGCGGAAACTGAGCACGCAAATTCCGACCGCCGAAGGATTGAGCTTGCCGCCAATTTTCCACGAGATCGTCAAGGAGAAAAACGGCATCATCTTTGTCACGGGCGCGACGGGCAGCGGCAAGACGACGACTCTGGCGGCCATGCTCAATGAGATCAATCGGACCTCGGAAATTCACATGGTAACGCTGGAAGACCCGATCGAGTTTCTCCACCCGCACCTGAAAGCGACGATCAGTCAGCGCGAGATGGGCAAGGATTTTTCGGATTTTTCCATGGGCTTGCGGGCTGCGCTGCGCCAGGCGCCAAAGGTGATTCTGGTCGGCGAAATTCGCGACCGGGAAACGATGGAAATCGCGCTGACCGCGGCGGAGACGGGCCACGTCGTATTCTCCACGCTGCACACGATCAGCGCGGCGCAGTCGGTCAACCGCGTGATCGGCATGTTTTCCGTGGAAGAGCAAGAGCAGGTCCGTCAGCGGCTCGCGGACACGCTGCGCTACGTGATCAGCCAGCGGCTTGCACCGAAGATTGGGAGTGGGCGCGCGATGGTTTCCGAGATCATGGGTAGCAATCTCCGCACGCGGGAGGCGATCCTGCTCGGAGAAAATGACCTCCGCAGTTTCCACGACATCATCGAGTCGAACTCCCAGAATGGCTGGCACAGTTTCGAGCAATCGCTGATCAGGCTTTTGAAGGAGAACCAGATCAGCGAAGAGACCGCGCTGCTCTATAGCGTGAACAAATCGGCCATGCGCAAGGCGGTCGATGTTGCGAAGAAATCCATGCAACTCGAAGTTGACGTGCCATCCGGCTTCCGGCTCGACGTGCGTATGCCGCCCACTGCTCCCCCAGCGATTCCGCCGCCGATGCCGGCGGCACGGTGACCGGCTAGGCCGCGTTGAGATCGCTCCGTGCATGAGTGGATGCAACCCGCCACCTTCACGCTTTTCCCAACTCCATGCCGCTGATCTTCATCAACGGATGGTTAGCGCACCAGCGCCACCGTTAGCGTCTCCACATAGGCCGCAAAGTCACCATCTCCACTTGCGTCGGCGGGTTCGCTGAAGTCGGCGATAAAAGCGGCCACGCTGCTCGGGTTCTGGGCAGTGCCGACGATGGCGGAATTGAGTTGCGCGCATGTCCCTCGCCGGGAGAACCCTGCGACCCGTGGCGCCCGTCGGCACCTCAGGCTCTGGCCGACCGATGGCCCGCCGGACGGACTTTGCTCGTCCTGTGTCCTTGAGGCTCCTGGGGTTCCGCATCGCCCTACCGCTCGTCTTCCACCCACATCGCGCGTGCGTAGTCGATCACCGTCCCGACCGAGGCAAGGGTCTCATCGACGTGCAACTGACAGGCTCCGGCACCATGGACGGTCTTGAAGACGAAGACCCCGCAGGCTTGCGGATTCCCATTGAAGACCGCGTTTGCCCCTGGCCCATCAGACGTGAAGTATTTGGGTCCCCCGGCCGCGAAGTTCACCGTTTGTGGCGTCCCCGTGGCTGGATTAACTGCGAAAATCTGGAGGGTTTGCGCGGTGTTGTTGTTGTTGATGCTGCCGACGCCCATGCCGAAGTTGCCCGCGAACCAAAGTTTGAGCGTGACGCCGGCTGCCACCGTGATGCCGCCGCTGACAGCGCCAGTCACATAGACGTTTGCCACTCCGGTGCTTTGGCCGGCCGGCAGGTTGACCGTGATACCGCCGGCCGAGGAGGATGTGGCATAAAGAGGCGCGGCCGTCGTTCCTGCCGTGATCGTGGCCGGGTCGGCGCTCATGGCCATGACAGCTCAGCTTGGTGTTGTCACCAGCGGCACGGTGACTTGTGTGGTGTTATTGTCGGTGCCCGTGGCGATGCCATCGGAGGGGACTGTGCCGCCATCGTCGTAGAGATTTCTCCAAAGGGTGCCGCCGCTGATCGAGGAGATCGGAGCGTTCACGTAAGCATTCACCTTGCAGCCCAAGCCTGACGCAGAGCTGCGGTTGCTGTTGGTGTAAAGGCCACCGGGATAGTTCACGGTGTCGGCTGAGTTAAAGCTGTCGATCTGGGCGATCTGGACGGGAGAGTTGGAGAGGTTTGTATCCATTCCAATCACGCCAGCCTTGCCGAAGAGCGTGACCGGCTTGGCGACGAATTCGATCCGACGTGCGGCTTGGGGACTCACGGCCACGTATGCCCCTGCGGCGTGGGCATAGTCGCCGTAGCGCTGGATGAAGTGATCATATTTTGAATCGAGCTTCCGCAGCATGTTGTTGTGGGTCTTGGCTCCGTCGAGGGAGTCATTGTTTGATCGTGCCAGGCCGGGAGAATGGGAAGGCCGCCGATGGCCTCATTGAGGAGCCTGACTTTGGTTTCAGAAATGGATTTTTCTGGCGAAGGTCCGTTGATTAGCGGTAATTCTCACCGGAAATGATTCGTCGAGATTACCTTATCGTCGGAGCCGGGGCCGCGGGCGTTAGCGTTTGCGAGGGCATCCGGGAGCATGACAAGAAAGGGACGATCATGCTCGTGGGCAATGAGATCGCGCTGCCATATCAACGTCCGCTTCTTTTCAGCTCCCATTTGCGCAAGACCGCAGGTCCGATGGAAAAATTGCTGGTGCATGATGCAGCGTGGTTTGAGAAGCAGCGCATCGACCTGCGGCTCGATACGATGCTCACGCAGTTCAATATCGAACGGCACCTCGCGGTGCTGGGTAATGGGCAGACAGTCGAGTTTCGCAAGGCGTGCCTTGCTACGGGAAGCCGTGCGCGACGGCTGGCGATTGCGGGCGCGAATCTCGGAAACGTCTTTTATCTGCGCACGCTGCGGGATGTGCAGGCGCTGCGAGAGATTGCGGAGAGTGAGCATCACATTGTGATCGTCGGCGGCGGCTTCATCGCAGCGGAGGCGGCTGCGCTCCTCGCGCAACTGCCGAAGACGCAGGTCACGCTCATGCATCGTGGCGCGCAACTTTGGTCGCGGATGCTCGGTCCGGAACTGGCGGAGTGGTTCGGTGTGCAACTCACCGCGCACGGGATCAAGCTCATGCTCGGCGAAACGCTCAATGGCTTCGAGGGCCGCACGATGCTGAAAAACATCCAGACGAAAAGCGGTCAGCGGTTCCCGGCGGGGCTGGCGATCGTGGCGCTCGGCGCGGAGCCAAACCTCGGGCTGGTCCACAATACGCCGCTGTCGTATCCGCACGGCACCCCGGTCAATGAATACCTCGAATCGGACGAGAAGGGGATCTACGCGGCGGGCGACATCGCCGCGTTTCCAGACAGGATTCTCGGCGGAGTCAGGCGCGTCGAGCACTGGGATCACGCCGTCGCGCAGGGGCGTGTCGCCGGTGCCAACATGACGGGTAAGAAGCGCATTAAGTTTGAAGCCGTGACGCATTCCACGAGTACGGTCTTTGATCTGCGTTTCGATTTCGTCGGCGATTTTTCCAAGCCGCCGACGCGTGTGGAAATCGAAGGTGATCGGACGAAGAAAAAATTCATTGTCCGTGCTTTCCAACTCTCGGCACTGATGGGTGTGGCGTTGTGCAATCAGCCGCCGGAAAAGGTGGAAGTGGCGAAGACGCAGCTTCGCGATTGGCCGCGCGGGAAGAAGGCGGAGCCGATCTGACGACCAGCCGGAGGAGTGCAAAAAGCGCGCCTCATAGTCCGTTGTGACGATTGGAACTCATCACAAACGATGGTTGAAGTTTGCCCTGGCCTTTAGTTCCCGAATCCGTGCGGTAAAATTATTCGGCTCAGTAGGCGGTAGCGAAAGCTGAATATACTCACCCTCCTTTTTGCGGAGCACCGCAGCTTCAAAAGCGGGCCAACTAACTGGCTGCCCAGCGGTGAATAATTCTCCATTGGCATTGGCGGTGTAATAGCCTCGCTGCCGACGCACCTTGTAGTAGGCCTTGCTGCCATCCGGATCCCTTTGGAGTCGATCAATCCAGATAGTGACTTCGCTGGTCGCCGTCCAAAGGGCGCTGGAGATATGGCAGCTGCAATCCGGCTCGCCGAGGGACTCCACACCTAACACGCGGGGAATCTTCTTCGTAAACCTGGCCAGCGTCTCACGCTGGCCCTCGGTCAGAATCAGTTTTCGCTCCCGACCAACCGTCGCCACCTGATCCGGGGAAAGCTGCATCACGATATGTGGCTCGTGCTCACGCGCCCAATCGAGGCGGAATCCATCGGCCCGTGCAAACACTTGGAGAGTCAAGACTGCAAAGGCGACAAGAAGAGGTTGCGGGACTTTGGGCATAGACGGTGGAGAGTGACAAGGCGTGTATCATGTGGACTGCGGTAGTGGCTCAAGTTGGTGCCGAGCGTTGCAGAGGCGGCTCTGTCCGTAGGACGTGCCGCCTTTTGTACACCAGAGGTGGCACGTCGCCAATGCGCGACAGAGCCACATCTACACCGGCAAACTGAGCCACTGCCGGCCCGACGACTTACCTCATTCCCGCCAGTGCTTCGGCCAGAGCGCGGTAGTCTTCGGTGCTGTTATAGGCTTGGGCGGAGAGGCGGACCCAGCGGCGGCGCGGTTCGCCCCAGCGAACGATCGGCACTTCGATATTTCGGTCATCGTGAAGGCGCGTCTGCACCGGGTCGAAGCGCTCGCCATTGAAGGGCCGTCTTTGCAAGTGCTCAGGCAAGGCGAGCGTGGCCATGCTCGCGAGGAGTTGATTTGGGCACGGCAGCGCGATACCCAACCGACCCGCGATGAGCGCGCGTCCGGCGATCACGAGCGCGCGATTGCGGTCGCGCAATTCGTCCCAGCCCCCAGGGAAAAGCGACGCGCCCCAGCGAATCGCCTCACCCACGCAAAGCCACGCGGACGGATCCCAGGTGCCGGGCCAGTCGAACCGATCGTGAAAGGCGCTGCGTCCGGGCCGGCGCGTATTTTCGCCGTGGCTCACGACCACCGGGCGCAACGGCTCCTGCCGGTCCGGCCGCGCCCACAGGAACGCCGCGCCTTTCGGCGCGCACACCCACTTGTGCAGATTACCCGTGTAGTAGGAGGGCCCGAGGCCGTCGAGATCGAGCGGGATGGCGCCCGGAGCGTGGGCTCCATCGACGAGCGTCTCGACGCCGCGTTCTTTCAGTTGGCGGACGATTTTTGCTATCGGAAAAACGAGTGCCGTCGGGCTGCTGACGTGATCGATCATCGCCAGCCGCGTGCGCAGCGTGACGCGCTCCAGAATGGCATCGATGATCTGCTGCTCGTCGGTGAGCGGGAAGGGGACACGCGCGACGACCACCTTGCCGCCGGCTCGCGCGGCGGCTTCTGCAAGGACGTTTCGGCAGGCGTTGTAGTTGTGGTCCGTCGTTAGCAATTCGTCGCCCGGTTTCAAGACGAGCGAACGCACGACCGCGTTTACGCCCGCCGTGGCATTGGGAACGAAAACGAGATTCTCCGGCGCGGCCTTGACGAATGCCCCGAGCGCCGCGCGTGAGTCATCGAGGAGCGGCTCCAGCTCGCGTTGGAGAAACCGCACCGGTTGTCGCTCCATCTGCTCGCGGAGACGCTGCTGCGCGTCGAGCACCACCCGCGGGCACGCGCCGAAAGAGCCGTGATTCAGGAAGATGACGTCTGGGTCGAGCGTCCAGTGATTCGCGAGATGACTCGGCATACAGGACGAAACGGGGGGCGCGGATTACAGCGGATTGCGCGCGAGAAATTCTTCAGCGAGAGCTTTGTAAGCCGTCGCTCCGAGGCCATTCGGTTCGTACTCGGTGATCGGTTTGCCGTGGCTCGGAGCCTCGCCGAGGCGGACGCTGCGCGGGATCACGGTTTTGAAAATGACCTCACCGAAATGGTTCTGCACCTCGGCGATGACCTGCGTGGCGAGGTTGTTGCGCATGAACATGGTCATCAGGATGCCACCGATTTTGAGCGTCGGATTCGCGCCGCAGTCCCGCACCTGTGCGACGACGTGATCGATCTTGCTCAGCCCTTCGAGGGCGAAGTATTCGCACTGCAGCGGGATGAGAAGTTCGTCCGCTGCGGCGAGGGCGTTCGTCATCAGGATTCCAAGCGACGGCGGACAATCTAGAAGGACGAAATCGAACGGAGCGTCGGCGCGCAGCGGCTCGAAGGCGGCGCGCAAGCGGGTGAGATGCTGGTCGGCGCGGGCGACTTCGATTTCCGCGCCGGCGAGGGCGAGGTCACCTGGAATCATCCAGAGATGATCCCACCGCGTCGGCACGACTTTTTCCGCAATCGGCGCCATCCCGAGCAGCGGCTCATAGATGCTGTGCCCGGCGATCGTCGGGAGCCCGAGCGCACTGGTGGCATTGGCCTGCGGGTCGAGGTCGATGAGCAAAATCTTTACCCCCCGCGCGGCGAGGCAGGCCGCGAGATTGACGGAGGTCGTGGTTTT
>JBBSDS010000232.1:0-8518 GCA_038240495.1 Chthoniobacterales bacterium | reverse complement strand
TGCGATCCGGGATTTCAAAAATGCCAATCGGCTGCCGTGCATGCACAGCGTCACGCAGCACGGCGAGGGCGGCGCTCGGAGCAAAGTGATGGAATGCGTTGAACATGGTGCGCAATCCAGGCAGTTCGGGCGGGACCGCTCTCGCATCCACCGGCCCGGTGTGAAAGGAAACCTGTCCATTCGAGGCATCCGCTATGCGTTGGAAGGCCGGCACATTCGGGAATCGATCCGTGAGCGTGACTTGCGGTTTCAATCCGTCCGCGGCGAGTGCCTGGAGAAGCGCGGGCATCGGGCCGGCTCCGCCCGAGCACAGGTCAACGACGTGTGTGGTCCGGCTGAGTCGCAACATTTCGGCTACCAGCGGCACCGCCGGCCGGTGCAGCGCAAACCTCGCCTCCAGGAAGTGCAGGTAATCCGTGGCCAGGTCGCGAATCGTCGCGGGGAACCACGACTGATCCCCCAGTTCAAAAAAATGCAGTCTCGGGAGCATCTTCATGTGGCGGTCAGGACACTCGCCACGCTGCGACATTGCCAGTGAGGGCGCTCATGGTGTCTCCGCGACGATCCTGGACGCCGTTTGAACTTCGTCGAAGGAGGGCGCGCGCAGAATCTGAATGCGCCGTCCGGCCTCGTGCAGGTAGCCAATCGCGAGCATTCGTCCATCCGGGGAGAAGGCCAGCGTCTTAAGCAGACCTCCCAAGGGAATTGTCGCCAATTCCTGGTGCGTGGCTACGTTCCACAGTTTCACTTTGTCGTCGTCGCTGCCGGTGGCGAGGGTTTTACCGTCCGGGGAAAATGCCACGGCAATGACACCTTGAACGTGGCCTCTGAGTGTCGCGCGCAGCTTGCCGGAGGGCAAGTCCCATACGCGCGCATCGTTCCCGAGCGACGCCGTGGCGAGCAGCTTGCCGTCCAGAGAGAATGCCAAGGAGGTCACGAGCGTCCCGTGCCTCGGAAGTTCCACGACTTGCCGACCAGTGTCCGCCTCCCAAAGCCAGACGCGGCTGCTCTCGCCGGATGCAGCCAGGGTTTTCCCGTCAGGGGAGAACGCCAGACAGAGCAGCTTGCTGTGCACCGGCCCGATCCGCGTCCCTTCTCGTCGAGTGGCGAGGTCCCAAATTTTTAATTCGCCTTTGGTGGTCCCGGTCGCGAGGCGCTTGGCGTCCGAGGAAAACGCGACCGCGCCGATGCCGTCCGCGTGGGCCGGCCATGCACTCACCTTGGCGCCCGTCGTCAGATGCCAGACTTCAAGCGTACCATCGGTGCGGCCCAGCGCGCAGAACGGTTCGTCCGGCTTCATATGGTAGGGCGGAAGAGTGATGCCACTGATGGGCGGGTTGGTGGGAATCGGAAATTCCGCACGCGCCCCGGTTTCCGGCGTCCAGGCGCACACACCGTTGCTGGTGCGCGCGATCAGGCTGCGTCCGCCACCGATGAATCCCACCACAACACTGGAACCCTCCATGACCGGGTCGCTGTGCCGCGTATCAGCGCTCCAAAGTTTGGTTGTGCCCTCCGCGCTGCCGGACAAGATGGTGTGGCCATCCGGCGAGAAGGCCAAGGACCAGACCTCGCCGACGTGTCCGCGCAGTCTCGCGATATGTTTGAACGTGCCCGCGTCCCATAGATTGACCGTCCGGTCCGAGCTGGCGGTAGCGAAGGTCGTGCCGTCCGGCGCGACGGCGATCACCGTGACCCAGGCGGTGTGCTCTTTCCCCGTCGGGACCACTTTCCGCGTCGCAAAATCCCAAACGGCGAGCTGGCCATCCCACAGTCCGGCAAGGACGAACCTTCCATCCACCGAAAACGCCACCGAACCGGGGTGTGAAAACACCGCTGAGCCGAATGCTCCGAGGCCTAACCGAAGAGACGGAAGTTCCTCCAAGCCGGGCAACCGCCAGACCCGAAAATGATAGCCAGTACTGCCGTCTCCTGCGATCGTGACCAGGAACTGACTATCCGGAGAAAACGCGACTGCATTCCTCGTTTGCCAGCGCACTCGCGGCGCACCCGCACAGACGCCCACCGGCTGCCACGTCTGCGTATCCCAAACCCGGAAGCCTTCGGTCGCGCCCGTGAGTAACCAGCGTCCGTCCGGCGAAAACAGAGACGGGTGCATCGTGTCCGGCAGCGCCCGCAATTCCTGCCACGTTTCCGTGTTCCAAAGCTTCACGCCAGTGTCGTGGCCGCTGGCCAGGAGGTTGGTCCGCAGCGAGAAGGACAAAGTCGTGGCCGGGCTGGGCAGTGTGGCGATGATTTTGCGGGAGGCCGCGTCGCGCACTATGATTTTGCCGCCAGCGTAGGCGAAGAGTCTGCCATCCGCGGAAAACGCCGCCCCGTGCGCGGCTTCGTCGCGGAACGTGGCGATTTCGTCGCCCTGACAAAGCCGCCAGAGGTAACGCCACTCGAAGCCGCGCAGATCGTCCTCGCCGGCCTTGGGCTGCTGGCGGTCGAGCAGTTCGCGGGCGCGGCTCAGGTTGTTTTCGGCGAGAGCCTGAAGCGCGACGTTGATCTCAGCCGCGTAGGCGTAGCGCCGGGCGGCGGTCGCTACCGATGTGGCGCGGGTGGCTTCGGCAGTAGCGCGGGTCGCCTCCTGCGCGGCGAGTTGGGCTTGTTGTTCGGCGCGCTTGCCCGCCAGCGTCGCCGCTTGCTCTGCGTTCGTGGCTCGGACCGCCTGCCAAGTGCTCGCGACGACGCCGAACACAAGCGCCAGCGCGACGGCCGTCCCGGCGGCGAAGGCGAGCTTGTTCCGGCGAACCAATTTCTGAAAGCGATAGGCCGCGCCCGGTGGACAGGCGGTGACTGGCTCGTTGTCGAGGTGGCGCTGGACATCTGCCGCGAGGCCCGTAGCCGTTTCGTAACGGCGCGTGCGGTCTTTCTCCAGCGCCTTCATCACGATCCAGTCCAGATCGCCGCGCAGCAAAGTGCCGAGCTTGGCCGGCTCGGAGAGGCGATGCTTTGCCACGATGGTGAGGTCAGCCTCCAGCATGGTGCTCAGTCGAGTGGAGGGGCGCACCGGTTCTTGCTCGTGGATAATGCGGCGCATCGCGTCCAGTCCGGCCGCCATCAGGTCTTTCGCGTCGAAAGGGGTTCTGCCCGTGAGCAGTTCGTAGAGCAGGACGCCGAGCGCGTAAATGTCCGTGCGCGTGTCAATGTCCAGGCTGGTCATCATCGCCTGCTCCGGACTCATGTAGGCAGGCGTGCCCATGAATTGCTCGAACGCTGTGAAGACGGTCTTGTCGGTCAGGCGCTGGTCGGTGGTGGCCTTGGCGATGCCGAAATCAATCACCTTGGGAGTTCCGGGTGAGCCGGGTTCGCTGATGGTGACGAGAACGTTCGAGGGCTTGATGTCGCGATGGATGATCCCCTTTTGATGCGCGTGCTGGATGGCATGACAGACCTGCGTGAACAGTTTCAACCGTTCTTCGGTGGAAAGATTATTCTGATCGCAGTAGTCCGTGATTTTAATGCCGCGCACCAATTCCATGACGAAGTAAGGCCGGCCCGTCTCGGTCGCGCCGGCATCGAAAACTTTCGCGATGTTCGGATGATCCATCAACGCCAGTGCCTGCCGCTCCGCTTCGAATCGCGCGATGACCGACTTGGTATCCATGCCGAGCTTGATGACCTTGAGCGCCACGCGACGGCGGACGGGTTCGAGTTGTTCGGCCATGTAAACGACGCCGCAACCGCCCTCGCCGATTTGCTGGAGCAATTTGTAGCGCCCGATTTTGTCGCCGGCCGTTTCGCTTAGCGTCTCCACGCGCACAGTGGGAGCGGCATCGCCGCTCAAACCAGTGGGCGGTTCTTCCAAAAAATCACCGGCGTTCTCGGCGGCGTGGAGCAATGCCTCGACGCGCTGGCGCAAGGCGGCGTCCGTCCCACATGCGCCAGAGAGATAGGCGGCGCGGGCTTCAGGCGTGGCGCACAGGAGCGCGTCGGCGAACACGGCTTGTTCAGGAGAGGCGGGCTTCATGAGATTCGGTTCATCACCCATACATGCGCTATTTAGCCGGAAAAGGGCTCACAACACGAAAAGAAAGTTCAGCATAGATGCATCTGTGTCTTGCTAGGAAGGGCACGCGTCTCGCGTGCGGTGTTCGGCGCCTTCGCGGCAGACACGAAGGTGTCCGGCTTCGGGGAGTGGGAAGTTCACCCCATTGTATGAACGCCGCGTTCTGCTCACAGTCACTCGAAGGGCAGCACATTCGAACCAAACAAGACGGAATTACTTATGAAAACGAACTTCAAAACTCACCTTTTGCTCCTGGCGCTGTTGAGCCTGCCGGGTTTCGCGCACGCCCAAGGGACCGCGTTCACTTACAACGGCCGACTCAATAACAACGGCGTGCCAGTGAATGGCCCGTACGAAATGCGGTTCACCCTTTACGATGAGGTCGGCGGCTCGAACGTCATCGCCGGCCCGCTCCCTCCCATCCCAGCGGACGTCGTGAACGGTTTGTTCACGGTGCGGCTCGACTTTGGCGCGGGCGTTTTCACCGGCCCGGCGCGCTGGCTGAACGTCGAGGTGCGCCCCGTGGGCGTCGTCGCCTTTACGGCCCTGACCCCTCGGCAGGAGGTAACTTCTTCGCCGTATGCGATCCGGGCGCAAACCGCCGGGAACGTGGCGAACAGCAGCGTAGTCGCGAACCAGTTGAACACGGGCGGCGTTGCGCCCACACCAGGACAGTTCCTGTCCTACAATGGCGGGAATCTTTTCTGGAGCGAGCCCGGAGTTCTGGCGGGCAACATTTGGTCGCTCAACGGAGCAGATGCTTTTTATAATGCGGGCAACGTGGGCATCGGAACTGCCAGCCCCACCGCCAAGCTGGATGTCCGGGGTGATATGACGATCGAGGCCGGAGCCAGCCCCGGCATCTTTACCGGTACCGGCAATGCGGAACTAAATCGTTATCTTTACCTGCTCAACTCTCCGACTTTCCCGAGCGCCTCGGGTTTCAAAGCGGGTGGGATTCTGGTTGCGGACTCATATTCCTACGCCAATCCAGGCAAGAACGACCTGATTGTCAAAGGCAAGATCGGTATCGGCACTGCGACACCAGCAACGAAGTTGACCGTGCAAACCGTTCCTGGGCTCAGTATCAACAATTTCTACGGATTCGAGCACACCGACGGGACGGTACGGCTTACTACCTATGTCGATGGGGCGAGTGGCCAGATCGGAACGCGCAGCAACCATCCGTTAAGCTTCTTCGTGAACGATGGGTACCCGAGCCTGACGATCGACACAGCCGGAAACCTGCGTTACGACGGAACCATGAGCAAGCTCGACGTGGCGGACAACTTTATCGCTACCATTCGAGCTGCAGACCTGTACCTTGGGTATTCCGGTCGTCGTGGTACACCGGGTCGCGCCTTGGTGGATTTCGGCGACAGCCTGGTCCTGAACTTCGGGTCCGATTGGGCCAACACCGTCATCGGTGGCGCCAACGTGTCCGTTTGCACCCTCACCATTCGGGGCGGTTGCGATCTCGCCGAACCATTCCTGATCAAAGAGGCAACCATCGAGAAAGGGGCGGTGGTGGTTATCGACCGGGAACATCCGGGCCGACTCCAGCGGAGCACGCACGCCTACGACAAACGCGTGGCCGGCATTGTCAGCGGTGCCAACGGCATCAGCCCCGGCATCGCGCTCAAGCAGGAAGGCGCGCTCGACCAGGGCGAGAACGTGGCCCTCACCGGCCGCGTCTATGTTCAAGCTGACGCCAGCTTCGGCGAGATTGAACCCGGCGATTTGCTTACCACCAGCGACACCCCCGGCCACGCCATGAAAGTCACCGAACACTCCAAGGCCCAGGGCGCAGTTCTTGGCAAAGCGATGAGCACATTGAAGGAGGGCAAGGGCATGGTGCTCGTGCTGGTGACGTTGCAATAATAACCGCACGACGCGCGCAAATCTTTCTGCCACGTATGAAACCGCAAAACTCATCTCAGTTCGGAGGGCGCTTCACCGAAGGTCTGCTCCTCGTTGTTCTCCTTTGGTTGTGCCCCGCGCCCAGGGCCGCAGCGATGATGGCTGATCCCCGGCCATTCACTTTCACCCAGCCCGACGGCGTGAAAATAACGCTGCTTCTGCGGGGCGACGAATTCTTCTCCTGGCAGGAGGATACGAATGGCTTCACGGTGGTGCGGGACAACGCAACCTTCGTTTACGCCACGCTCGATGCGCAAAACCGGCTCGTGCCGACGCCTTGGCAGGTGGGCCAAACTGATCCACGCACAAAAGGTCTGGCGCCGCGCACCTTGCCGCCGCAGGAAGCGCGGCCGGCAAACTTGAACCAGGCGCTGAAGCCTTATCGTCCCTGGCTCAGCGGGAACCGCGAAAACATCGTGGCCTCAGGGACGGTGAAAAATCTCGTGATCCTCTGCAAGTTCAGTGATCATACGTTCGGCGTCCATACCCGCGCGCAAGGAGACTACAACGTGCTGTTCAACCAAATTGGTGGCGATCCCGTTCTCGCCCCGACCGGCTCTGTTCTGGATGCCTACCAGGAAAACTCCTACGGCATTGTCACCTTGCAGAGCACGGTTTTGGCCTGGGTGACGCTGCCGCAGACCCAAGCTTATTACGCCGGAACCAACAACGGACGCGGAGGCGACTATCCAAGAAACGCGAAGAAAATGGTTGAGGACGCGCTCGCACTAGCAGATCCACTGGTGGATTTTGGCCAATTCGACACTGACAACGACGGCTACATTGACGCCATAGACATCATCCATTCCGGCTACGGTGCGGAAACCGGGGGCGCACCGACCAACAGCATCTGGTCGCATAAAGGCGCGCTTCCCTCCGACTGGGTAAGCGCCGACAACAATGGCAACAGCGTGAAGGTGAAGGTCAATGCTTACCACACGGAAGCAGCCTTGTGGGGAACCAGCGGCACTGGCATTACCCGCATCGGCGTGATCTGCCACGAGACGGGGCACTTCTTTGGTCTGCCAGACCTCTACGACACGGACTCCACGAGCAGGGGCGTCGGGAATTGGTGCATGATGGCGAACAGTTGGGGTTTCGATGGAGACCAATTGCGTCCGCCCCATTTCAGCGCCTGGTGCAAGATCTTTCTCGGTTGGACCTCAGCGTTCGAGCCGATTGATTCCGGCAGCTACTTTCTGGGGCAAGCGGAAACATGGCCTCAAGCATCCAAGATCACGCGAGGCTTCCCGTCTGGAGAATATCTGCTAATAGAAAACCGCCAGCCGGTTGGGCTGGATTCGCGGATTCCTCAAGGCGGACTGGCGATCTGGCATATTGACGAGAACGTGGGCGGAAACGCGGTCGAAGGTTTTCCAGGCCAGCCAGGATGGCCCGGCAATGGCGCCCACTACAAAGTGGCCCTCCTTCAGGCCGATGGACTCTATGAGCTCGAACGAAACCTGACCAACGGAAATGCCGGCGACCTGTACCGTGCGGGCGGGCAGAATCTGGGGGTGAATACGACGCCCAACACAGACCGCTACCAAGGCGGCTTTGTCGGTCCCACGTTCGACATCCTTTCACAATTCAGTGCGCCGGGTTTAACCATGAGCTTCTTCTACTCCCGCGGGCTGTATGTGGACAAATTCTATATTGGCAGCATCACCGACGGCACTTTGGCCAAACCCTACCGCCGCTTTACCGACGCCTACAACGCCGCGCTAGCCGGCGATACCGTCGTCATGCGCGCTGCTGACTATCCCGAAGCCCCACTCAACAATTTGACCAAACCAGTCGGCGTGGACAGTTGGCTGGGATCGGCTTCGATTCGGTGAATTCGCCCAGAACGCGATGATTTGCCCGCTCACAACGCCTCGTTCAATTCTCAACCCTTAAATAACATGAAAACAAAACTTCCTTTCCTCTGCACATTTGGCCTGTTGGCTCTCGCCGACATGACGGCCACGGCTCAATTCAGCATCGATTGGCATACCATTGATGGCGGCAGCGGCATGAGCAGCGGCGGCGACTTCACACTCAACGGCACCATCGGCCAACCCGATGCGGGAGCGATGAGCGGCGGTGGTTACTCCCTGGCCGGCGGTTTTTGGGGCGGAATCCAAACGCCACCGCCAGTCCCCACCGTGATCGAAGTGTGGGTGGTTGGCTACGATGTCCATCTCCGCTTCAACGGCATCCCCGGCCAGATTTACGAGATCGAACGCGCTCACTTCGTCACCGGTCCGTGGCGGTCACCTCCCCCAAACGACCAACCTTTTGCCGTCGTCACCATGCCGATCGGCGGTGTCGTTGAGTTCGTGGATACCACGGGCTTCTTCTCCACCCAATCCTTTTACCGGACGAGAACGCGCTAGAAAACAGGGAGGCTATGAAAGTGATCACGGAATATTCCCGTCTCATCGACAGCGACCACCTGGGTCTAAGCCGTAACCATGCAGTAAGGCTGAGGATTTTTGGATAAAAAGCATTGGTTGCGCGTGATGGCGGCGGTCGCCGACTTTCACACGTGGCGCTCCGCCAGCGAGGTTTCTGGCTCGCTAACGGTTTGACGGAGCGTTC
>JBBSDS010000231.1:0-8622 GCA_038240495.1 Chthoniobacterales bacterium | reverse complement strand
TGCCGTATTCGATCCCTTCGAGGCGCTCTTTCCAAATGCACCCTAGACTTCCGTAGAAATGCAGAATTTCTAGCGCTTGAATTCGTTCCTCCAGCAAGGCTCTCTCAATCTTTTTAGCCATCGGTAATGATCCACACAGATAGTATTCAAGCGAACGATCGTAGTTAAAGGTGATGATCGCCAGTGAGTCGTTGCAGAGCGTCGGATGATCTTTGATCGCCAGCATGAGCGACTGGTACCAGTCGGGGTCCGAGAAAAGGCGATTCCGACTTTGTGCTTCCGTATACAACAGGATAGCAGCGATCGTCGCCTTCCCTTCCCGCTCCCACTCTTCATGCCACTCCTGAATGAAGGCATCGACGGACGGAATATTTGACTTGAGAAAATGCTCCCGGAATGCTCGCAGCCTCTCCACGGTATAGCCTGCTGACATCAACAACTTGCCTGGTTCATTATTCCCCGGATTATCGAGGTCGTTGATGATCATGTCCCGTAGGCCTCGGGCCAAGGGAAACCCAAAAGGGTGACTCGCGCCTGCGCCAAGAATCAAAACCGTGCTCCTTTTCATTGAGCGAATCGTATCGGTCCCGCCTCAAAAAGAAATCGCAAGAGTTGGCCGCCATTGAACGACGAAATGCATCTCGATCGAGTATACGCGGTCGCTAGCTTCCCTGGTTACGGAGTTGAGAACTTCGCAATGCATTGTGAGCGGGGAAGCTGTGCTTCGTGGCAAGGGAAAGGGAATCGGGTAAAAATCTGTGGCGGCTAATCCGTCCGCACCCTTGCCACCGAGAGGCGGGCGGCGTAGTTTTCACGCATGAGTACCGTGGCAGAAATCAAATCCGCTGCCGGAGGTTTGGTGGTGTCGAATCCTGGCATCCTCAGCGGCACGCCGGTTTTTCGCGGAACGCGCCTCCCGGTGCAAACGCTGTTCGACTACCTCGCGGACGGGCTGGCGCTCGACTATTTCCTTGAAACCTTCGAGGGCGTCACGCGCGAACAAGCTCGGTCGGTGCTGCGTCACGGCTGGGAACGCATCGCGGCGGAATTGGCTGAATGAGGGTGCTGCTGGATGTCTGCACGCCCGTGCAGGTGCGTCTGGCGCTGGCAGAACACGAGGTGCAAACTGCGGTGAAAATGGGCTGGGGCGAACTCGAAAACGGCGAGTTGCTTCGCGTGGCGGAGTTGGCTGGCTTTGATCTGTTCATCATCTGCGACAAGAATCTGCGTTATCAGCAGAACCTTGGGAATCCGCGGCGGCTGGCCATATTGGAACTCTGGACAAACCATCGCCCCACGTTGGAACGACATTTTTCACTCATCCAGCAGAACGCGGAATCGATGCAACCTGGCGAATATCGCGCCCTTTTGCCGCCGTAACGTGTTTCTCTCGTAGCGCCCGCCAGGTCATGCGAGCAGGTCCTCGATCACGTGCCCATGCACGTCCGTGAGCCGGCGGTCGATGCCGTTGTGGCGGAAGGTGAGCTTGGCGTGATCGATGCCGAGCAGCCGCAGGATCGTAGCGTGAACGTCATAGACTTCGGTCGGGTTTTTGCGGTCGAGCGGCTTGTAGCCCCACTGGTCGCTCTCACCAGCGACGATGCCGCCTTTGATTCCACCGCCACAAAGCCAGTTCGTGAAGACGTATGGATTGTGGTCGCGGCCCTTGCCGCCTTGCGATGATGGCATCCGACCAAACTCGGTGGTCCAAAGGATGATCGTGTCTTCGAGCATTCCGCGCTGTTTCAGATCCTGGATGAATGCTGCCGCGCCTCGCGCCATGCCCGTCGCAAGCGGGCCGTGGTCGCGGCGGACGTCCTCGTGCGAATCCCAGTTGCGCCGGGGAAAACCGTTGTCGTTGCCACTCCAGACCTGCACGAAGCGCACGCCGCGTTCGAGCAGGCGGCGCGCGGCGAGGCACTTTTGCGAAAAGTAAAACGTCTCCTCCTCGGCGTTGATTTCCTTTGGCCAGGTCTGCGGCCCGCGATCGAGGCCGTAAAGCTTCAGGATGTGCTTGGGCTCCGCTTTCAAGTCCAGCGCCTCGGGCGCGGAGAGCTGCATTTTCGCGGCGAGCTCGTAGCTGCGAATGCGCCCCTCCAATCGCTGATCGCCCTCTCGCGCCGCAGCGTGTTCGCGGTTCAGCGTGACCATGAGTTGCTGCGCTTCCGCTTCCGCCTCACGTGTCACGTAGCTTCCAGACTTGTGCGGAAAAAGATCGGCGATCGGCGTCTCCGAGCCGGGATAAATGATCGTGCCGCTGTGCTGCGCCGGCAGAAACGCCGAATCCCAATTCTTCACGCCGTTCGACCCAAATCCGCGGTGATCCGGTAGCACGACGAAGCTCGGCAGATTGTCATTCAACGAACCGAGGCCGTAGCTGACCCAGCAGCCCTCGCCGGGGAATCCGGGAAGCTGAAAACCCGTGGCCTGGAGCAGCGTGGCCGCCGAGTGCACACCAGATTTGCTCACCATATTGTGGATGAAAGCGATGTCGTCCACAACCGCGCCGAGCGGCGCGACGGGTTCACCGAGCAGCTTTCCGCACTGTCCGTGCGGCGCAAAGTCCCAGATCGGCTTCAACCACGGCCCAAGCCCATTTTGAAATGCCTCGACGTGCTCGCCGAAGTCGCTCGGTTTTCCGTCCCGCTTCACCAACTCGGGTTTGAAGTCGAAGAGGTCGATGTGGCTCGCCGCGCCGGCCATGAAGAATTGCACAACACGCTTCGCTTTCGCCGGAAAGTGGAGCTTTCCACCCAACTGTCCGGAGTCCGCCAACGCGTGATCTTTCCCGAGCATGGAGGCGAGCGCGATGCCGCCCAGCCCCCTACCCGCTTGCCAGAGAAAGTTGCGCCGCGAAATGGCGGGCGCAGTCGAGGGACGATGAAACGGAGAGTCGTTGTTCATGGCGGAGGCAGGCTAATCGACGAAGGTGAACTCATTCAGGTTCAGCAGGACGCGGCAGAGGTTTGGCAATCCTCGCGATTGCGCGAAGGCGATGAGCTTCTCGCGATCGTCCGCGCTCGGCCCGCGGCCCAATGCGAGCAGGTGCGCACGCTCCACCTGCGCCGCGAGGTCCGGAGCTTCGCGCTGCACTCGTTCGGCAAAATGCCGCGCTTGCGTGACCATGAAGCCGTTGTTCAAGAGCGCGAGCGCTTGCAGCGCAGAGAGGCTTTCGTTTCGCCGATCCACGCGCATCGACGGGTCGGCACAGTCGAGTGAAGTCATCCAAGGCTGCGTCTGCGAACGGACGATGAATCGATAGATCGAACGCCGCCACGTCTTCGCGTCCTCGGGATCGGCGAGGTTGTATTCGTAGTGCGGCGAGTGCGCCGGTTGCTCGATGACGAAGTCCTGCCAGCCAGGACCACCCATCGTCAGATCGAGTTTGCCGCTGACCATGAGCACGGTGTCCCGCACCGCCTCGGCTTCAAGTTTGCGACGGTTCTGACGCCCAAGGAAAACATTGTTCGCGTCGATTTTTTCGGCCGCGGGATTGGAAGCCGACGCCTGTTTGTAAGTCGCGCTCGTGACCATCAAACGGTGCAGACGTTTCAGCGAGCCGCCGTTGTCGCGAAAGTCCGTCGCGAGCCAGTCGAGCAATTCGGGATGCGAGGGCAACCCGCCGTTGCGTCCGAAGTCGTTCGGCGTTTCCACGAGTCCGCGGCCGAAATGGTACTGCCACACACGATTGACGATGCTGCGCCAAGTGAGCGGGTTCCGCGGATCAATGATCCACTTCGCCAGCGCCGCGCGGCGTTCGCCCTCGGAAGCATCCGGCGCGAGCGAAAAGCGGGCCGGTTCAAAGGTCAGCGCGGAAAGTGTGCCGGGCCCAACTTCCGCGCGCGGCTGCGTGACCTGTCCGCGAGCAAGGAGAAAAATCGGGCGCGGCTTGCCGCCGTTTGCGCCCGTGCCGGCGAAATTTCCCGTGCCCGTGACCACGCCGCCCGCATACACGGCGCTCGGCGGCGGCAGCTTTTTCAATTCGGTCTCGATGCGCTTCGACTCAGCGCGCAACGCCGCCCGCCTCGCCTTCTCTGCGTCATCCGCAAAGCCGAGGAGCAGCGCCTCGCGCTCCGCGATCAACTGCTCCTTCTCGCCCGGCGTTTGCGCGACCGGCGCGATGCCATCGGTCAGGTTCGCCTTTCGCCAGCGCGGCGGAGCTTCGATGGAATCGAGCGCGGTGACCGGCTTGCCTTGCGCGACATTCGTGCCGTCCGCGTCGAACACCTGCAACTCTGCGAGCGCGAAAATGAAGTCGTCTTGCCGCGGCGCGAGCTTCACCACCGTCACGCGCACGTAGCGGCCCGCGATGCCGTCGTCCTTCGCCCCGCCGGTCGTGAACGGCTGGAGGCCGGGATTCTTGAAGTCTGTCATGAACGACACGTCGTGCTTTCGCCAGAGCAGTGTCACGCCGGTCTGAAATTCGGGATCATCGCTCGCCTCCACTTTGAACCGCACCGGAAATCCAAAACCTGCGCCGATGGCGTTGAAGTCGTCGTAGCAGGGCAACAGTGTGACGTGGTCAATTGTCACGGTCTTACCGAGGTCCACCTGCACCCACTTTGTCACCTCCTGAACTTTCGCAATGGAGCTGTGGTAGCCGAAGTCCGGGCTCGTGTTGCCTTGCTTCTGCGCGGCGGCTTTCGACGCTCCGTCGATCCGCCGCGTGAGAGCGGCGAAAGCTTCGCCTGCTTTCATTTTCAGCGGCGCCTCGACCGCGGCAACCGCGGTACCGGCGTCACGCTGCTCGTGCATCAGTTCGGTGAAACGCGCGTTCGCCGCATCATCGGCGTAGTATTTCCGCTCCGTGCGATCGAGCGCCGCGAACACCGCCTGTAACGAATAGTAATCCTCCTGCGTGATCGGATCGAACTTGTGATTGTGGCACTGCGCGCAGTGGACCGTGGCGCTGCAAAACGTCCCGATCGTGTTTGCCGCCATGTCGTCGCGATCGAGGTGGCGCGCGATTTTGCCGTCCACTTTCGTCTCCGGCACTTCCATGTGTCCGATCAAATCCCACGGCCCCGCGGCGATGAAACCGAGCGCCACGATGCCGTCGCGCGTGCCAGGAAAGAGCGCGTCTCCGGCGATCTGCTCCTGCACGAAACGGGCGTACGGCTTGTCGTCGTTCAGCGCGCGGATGACATAGTCGCGATAAGGCCACGCGTTCGGCCGCGGCTTGTCCTTGTCGTAACCATGTGTGTCTCCGTAGTGGACGACATCGAGCCAGTGCCGTGCCCAGCGCTCACCGTAGCGCGGCGATGCGAGCAGGCGCTCGACGAGCTTTTCATAAGCCTGCGGATCGGAATCGGCGACGAAAACGTCGATTTCCTCGGGCGTCGGCGGCATGCCGATGAGATCGAAAGACAATCGTCGCATCAGCGTGCGGCGGTCGGCCTCGGGCGAAGGTGAAAGACCCTTCTCGCTCAACTTTGCGCGGATGAAGGCGTCGATGGGATTGCGAATTGCAGATGGCGGATTGCGGATGTCCGGCACAACGACCCGGCCAACCGGCTTGAGCGACCACCAATCGAGCGGATCGCTCTTCGCGGCTTTCGGATCTTCCGGCCACACCGCACCCTGATCGATCCACGCGCGCAGCAATCCGATCTGCTCGGCGGTTAGCGGATCGCCTTTCGCCGGCATCTTCATGTCAGGATCGAGCGCCGCGACGAAATGAATGAGCGGACTCTCCGCGCTTTTCCCCGGCACGATATTCGGAGCGTGATCGTCGCCGCCCTTCATCGCCGCTTCCTTCTTGTCCACGCGGTAGCCACCCTTCTGCTTCTCCGGTCCGTGACACTTCAAGCAACGCGCTTCGAGCAGCGGCTGGATGTCCTTCGCAAAATCCACGGCGCGCGTCGCCGCTGGCGGCAGCTTTGAAACGTCGATCTTCTCCGCGCCCCGAACCGGCAAAAGCGAACACCAAACGAAACCGAGCACCCCGAAACGCCGGAAAAAATTTGGGGAAAACATACGCAGGATCAGAGCATGAAGGCCCGCTCTTGGAAACCGTCAGCCTCCGGTTCCCTTAGTCACGGCGGAAAGAGTCCACACCGAACGTCGAAGGCCTCCTCGCTGTGCGCGGCTCTTTACGCCAGCTCGCGCACGCAAAACCACAGCATCCGCGGCAGGTGAAACGGGCCTTTAAAGAGGTTCCCCTTCGCCCTCTGCGACACGCTTCCATCGCGGTGCAGATACCCGAACCACTCGCCACATTCACGGTCCGGAAAGTGCGAGAAGCTCCAGTCGTGGACGAGTCGGTGCATCTCCGCGAAACGCGGGTCGCCGGTGAGTCGATGCGCAAGCAGTGTCGCGATGATTGCCTCGCAGTGCGGCCACCAGAATTTCATGTCGTGCCAATACTCCTGCACCGGCAGCCCGCGCAGGTCGGCAAAGTAGAGCACGCCGCCGAACTCCTCATCCCATCCACGTCGCCACATCCAGTCGAGGATCGTCGTGCCGAGGTTGATCAGCCGCTGATTTTTTCGCAGCGCACCCTCGTGCATAATGAACCACGCACACTCGATGGCGTGGCCAGGGTTGAGCGTGCGACCGTCGAAGTGATCGAGGATTGCGCCGTGGGGCGCGACGACTTCCATCAGCGCCTCGTGCTCCGGCTTGAGAAAATCGCGCTCGATCTCCGCGATGCTGCGGTCGATCCACTCGCTGCACGTGCGCCCGCTCACGCTCACGTCGCCGAGATTCGCCCGCAGTTCCTGCGCCGTCACCATCGCGATCATGTGCGCCGCGAGCCCCTTCATCGGCCGCGCTGGTTCAAACTTCGGCAGCATCGCACCCGGCTCGAACGACACGCGCAGATACGCCGCGAACGTCCGCACCGCTTCCTCCTCCGCCCGCCCGTCGCCGGTTGCCTTCGCCAGAGCCGCAAACGCAATCGCCGCGAACGCTTCGCTGAAGACGTAGCGTCGCATCCGCAGCGGCCGCCCCTCGCGCGTCACGGAGAAATACATTTTTCCCTCCGGCGAAACGCAATGCCGCCGCAGAAACTCGACGCAGGAGCGCGCCGCCTCCAGCCATTCCGCCCGCGGCTCCACGGTGTTGTAGAGCGTCGCGAACATCCACGCGCCTCGGCCCTGAAACCACACGCTCTTATCCGTGTCGAGCAAGCTGCCGTCGCGATCGAGCGCGGTAAGGATGCCGCCGTGCTCGCGATCCAGCCCGTGCCGCAGCCAGAAAGGCATCACATCCTCCAGCAGCGTCGCGCGGTAGAGCGTGGCGAGTTGCGCGCGGCCGGCGGAATTGACGAGGTCCACGGCCACTCCTGTCATCGCGGCAATTTCCGGTCGTCGAGCACTTCGCCGCTGAGCGGCAGGACGGGAAGTTGCAGTCCGCCGGATTTTCCCAGCTCGTCGAAAAGCTGCCGCTGCAACGTGCCGATCTGTTCCCGATACGCGGGCACGTTGATGAGGTTGTGGCGCTCGATCGGGTCGGTTTGCAGGTCGTAGAAGCCGTCCTTGTCCCACACACCGGGGGTGTGGATGTATTTCCAGCGGTCGGTGCGGAGCGCGAGGGTCGTGGGCGTCGCCGGGAAGTTCCGCTCCCAGTAGTATTCGTAGAGAATGTGGTCGCGCCACGGCACCTCGCGACCGAGCAGCAGCGGCCAGAAGGAACGGCCATCCATGCGCGGGGTGCCGGCGGGCGGAGTGACGCCGGCGGCTTCGAGCAGCGAGGGCGCGATGTCGATATTTTGCACCATCTGCGTCACGACCGTGCCGGGCTTGATCGTGCCCGGCGCCCACGCGAGCAGAGGCACGCGGATGCTTGTCTCGAAGGCATCGCGCTTGTCGTAGAATCCGTGTTCGCCAAGCGCGAATCCATTGTCGCCCATATAGACGACGAGCGTGGATTCGCGCAGACCCGATTCATCGAGCAACTTCAGCACGCGGCCCACATTTTCATCCGTCGAATGCACCGCCTCGGCATACCGGCGAACCAAGTCCTCAAACGACGGTACGGGGTCGTTGTCGAATCGCCCCGTCTCCATGTGATCCACGCCGTGAATGCTGTAGCGCCGCTCGCGCACCCAGCGCGGCTGCGTCTCGTAGTTCTGCTCGGTATTCGCCATCGTCGGCGGATACGGCACGGGCGCCTTGTCGTAGCGGCCCTTGTGACGCGGCGCGGGCTCGAAAGGAAAATGCGGCGCCTTGAAGGAGAGATAGAGAAAGAACGGCTGCTCGCGGCGCCGCCCGAGCCATTCGATTGCGAGGTCGGCGAGCACGTCGCTGCTGTAGCCTTTGAAGGCGCTGCGCTCGCCGTTGATGTTCAGCGTCGGATCGAAATACTCGCCCTGCCCGCGGAAGCCCGCCCAGTAATCGAAGCCCTTGCGCGGCGCATCGCTGTCTTCGCCCATGTGCCACTTGCCGAAGAACGCGGTCGCGTAGCCCGCCGCGCGCAGATGCTCGGGAAAGAAGCGAATGTCCGCCGGCTCCGGCCGCTGATTATCCACCACGCGATGATGGTGCATGTATTGCCCGGTGAGAATCGACGCGCGGCTCGGCGAGCAGAGCGAGGTGCTCACAAAGGCGTTCTTCAAGTGCGCGCCTTCTTTCGCGAGCCGGTCGAGATTTGGAGTCTCGAGGAACTTCGGCGCCTCGGGCA
>JBBSDS010000230.1:0-8648 GCA_038240495.1 Chthoniobacterales bacterium | reverse complement strand
GGCTGGCCACCAGCAACTTCACCCCGTTGACTGAAAAACCCGGTGACAGGATTGGCCGCTACAAACTGCTCCAGAAAATCGGCGAAGGCGGCTGCGGTCTCGTCTATATGGCCGAGCAAACAGAGCCGGTGAGGCGCCGCGTCGCGCTGAAGGTGATCAAGCTGGGCATGGACACCCGGCAGGTCATCGCCCGCTTCGAGGCCGAGCGGCAGGCGCTGGCGTTGATGGACCACCCCAACATCGCGAAGGTGCTCGACGCGGGGGCCAGCGAAACGGGTCGTCCCTATTTCGTCATGGAACTGGTGCGCGGCGTTCGCATCACTGAGTACTGCGACCAGACGAATCTTTCCACGCATGATCGGCTCGCGCTTTTCATTCAAGTCTGCCAGGCCGTCCAGCACGCCCATCAGAAAGGCATCATTCATCGCGACCTTAAACCCTCGAACATCCTGGTGACCGTCAACGACGGAGTCGCTGTTCCCAAGGTGATTGATTTTGGAATCGCCAAG
The DNA here is from genome assembly GCA_038240495.1 of Chthoniobacterales bacterium. Classification (GTDB taxonomy): domain Bacteria; phylum Verrucomicrobiota; class Verrucomicrobiia; order Chthoniobacterales; family Chthoniobacteraceae; genus Chthoniobacter. The sequence goes on along the minus strand of JBBSDS010000230.1, from coordinate 8,139 downwards.
GCCACCGCCGGCCAGCAACTTACCGACAAGACACTCTTCACGGCGTACGAGCAATTCATGGGCACGCCGGCTTACATGAGTCCGGAACAGGCGGTGATGACCAGTCTGGACATTGATACGCGGACCGACATCTATAGCCTCGGCGTGTTGCTGTACGAAATGCTAACCGGCAGGACTCCATTCGATGCGCAGGAGCTGCTGCAGTCCGGCCTGGATGAGATGCGCCGCAGAATCCGCGAGGAGGAACCCCAGCGTCCCAGCACGCGCCTGAGCACGATGCTGGCCGCCGACCTGACCACGGTCGCCAGGCACCAGGGTGCGCAGCTGCCGGCTCTGGTCAATCTGCTGCGTGGCGACCTGGACTGGATCGTGATGAAGGCTCTGGAAAAGGATCGGGCCCGGCGCTACGAGACGTCCAATGGCCTGGCGACGGACATTCAGCGGCATCTCAGCCATGAACCGGTTATGGCTCGGCCACCGAGTCATCTCTATCGCCTGCAAAAGCTTGCCCGCCGCAACCGAACGGCCTTTGCTGCTGCCGCCGCGGTAGTGGCCGCGCTACTGATTGGTCTGACGGTCAGCGCGTGGCAAGCCATTCGCGCAACCCGGGCCCAGCGGAGCGAGCAGCGCGCGCGCCTGGCGGCCGATGATTCCCGCGCCCGCGAATCGCAACAGCGCCGACTGGCCGAAGACAGCGCGCGCAGAGCTACGGAAAGCGCGCGGGATACTCAACGGTTGCTCTACGCCGCGGACATGAAACTCGCCCACGCCGCCTGGGAGGAAGGGAATCTCTCCCGCATGACCAGCATCCTCGCAGCGCATCGGCCCAAGCCAGGGGAGGCCGACGCCCGAAGCTTCGAGTATTATTACTTCCAAGAACTGGCACGGGGTGAGCAAGACCAAATTCTGATTGGCCACACCAACGCGGTGCAAAACGTTGCGGTTTCCCCTGACGGTAAATGGTTCGCGTCGCGAGGAGAGACCGATACCCGGCTGTGGGATTTGACCCGGCGGAGTTTGACGGCTGCGTGGCCCTCAGCGCGGGTGGCATCCGTGAGCGCCCCTCGAAACTATCTCGGCATCTCCTTTTCGTACGACAGCCGGTACCTGGCGTTTCCCTCCGCGCAAGGGCTCGAACTCTGCGACACGTTGACCCGCCAAACCCGCCGGTTCCAAAGCGGAACCCTCGACAAGCCGCTGTTCTCCCCTGTTACCAACCTAATCGCCTTTAATTCGGGATCCACGGAAAAGAAAATCCGTGTTTGGGATTATGTCGCCAACAAGGAGGTTGGAGTCGTCGGACCGAATCGTGCGATCTGGTGCTGGGCACCGGACGGCTCGCGGCTGCTGGCCGGCTACGGGAGCGGAACGAGCAGCCTCTTGGAGTGGTGGGATGTGCTGACTTTCAAAGTTGCTAAGACCGACGCCGCCGCTCAGTACATTTTTGGCGCGGCAGTGTCGCGGGACGGCCGGCTGACCGCCGTCGTCGATTGGCAAGGCGAAATCTGGATCCTGGAAACGTCGGAGGGCAAAGTCCTTGGCACGATGGACTGTGGCGACATCCGGACATCCGCCCTGGCCTTCTCCCCGGATGGCAAGTTCCTGGCCACCTCCAGTCGCGACCAGGCCATCTTAATTTGGAGCCTGGAGTCCCGACAGCGCGTACGTCAGCTTCGCGGCCATCACGCGAAGGTTACCAGCCTCGCGTATACCCCGGACGGCCGAGCACTGGTCAGCGGGGACCTGGACGGTAAGATCCTGCTGTGGGATATGGCAGGCGAAACTCGTCGCCTTCAAATCGCCAACGGGTTGAGATTCCTGGGCTATAACCCGCTACAATTTTCGGCCGACGGCAAGTTGCTGGCATTGGACATTAAAGGGAATGAGTGCTCGGTTTTGGATACCGCCACACTCCAACCGCAGTGGTCCATCGAAGGGGATTTCGTGTTCTTTTCACCGGACTCACGCCAGGCGGCTTCCATACAGGCCATCGGGCGCCAACCGTTCTTGCGCCTCACGATGCTCGGCGCCCCCTCTCACCGCGCAAGCATCCCGCTCGGGGCGGCAGGACGCCACCAAGGATACCCGCAGATTTCTCCGAACGGAAGGTTCCTGAGCGTCGACAATCTCGGCGTGCGCACCCTCCTGTTCGATGCCGCCACGGGTGATCGCCTCCTCTCCGTTCCTCACTCCGGTGAGACTGTATTCGCTCCCAGCCGGTTCTTACCCGATGATCGCTCCTGGGCCTGCGCCGAGGGGACGGCAGTGGGGTTCTGGGATCTCCATTCAAGACAGAAGACGAGGTCCTTGGATTCCGGCAGCCCGATGCTAACACTGGCGGTTTCTCCCGATGGCAGATTCCTCGCAGCCAGTTGCGAGGACCTAAAGATATTGCTCTGGGACCTGATTTCTGGAGCTCCGCCGATAATTCTGAGTGGGCATCAAGCGCTTGTCTGGGCACTGTGCTTCTCCGCCGATGGACGGACCCTGGCCTCTGGCAGCGAGGATCGCAGCCTCAAACTCTGGGATTTCGCCGCGCGACGCGAAATTGCGTCCTTCGTCCAGGAAAAAGCCGTGTATTGGTTGGCCTTTTCTCCTGACAATCAGATGCTCGTTTCGGGGGGCATTGGCTCGTACCAGGTTTGGCGCGCCCCCCGCCCTGAGCCGGTGGCGCTTGCCGCTTCCCCCGAAGAGCCCGTGACGGAGCCGCCCGCAACGAGCGTCTGGCGGGTTCCCGATGGGGATGCGCCTCCACCACCGCAGATACTGACCGAGAAGACCCTCTGCCTCACCAACCTCCTGAAAATCTATGCGGCTGTTATGTCGTATCAGAAGGATCATCAACGGATGCCCGATTGGCTAGGCGACCTGGTGCCGAAATACCTCCCTGACACCAACAGTCTGCTCTGTCCTGTTCACGTCGCAACCAAGGCGCTCCCGAGTTCGCTGCCCACTCAGGACCCCAAGGTCACGACCTCCTACAGCTACGAATTCAGGCCACGGAGGAACCAGATCACCGATCCCTACGGTCTTGCCGCACCGGGCGACACGACTAAGGTATGGAAGACCAAACAGCTCGCCCGGTATGGCAGTGCAGTGCCGGTTCTGCGTTGCGCGGAGCACAGTGCGGTGCTCAACATTACATACGCTGGCGAATTGTGTGAAGGCTCCCAGGTATGGGAACACGCAGCGGATGTGAAGTGGCGGGCCAAGGACCCCGCGGCTGCGGAGCAATGGTATCGCAAAGTGGAACAGGAAGGGAATTTCGAGGTCTTAAACCTTCACGCCTGGCGTTGGGCCACCTCTTTGGATCCCGAGGAACGGGACGGAAAGGCCGCCGTTCGATTCGCGCAGAAAGCCGTCGAGCTTATGAATCCCAGAGATCCCAACTCGATCGACACACTGGCGGCGGCTTACGCGGAGGCTGGTCTATTCGATAAGGCCGTGAGCCTTCAACTCGAAGCCATCTCGCTGCTGAAGGCCGCCCCTGCAGAGCGCAAGGCTGAGGTTCAGGAGTTTGAGGCTCACCTGGAGCTCTACCGGCAGCATAAGCCCTATAGGGAATGAGCGACGTCACCCGAATCATCGAGGCGATCCAGCAGGGCGAGCCCAAGGCTGCGCAGGCACTGCTCCCGCTGGTCTATGAGGAGTTGCGCCGCCTGGCGCGCTCCAAGATGGCGCAACAGCCCCCGGGTCACACGCTCCAGGCCACCGCCCTGGTCCACGAGGCGTGGCTGCGATTGGTCGGATCCGATCGCCAGCACTGGGAGGGACGCAGTCACTTCTTTGCCGCCGCCGCGGAGGCGATGCGACACATTCTGGTGGACAGCGCTCGGCGCAAAAAACGAGCGAGGCATGGCGGCGGACAACAACGGGTTGATGTGGATGAATTCGAGATCGCCACTGTAACGGATGACGAGAGACTCTTGTTGGTCCACGAAGCGCTGGAGAAGCTGATACTGGAAGATCCTGCCCGCGCCGAAATAGTGAAGCTCCACTATTTCGTCGGTTTGACCCATGCCGAGACCGCCGAGGTCCTGCACCTCTCCGAGAAGACAGTCCGCCGCCACTGGAACTTCGCCCGGGTCTGGCTCTACCAAACGATTAAGGCCTCCGATCCGTCCGTGGGGGAGTGAAATGATTCGCCGCTGCCCGCTGGCAGCCGCGCGGACCCATCGGCGGGGTCAAACCATATATTGTTGTCTTTTGTTTCATTTCCTCATCGTCGTTTCCGCCCTGCTACAGGATGCGAACCCCTCTTTCGTCGCCCAGTGAAACCGCGCGTTTGCGGTGTTGTAGGTTCCCAAATGAACACGCGCCGTGATGTCCTTGATCGTCAGGGTGGTCTCACGCCGCAGCCGCACCGCGATGGCCAGTTTCCCTGGGTCCTTCTTTGGCCCGCGGACCAGGTCCTCCGCGCTCCAACCAAGCCGCAGTAGTTCCTCGGCCACTCGCCGGTCGGCCTTTGCTTGGGCGGTCTCCAGGCGCAAGTCCCCCGCGTGGTGCTGCCCCAGCCCGCCTTCCATTCGCTGCCACTGGTCCTTACGAAAGGCCTCGCCCGCTTTTTAAGCGAGCGCGACTTCCTTCCGCCCGATGAGGCCGGGTCCAGAGCCGTGCAGGAAAAAGTTGCGCGCCGCCAGCGTGCTCTCCTGCTCCGCCTTCGACTTCGCGATCCGGAGTTTTGGAAAGCGCGCCCGCAGAATCTTCTCGACGCCGCGATTCACGCTGCCCGGCGAGAGCGTGATCTCCGCGCCAGGCCGGTGTTTCTCCAGCAAGGCCAGCATCCCCGGCGTGTGCGCCATGTCGCCGATGTTCACCTTCTGCCACGACGAGTGGAGCAGGATTTTTTGGAGCGCGGGGCCTGCGCGAAGCCGCCCGCCGGAGCGAGGCTGGCGGCGAGGGTCGTGCGGAGAAATTGGCGGCCGTTCGTGCTCATGGCTTCAACCTATAACTTTCCATGCGTTGCGCGGGGATGGTGAGTTCGACCGCGCCGTTTTTCACGGGCAAACTTTCCAAAGGCGTCTCGATGTGCGTGACGCGCTGCGCGCTCTGCAATGGGCGCGGCATGGCGAGCTTCACTGGCGCTGGTGTACCCGACTGATTCCACACGCGCGCCACGAGTCCGTGTTCGATGCCGTCGTCGTGCGGCTTGAGCGCCCAGAGCAGGACGTTCGGATGACTGATGCTCAACAGCGAAAAGTTCATCGCGGGATACGGACTATTGGTGACCCCGATGACGGCTGCGGTGACGAGCGGGTTCTGGTGTTCGAGGGCGAACTGCATCGCGGTGGTCTGGTCGTAGGCGGCGTGCGGGCGGAGCGCGAAGCGTTGCAGGAAATGCGTCGCGCCGTTCTGCGCAGGGATGCCGAGGCTGGAGCCGTCCACCTGTCCGCCGGCCAGCACGTTGAGTTGAGGCGTGGCGGTGTCGAGCGCGGCGGGCGTGCTGTGGCCGAGTTTGATGAAGGCGCAATCGGCGTTGGCCAGCGTGACGCCGCGCGTGTTCGCGCCGTCGCTGAGGTCGGCGAAATGATTCAGCGTCGCGTAGTCGTAGCGCGCGTGGGTGTCGGCGTAATCGCCGCCGTCGGATTTTTTCTTCACGCGAATGACCGCGCCAATCTCCTCGGTGTGAACGACGGGCGACGCGAGGTTGAAGCTGAAGGCCCAGTGGCGCACATCGGCGAAGTTCTCGGTGATCTCGTTGCTAATCTCGACGCGCTCCGAGTCGCGGAAGATCGTGACGCGCGTGGTGTGCGCGCGGCCCGCGTCGCTCAAGCACTTGAGCGTCACCGAGACGGGTCCGCTGTTTTCCACGACGATGGCGCTGCCGTTGGTGGCGTTCGCGGCGAAGTCATTTAGCTTCAATCCGTCGATGGTCGCGGCGAGTTCGGCATCGGCCCGGGACTTGTCGATCAGGCTGGCAATCGCGCCGTCAGCATCCAGCGCCAGCTTCACGCGCGAGTTTTCGAACGTCGTGTTGCCTGCGCTGACGAGCGCCGCCGCGTCCGTCGGAGCCGAGCCTGGGCCGGTGACGATTTCAAAAGTCTTGTAGCCCGCCGAAGGTACGTCGCTCGCCAGCACGCGCAGATACGGGATGCCGCCGGCAGTGATGAATTGATGCGGCACGTCCTGCCCTGTCGAAACATCGCGGACGTGAATGTTCTTCGCGCCGCTGTACGCGAAGTCGGCGTGGTCAGTGCGCGTCCAGCCGAGCGGATTGAACGCGTAGAAACGCTTCGTCATGGCGTCGGGTTTCTGGATGAGCGCGCCCAGTCGCGACGCGGCGTCGGCGTGCAGCGAGTTGACGTAATAATCGATCTCACTCGCGAGCATCTCCTGCCAAGCGGCGCGGGTGGCGCGCGACACCGGGCCGTCCGCCGTCCAGTCGTGTTCCCAGTAGAGTCCGAGATCGTTGAAAGCCACGTCGCGCGACGCCTCGCGTCCGTGCATGAAGTTCGTCCTTTGCAGGCTGACGAGCGAGGCCATCGCTTCCGCCGCGCGCAGTTTTTCCACGGCGCGTTTCACCCGCGCAGAAGTTTCCGACATGGACGCGGAGTAGAGATCCCACTCGTTGCCGTAGGTCACGCTCTCCGTCGGCAGCGTCGCGCCGTGCGTCCTCTCGAAGTCTTCAAAAAAATCCTGTTCGTTCGATACGATGACCTGCCGATCCGCATTGCTCTCCTTGCGCGCGATGTCGTGGAAGTGCTCGGTCTCCGTCCAGCCCGGCACGAGCGAAGTCACGCCTGGTTCCTTGGGCACGCCGGGGTCGCCAGCCACGCCGGTTTTTTGCGCGAGCGCATCGCCGCCGAAACCGAACGCGCCGCGGACAACATACGGCGTGCTTGTCGCAGCACTCCGGTAGCGACTGAGGAAATTTGTATCGGAGTGGAGATAGTCGATGGCGGCGTAAGGTCCGCCGCGATTTGTTTTCGCGGTGGTGTTGTAAGGCCAGCCTGCTTCGAGATAGGTGCCCATCCGAAGTCCGAGCGAATACCATTTCATCAACACGCGCTGCCCGTCCTGGCCCGCATACCAATAGATTTCGTGCGGGCGATGTTGCAGCACGGCATTCGGCAGCTTGCTCGCACAACCGCATACGCCCTTCCAACTGTAACGCGCGCCCGCGCCGGCCCAGAGCGACGCAAGGCCGAGCGGCTGCGTCTGGTTTTCCATCGAGAGCGCGAGTGGCAGGCGCAGATCGTGGCGCCGCTCCAACCGCCCCGCGTAATACATCCCGCGCAAGACCGCTTCCGCCGGCTGCCCGCCGTAGCACGACGCGAGCGCGGTCATCGGCACGCCGATATGTCCGTCCTTGATGCGCGCGAGGAGGCGTTGAAATTCCGCCGGGCTTTTGCGCCGCTCGTAAGTCCAGAGCCAGAAACTTCCGTCCGCGTTGAAGCGGCTTTGGTAAGGCGCGGGATTCGTCGCCGTCGCATCCGCAAGAGCGAGATAGTAGTCGAGCATGTCCGTGAACACGCCCGCGTAGGACTCCGCGTCCGCCGTCCACATGTAGTCCGTGTGATCGTCGTTGGCGATGTAGAGGCGCTTCTGCTGCGCGTGCGCGCTGGACGGAAGCGCGAGGAACGCGGCGGCAAACGCACAAATGAGAACGAAAAGAGGTTTCAAGCTAGCCGCGATTTGAGGCTAAACACGAAAAAAGGCAAGCGGTTGTTCCACCCCCGGATTGAGCCACGGGGTATTCCTGCGCGCTGCACCGGTTCCGGCAAGGTCCGCCGGGCGAGCACGCCGGCGAGGAAGCACTACGGCATTTGGGGTGTACTTTGAGTGTAGGCGGGGAGTGCTTGGAAGCGTAGGACGGAATCGACCAATTTACCCCGCCGTTGCACCTCAAATATGCCTGATTTCATTGGCTATTCAAGCATAATCGGTTTTATCCGACCCTATCGTTTTTTATCCTTTTGGTGTCCGTTTTGGTGTCCGCTCCATGACTCCGTCCTGATAGTAGATTGTGACTTGTCCGGTCACTTGTCCGGCGACTTGTCCGGTGGGAAGTCGGTTTCGTAGGCGCAGTGATAAACCGGATGTTTATACAAGTTTCTTGGATATTCGTGCAATGTGCAGGCTGTCCGTTCGTAACGCTTGTGCGCGTGTGTGCTTCGCTGTTTGCACAGAAGCATATTT
>JBBSDS010000229.1:0-8708 GCA_038240495.1 Chthoniobacterales bacterium | reverse complement strand
GCGCATGGCGACGGTGGCGAAGTGCAAATTCGATCTCGAAGTCTGCGGCGGCATCTACGTCGACGAGCCGGGCGTCGTGGACGGAAACCTTTTCAGCGGCCGCACTTTTCACGACAACGGAACATATCTCGGCCCGTGGATTAAGGCGTTGAACGCCGAGCGCGATAAACGCCGCGGCGCAAAATGAAGCTCGCCTCCAGAGCATTTGCGGCCGCTGCGATGTTCTCCCCCGCGCTGCCCTGCGTTTTATTTGCGGCGGCTATTCCGCCGCTGGTCATGGGTTACGAGCGGTTGCAGCCGCAGTCTGCCGAAGCCGGCGAAGTCTTGCTTTCGGAGCTGTCGTGCCTCGCCTGTCATGCCAGCGAGACGAAGCTTCCGCCCGTGCTAGCGTGGAAGCTCGGCCCGAATTTGGGCGCGGCGGGCGATCGGCTGCGTCCGGAATACGTGCGCGAGTTTTTGGCCGATCCCGCGAGCACCAAGCCGGGTACGACGATGCCCAATCTCATCGCCGCCCAGCCCGAAGCGAAACGCGCCGAACTGGCCGACGACCTCACACACTTTCTCATGCAACTCCGCGGGCCGCAGCAATCCGCGGCGGATACGAAAGGCCACGCTGAAAGCGGACGCGAGTTGTATCACAGCATCGGTTGCGTGGCCTGCCACAGTTCAGTCCCGCTCGTTCGGCTGGCTGAAAAATACGCACCGGGCCAGCTCGCGCACTTTCTCCGCAATCCTCTCGAAGCGCGTCCGGCGGGGCGCATGCCCGACTTTCATTTGAGCGCTGAGGAAGCCGCGGACCTTGCGGCTTTCGTCGCTCCGGAAACGCCGGTCGGCAAAGCGCCGTTCGTCCTCGATCCCGCCCGGGCGCAGCGCGGCGCGCAGGCGTTCGTTTCGTTAGGTTGTGTCTCATGCCACGGCGGCGGAGTCGGCAGCAAACCATTGGCTGCGCTTGATCCGCAGGCCGGTTGTATGGTGGAAACGCCCAAGTCTGGCGTGCCCCGCTACGCCCTTTCATCAGATCAACGAACTTCCATCCGTGCCGCGTTACAAAAACGCAAAACGGTGGTCTTTGCGGACGATCCGAAAGCGGCGGCGCACCACCTGATGCTCCAACGCAATTGCTTTTCCTGTCATGTGCGCGACGGCATCGGCGGGCCGAAGGCTGAGGTTGCGGAGTTTTTCACCTCGACCCGCGACGACCTCGGCGACCAGGGTCGCCTTCCTCCGCCGCTGGATGGCGCGGGACGAAAACTCCAACAGCCCGTCATCGCCGAGATCCTGCGCGGACAGAATCTCGTGCGAAAATACATGCGCGTGCGCATGCCGGATTTCGGCCCCGAACTCGCCGAGCATCTCAGCGATTTGTTTGCCCGCGCCGATGCCGACCCGAACGAAGTGCCCACGCTCGGCAAGGTCAATCCGAACCTGGTGGGTCGCAACGAAGCCGGACGCGAAATCGTAGGTACCAAAGGTTTTTCCTGCATCTCCTGCCATGACTTGCACGGCCACGCTTCCCTCGGCATCGGCGCTTACGATCTCGCCGAGATGCCAAAGCGGTTGCGCCCCGAATGGATGCGCGACTTTCTGCTCAACCCCTCGGCTTTCCCCACCGGCACGCGCATGCCGGCATTCTGGCCGGCCGACAAATCGGGAAAGAAAAATGCCGCCACCGCCGAACGACAAATCGACAGCGTTCGCGTCTATCTCTCGGAGGCGGACCAAAGCCTGCCGCCCGAGGGATTCATCGATCACGCAGCCTTCGAGTTGAAACCCGAGGCCCGGCCGATTGTTTTTCGGACCTTCATCCAAGGCACGGGCACGCACGCCATCGCTGTCGGATATCCCGAGGGCGTCAACGTCGCCTTCGATGCGCTCCAGTCGCGCTGGTCGCTCGCGTGGCGCGGACGCTTCCTCAACGCCGATGGCACCTGGCACCAGCGCGACGCCAAAATGGAAAAGCCTCTCGGCGACGCGCTCGTTCAGATTGAGAATGCCGGCGCGCTCGCCATCGTCGGAAGCGGTGAAACCAAACGGATCTATCGCGGCTACCGCATTGGCGTAGACGGTGTTCCGACTTTCCTTTACGACCTCGGCGCGCTTCACGTCGAAGACCGTATCTCTCCGAATACCGGCAGTGGCTTGCGACGGAACCTGCGAGTCAGCGGACAGACGAATGAAGCGGTCCAACTCAGCGCGCAGCCGCCCGCGGGCCTGACCGTGCGCGTTGTCGGTCAATCGGACTTCCCCGTGCCGCTGAAGTTTCAGCAAGGCACCGCTGAAATCGTGGAGGAAATCTCATGGTAACTTTGCGCACTTTATTCTTCATCGGTTTCCTCGTCGCCGCGGTCGTCATGCGCGCCGTTGACCCGGAGGTCGCCTATCAGATCATAACCCTCGAGCACCCAGCCGATCTTTCGCTGGAAGTGAGCGGTCTCGCAAAACTGCCCGGCGGCAAACTCGCCGCAGCCATCCGTCGGGGCGAAGTGTGGATCGCCGAAAATCCTTATGCCGCCGATGGTCAGGGAGTGCGCTGGAAGCGCTTCGCCAGCGGACTGCACGAACCGCTCGGCCTCGCGCTCCACGACGGCGATCTTTTCACCACGCAGCGCAGCGAAGTCACGCGCCTGCGCGACACGGATGGCGATGGAGTCGCCGACGAATACCTCTGCGCCGGCAAGGGCTGGGGCGTTTCCGGCGCGTATCACGAATACGCCTACGGCCCGAAATTCGATCCCGCCGGCAACATGTGGGTGACGCTCAACTGCTCGATGGGCAAAAAGGAATATCCGCTCAATGATTGGCGCGGATACAGCCTGCGCATTGCCCCGAGCGCCGAGTGGCAGCCCATCTCCGGCGGCATGCGCTCACCGTGTGGCATCGGTATCAACGCCGCGGGCGACGTCTTTTATTCCGAGCAGCAGGGCAACTGGAACTGCGCCGGCGGCATCCACCACATCCAATACGGCGTCTTTCACGGCCACGCCGATTCCTTCGCCTCGTGCGGCCTGCCCGGCGCGCCTTTCGTCAAACCCGCAGAGCCCGTGCAGCGCGTGCCAGTCCCCGAGGTCAAGGGCCGAATGCCCATCTACCGGCCAGCCACCGTCTGGCTGCCGTATCGCAAGATGGGTATGAGTTGCACCGACATCACGCTCGACAATACCGGCGGAAAGTTCGGCCCCTTCGCGGGACAATTCTTTGTCGGCGAATTCACGATGTCTCAAGTCAATCGCGTCTTCCTCGAAAAGGTCGGCGGCGAATACCAAGGCGCGTGCTTCCCATTTCTCGATGGCTTCCAAAGCGCCCCGCTGCGCATGGAGTTTGGCGAGGACGGCTCAATGTTTGTCGGCGAGACCAATCGTGGTTGGAACTCACTCGGCAACCGCTCATACGGGCTACAGCGCATCATCTGGAGTGGCCGCACGCCTTTTGAAATCAAGACGATGGAAGCGCTCCCCACCGGCTTTCGCATCACCTTTACCAAGCCAGTGAGTCGCGAGTCCGCAGCGGCAACGACATGGCGGATTCAAAGCTACACCTACGAATATCACCCCGATTACGGCGGCCCCGACATCGACGTGAAAGACCTCGTCGTCAAAGCCGGCGACCTTTCACCCGACGGCCTGTCCATCAAACTCTCCGTCGAAAACCTGCGCGAAGGCTACGTGCATGAACTCAACGTCACCGGCTTGATTTCCAAGGAAGACGAGCCGCTGGTTCACACCGTGGCGTATTACACGCTCAATCGAATTCCCAAGCCGTAGGGTCCGCTGGTCTCACCGTCCTTATTCGCCCTTTGGCTTGCTCGTGAGGAACTTCAGCAGCTCGATGACCTTGCGCTCGGGCAGTGCTTCGAGAAGGCCGGGCGGCATGAGCGATTGCGCGAGTTTTTGGTGATCCTTGAGGTCGGCCTTCGCGACGAGCACCGGCTCGCCAATGGTGCGCAGACGGATCGCGGTGTCGGTTTCCTGCTCGATCAAACCCGAGACGACCGTGCCGTCTTTTTTGGTGAGGACGTGGAGCTGGAAGTTGTCGCCGACCACGGCGTTGGGATCGACGATGTTCTCGATGAAGTAATCGACGCCATTGCGCCACGAACCACCGAGGTCCGGGCCGAGCTTGCCGCCGACGCCGTTCATCGCGTGGCAGACGCCGCAGATCTGATTGAACGTGTCGCCCCCGACTTTCGCGTCGAAGGCCCAGAGCGGCGCCGCGGCGTAGGCGCCCTTCAGGCGTGCGATGGTCGCTTTCGCGGCTTCCGAAGACTCGTTCATTTTGCCCCACGCCTGATCGAGCAACCGATCGACATCGGCGTCGTGCAGACTACGCATTTGCCGGACTTGCAGCGCGCTGAGAAATTTACGGTCGAAGCGGCTGCCTTGCACGGCTTCGAGCAGCGGCAAGGCGAGCGGTACGCGGCTGGTCAGGACATTGAGCGCGGCGCTGCGGTCGGTGGGATTCAGTTGCTCGAAGCGCTGGATGAGCGCCGCGGCGGTGGCGGGATCGCTGGAACGCGAGAGCAGCGGGATGACAGCGGAGCGGAAGGCTTCGAGGTCGAGCAGACGGACGAAGATGGGCGTGGCTTCAGCATCGCCGGCGCGTTTGAGCAGATCGAAGGCGACCTGACGCTGTGGCAGTGGCCGCTTTTCGTCGCCAAGGATGCCGCGCATTTTCGCGAGCACCGATTTATCGCCGAACAGTGCTGCCACTTGATCGGAGACGTTTTCGAGCGCCGCGTCTTTGGAATCCACGAAGCGGGTGCGCGCCTGCGGCCAGGTGGCGGGCATCTGCACGGCAGCTTCGTCTTTCAATCCGAACGCAAGGATACGCAGGCTGCGCGCGGCCGTTTCCGCAGGCTGCGTGGCGAGCTTCGCCACGAGGAGGTCGCGACCCTGCGGCTGGCGCGTGGCGAACCAGCAAATCGAATCCGCGAGGCTGGGCAGCGCGGTGGAATCGGCGAGCGCCAAAGCGCGTGGAAAGTCGTCCGCGACGATAGGCGCGAGGCCGAACCAAATCATCTTCGGCAGGAAGCGGTCGTCCTTGTCTTCGCCGTGGGCCGCAAGCGCGGTGGCTACTTCCCAGACCTGCGGCGCAGGCAGCATCGGAAGCGCGGACGCAAGCGCGAGTCGCACAGTCGGCGATGGATCGGTCTTCGCCAACGCCGCGAGCACATCGCCGCCGAGCAGTGTCTGGCCGGCCTTCTCCGTCGCGAGTTGCACCGCCCACCCGCGCACGACATCGCTGGAATGAGCAGCGAGTCTCGCGAGTTGCGATGCGTCGAGTGCGCCGATGACGTGCAGCGTCCAAACCGCGCGCAATATCTGTGGCACTTCTCCGCCGGCGGCTTGCTCTTTCAACAACGCAATCGCCTTCGCATCCACCGCGCGTTTCGCCGCGCGCTCCTGTAGCAGTGCGCGCGCGTGGCGCGAATACCAGTCGTTGCGGTGCGTGTGGAGTTGCGCGAGTTCGAGGTCGCTCTTCGCGGAGAGGTCCACTTTCAGCGGATGATAAGTCTCCGCCCATGAGAGCCGATAAATGCGGCCATTAGTGCGATCCCATTTTTCCGGCGACGGCGTGTGGCAGTGCTGCAAGTCGCACCAATCAACGAGATACACCGCGCCGTCGGGGCCGGTCTGCAAATCGACGGCCATGTATTGCGGATCGGGCGCGAGCAGCAGGTCGAAGCCCGCGTGTTTCGCCTCGTAGCCCGAGCCATCGCGGTCGAGTAGCTGATGATTCATCTGGTGGCCGAAGAGGTTGTTCGTGAAAAGGTGATCGCGGAATTTGTCGGGCCAGTTATCGCCGAGATAGATCATCGTGCCGACGTGCGAGTGACCGCCGTAGATTGCATCGCTGCCGGGCTTGCCCGCGCCGCCCGCGCCGCTGTCGTATCGTGCGGCGGCGGGCAGATAGTTTTTCAAATCAGGCGCGAAGTCGGGACCGGCATTGGAAATGTAAGGCCCGTAGTTCCCGTTCGCCTGATTCCAAAAATGCCCATTGCGAATGACGTTCGTCGTGCCGCCTCCGCCCCAAAAGCTGCGGCAGTGCGTCATGAAAAGATGGCCGTTGCTGTTGAAGTCGAGACCCCATTGGTTGCTGCCGCCGTGCGTGAAAATCTCGAACTCGTGCCGCACTGGATGGTAACGCCACACGCCGGCGCGCATCTCCGTGCGCTCGGCGTCAGGCGCGCCCGTCTTGCCGATGAGCGAGCGTGTGAAGACGCCTTGATTTCCATAGAGCCATCCGTCTGGTCCCCACGAGAAGCTGTTCAGCGTCTCGTGCGTGTCCTGATAGCCCCAGCCGTCGAGCAGCACCTGCGGCTTGCCGGCTTTGTCGTTCGCGTCTTTCGGAATGAAAATCATCTCTGGCGCAGCGCCGACCCACACACCACCGAAGCCGACTTCGAGACCGCTCACAAGGTTCAGCCCTTCGATGAAGACCGTGTGCCTTTTGAAAGTCCCGTCGCCATCCACGTCTTCAAAAATCACGATGCGATCCTTGCCCTGACCGTCCGGTTGTTTGTTCGGATAGCTGTAAGCTTCCGCCACCCACAGCCGCCCGCGCTCGTCGATCGCAAAGGCGACGGGCTGCTTCACGTCGGGCTCGGCGGCGATGAGCTCGGCTTGAAAACCCGGCGTGAGCAGCATCGTCGAAATCACTTTTTGCGCAGCCTCATTCGCCACTGCGGTTGGCTTCGCCGGATTTGGCACGAGATGTTTCAGCACCGGACTTTCCTTCTGCCGCGCGGCGCGGTCGGTGTTGGCCGCGGCGCCTTGTGTCACTTGAGGCTTCGCTCCTTCCGGCGCGGCAAATTCCGGCTTCTTTTCGTAAAAGCGGAAGTCGTCGAAATTCACGTGACCCCAACCCGGGCTCTCCTCATCCACAATGCGGATGAAGATTTCTTTGTCCTTGAGCGGCTGGAGATCGACCATAACCGGCAGCATCGTTTCGGTGTTGCGACCGCGAGCGGTGAAGAAAACTTCGTTCGTATCTGCGCGCACGAGTTCGAGGCGCGTGCCCGGAAGGCTGCCACCGCCGAGACGAAATGCCGCCCACGGCTGCGTGACCTTGAACGCCGCGGAAGTCAGCGTGCCGTGCGGCTTGTCTTCGAGCTTCTCGTAACCGCCGATCCAGTATTCGCCTTGGCGATTGGCAATCTTGCCGCCGCCGAATTTGCGATTCTGATCGATCTCGCCCTTGATCGGCTGGCCATTGAAAGCGTCGCCCGTGGCCGTCCAGTCGCGCAACGTGCCGTCTTCAAAATCGAGGTTGAGCGGCTTGCCATCTTTGCCGAGCGGGAGCGTACCTTTCGGCGCATCCGCGGTCACGACGATCGCCGCGGTTGCGGTCGCCACCGGGGGCGCAGCATTTTCAACGTAGGCCGGGTTTGGCTGCGGCTGTGCCTTTTCCCACTTTTCTTTGCTCACCGATTTCTTTTCGTGGAGATGGACGAACGTACCCTTCTTGTTGCCGACGATCACGTCGGGCAGTCCATCGCCGTTCACATCGCCCGCAACGACCTGCGTACCGACGCCGGAATCGTCGTCGATGAGATGCGGGACGAAATCCACGACTTTGTCGTGGCGCACGAGTTGGAACCAATAGACCACCGGCGCGGCGGTCGGCTCGGGGTCGCCGTGATTGCCGTGCGCCCAAAAGCGTTTGCCGACGACGATGTCTTTCAATCCGTCGCCATCCATGTCCACCAAATCAAGCGCGTGGAGCTGGGAGAAATGCACACCGTAGCGATTCTCCTCCGGCTTCTCGCCCATGATGAGATGCCGACGGAAAGTAACCTCGCCACCCGCGCGCACCTGCTCCCACCACGCGAGCCCGTAGCCGTGCGCGGCCACGCTGCCGATCACGTCGGGTAACCCATCGCCATTCACATCGTAGGCGTAGAACTGCGCGCCATTGCCAAACTGCGCCGGATGTTTCGTCCAAACCGGATCGCCCGCGAGCGACGCAGGCTGCTCCCACCAGCCGCCAGCCTCGATAATATCAGGCTTCCCGTCGCCATTCACATCGCCGACGCCGAGCCCGTGCGTGAACTTCGCCCAATTTCCTTTCGGCGTGATCGGATGAAATTTCCACGGCTGCGTCGGGTCACTCGACTCCTGCGCCGCGTAACCAAAGTAACCGCCGGAGTTGCAGACGATGTCCGGTATCCCGTCGCCATTGATGTCCGCAAAGGTCGGCGATTCATTGTCCACTTGATCGAAAATGATGTGCCGCTTCCACGGACCGTCCTTGCCCTTCGGATTCTCGAACCACGATGCGTCTTTGCCCGGAAATCCGTAGATCAAAATGTCGGGCCAGCCGTCGCCGTTGAAGTCGCGGACGAACGCGAAAAAATTGTCGGAGTAAGTATTCTTCGTGCCCAGCCCGCCATCGAATCCGGGGATCGTCTCCTCTTTCCCATCCGCTCCGAGCCGCTTGAAAGTCTGCGTCGCCGGATAGTACTCGTGCCGCACCTTGAAGTCCGGCCCCTCGTACCAATAAGGCCCGGAAACGATGTCCATCTTTCCATCGCGGTTGAAGTCACCGAAGCTCGCGCCTTCGCTCCAGAAGTGATCGTCAAGCTGGAGCTTTTTGAAGGAGTGCGTGACGTAGCTATCTGCGGCATGCGAGACAGTCGCAATGGCGAGTGTCGAGGTGAGAACGAGGAGCGATTTCATGGCTTTCGGGACTGGGTGGGGAACGAAGAATCG
>JBBSDS010000228.1:0-8744 GCA_038240495.1 Chthoniobacterales bacterium | reverse complement strand
TAACGCGTGAAGGTTTGAAGGACGTTTGTGGTCTGCGCGCCGAAGAGGTTTTCCGTCATGCCACCACCGAAGGCGGCACCGAGACCTTCGTTCTTTGGCCGCTGCATGAGCACGAGTAAAATGATCAGCAGCGACACGAGGACGTGGATCGTCAAAAGGACGTTGATGAAGATGGAAAGCATAACGGGGCGCGGAATATGGAGGAAAGCCTCTCGGGTGTAAAATGGAAGTTTTGCCCTCAGCGAGGAGCCTTCGACGGCCGCAAAATGCGTGCGCGATCAGGTCTGCACCGCAGCATCCGTCTTCGTCACCGCATCGGTATCGCGCTCCAGATAGCGCGCGCCGAGCAACCAGAAGGCACTGGCCACGACCATCGTCGCCGAAACGGTGAGGAAGGCGACGTTCATGCTCGTCTGCCCGGCAATCCACCCGATGAGCGGTGGCGAGATGGCGTCGCCGAGAGCGTGGATGATGAGGATATTGAGCGCGAAGGCCGTCGCGCGGGTCGCGGTGGGTGTCACGTTGGCGAGCGCGGCGTTGGCTGGGCCGGTATTGAAGAAGAGGAAGAAGATTGCGAAAAAGACGAGCACCCATGCACCGGGAAATGGCGTCTTCAGCATCGCAATGGTGACGGGAAAGGCGAAGAACATGGCCGACCCGGAAACAAGGAAATACGAACTCGGAAAACGCCGCCTCAGGCGGTCCCCTGCCCATCCGCCGAGCAACGTCGCGAGCAATCCAGCCACGACCGTGATCGCGCCGAAAGTGAGATTGATCTGGCCAAGACTGGGCGCGCCACCGAAGTCCGCCGCCCGATCCTTATACAAATACCGCGGCAGCCAGAATGAGATGCCGCCGATGGCAAAAGTCATGGCCGTCATGGCCGCGGTATTGAAAACGTAGGAACGGATGCGAAAGAGCGAGAGCACGTCGGCGACCTTGATCTTCGGCCTGGCCTGCGCTTGCACGGCATGCGACCGGACGCCGCGCGGATCGCGCATGAGCAGGCACAATCCCGCGAGGACGAGCCCCGGTAGGGTCACGAGGTAAAACGGCCACCGCCAGCCCCAGTGCTGCCCCACGGAG
This sequence comes from Chthoniobacterales bacterium, assembly GCA_038240495.1. Lineage (GTDB taxonomy): Bacteria > Verrucomicrobiota > Verrucomicrobiia > Chthoniobacterales > Chthoniobacteraceae > Chthoniobacter. The sequence goes on along the minus strand of JBBSDS010000228.1, from coordinate 7,658 downwards.
CCGCCGAAAGCATAGCCGATCGCGCTCCCCACCGGAATCGCGATGTAAAAAAACGAGAGCATGCGCCCGCGCTTCTCGACCGGAAAAAGATCCGAGATGATCGTCGGTGCCGAGGGGCCGTAGGCTGCTTCGCCGACCCCGACGAAGACCCGCGTGACGATCAGCGCGGTGAACGTCGCCGCCGTCCCCGACCACCCGCTGGCCAGGCTCCAGAGCGCCACGCCACCCGCGATGAGCCACCAGCGCGAGAAGCGATCCGCCATCCAGCCGAAGAGCGGCGCGAGCACCATGTAGCTGACGAGAAACGCGGTTGCGAGCGCGCCCGTTTTCGCCATCGCCGTCTCGTCAGCCGCGGAGAAAAAATGATCCGCGATCAGTGGCTCGACCGCCGCGAGGATGTAGCGGTCGATGTAGTTGAAGAGATTGATCGCCAGCAGCAGCGCGAGGGCGCGGTAGGCTGCGGCAGAGGTCGTGAAAGTTTTGTCCTGCATGCCCTGAATTGCGCGCCATCCCATGCGTTTCGCCTTTCAATGGAAAGCCGATTCTCAATACTCCCCCGCCGTGGAATCCGCTCCCCAATCTTCGCTCTTCGAATGGCTCATCCGCGGTCTCGGCAACGCCCTCGGACGCTGCATCTACCGCGTCAGCACCTTTGGCGCGGACCGTTTGCCCGACGGCGGATTCCTCCTGCTGCCGAATCATCTCACGTGGGTCGATGCCATCGTTCTTCAGCTTGCCTGCCCACGCCCGATTCGGTTCATCGTTTTCGCCGACATCTACAATCTGCGCCTGCTCAATCCGATCTTTCGCGCGGTCGGCGCGCTGCCCATCTCGCCGCGCAAAGCCAAGGACTCCGTGCGCGCGGCCAGCGACGCGATTCGCGCGGGCGAAATCGTCTGCATTTTTCCCGAGGGCGAGCTCTCGCGCAGCGGCATGCTTCTGCGGCTGAAGCGAGGCTACGAGTTGATCGCGCGGCAGGCGGAAGCGCCAGTCGTGCCGGTGTGGACCGACCAGCTCTGGGGCTCGATCTTTTCCTTCAAGGGCGGGAAGTATTTCTTCAAATGGCCGAAGCGGATTCCGTATCCGGTCACGGTCGCTTTCGGGCAACCGATCCCCGCCAAGGACGCCGACATCGCCATGGTCCGCGAACGGTTTTTGGAACTCGGAGAATTCTGTTACCAGAAGCGGCCCATGCTGCGCGGTCATCTCGGAGACGCCTGCCTGCGCGGGTTGAAGAAGCATCAGTTCGACATCGCGGTGATTGATGGAATGGATCACAGCACCCTGACGCGCGGTTCGCTGCTCGCCGTGGCCATCGCGCTCAGTCGCTACATCCGGCGGGAATGTCCGCGACATCGCGTGGCCATCGTGCTGCCGCCCGGCAAGGCCGGCCTGATCGCAAACCTCGCTGTGCTCCTCGCCGACAAAGTGCCGGTGAATCTGAACTTCACCGCTGGACGCGCCGCCATCGAAGCCTCCATCGGCGTTGCCGAACTCAAGCACTGCCTCACCGCCCACGCCGTCACGAAGCGCCTCACCGATTTTCCTTGGCCCGAGCACACCGTCTTTCTCGACGACATTCTGCCCGCGATGAAGCGCGACATGGCCGTGTGGCGCGCGGCGGTTCTACTCACCCCCGCTTGGCTGCTCGCACGGGCGCTCTGTATCCCGCAAGTCGGCGACCGCCGCGAGACCTTCCTGCTTTTCACGAGCGGCAGCAGCGGTGCTCCGAAAGGTGTCGCGCTCACGCATCGCAACCTTCTCGCGAACGTCGCGCAGTTCGCCCTCATGCTCGAGTTTGGGCGCGGCGAAAGCGTGCTCGGCTCGCTGCCGTTCTTCCACAGCTTCGGCGCGACGGTCACGGTTCTCTTCCCGATGATCGAGCCCATTTGCGTCGTCACCTACCCAAACCCGCTCGAAATCAGCAAACTCGCCGCGCTCATCGAACGCTACAAAGTTTCCCTCGTAGTCACGACACCCACCTTCCTGCGCGGCTACTTGCGCAAGGCTGAGCCGCAACAACTCAAGAGCATCAAGCTGCTCGTCACCGGCGCGGAGAAGCTGCCCGCGGAATTGCAAAAAACCTTTGAGGACCAATTCGGCATCAAGGTGATGCAAGGCTACGGCCTCACCGAGACCTCGCCCGTCGCCGGTGTGAATCTTCCTGATCCCAAGCCCAGCTACCCCGACAATAACGTGCAACCTTCGAGCCGCGACGGCTCCATCGGCAAGCTCGCGCCCGGCGTCGCCGCGCAAATCCGCGATCCCGAAACCGACGCCGCGCTGTCGCTGCACGAAACCGGCATGCTCTGGCTGCGCGGCCCAAATATTTTCGAAGGCTACCTCGAAGATCCGGCACGCTCCGCCGAAGTGCTCAAGGACGGCTGGTTCAAGACCGGCGACCTTGCACGCTTCGACGAAGACGGCTTCTGCTTCATCGAGGGCCGCCTCTCGCGCTTCTCCAAGATCGGTGGAGAAATGGTTCCGCACGAGACGGTCGAAAGCCGCATCATCGAAGCACTCGCGCTCCACCAGGAAAGTGAACGCGTCATCGCCCTCACCGCCATCCCCGACGAAGCGAAAGGCGAGGCACTCGTGCTCCTGACCGCGCGCGATCTCGACGCCACGGAACTCCGCAAAAAACTCGCCGACGCCGGCCTGCCAAACCTCTGGATTCCGCGGATTCTCAAGCGCGTGGACGCAATCCCCATGCTCGGCAGCGGCAAGCTCGACCTCAAGCGGTGCAAGGAACTCGCCGCGCAAACTTGACCGTATGACCACCTGTCAGGTGTGCGGCGCGGAAACTGCGGATGACGACGTGATCACCCTCGAAGGCCGCCGCGTCTGCGCGGCCTGCAAGCCGCGCGTCTTGCAGCAGATCAAGGAAGGCAGCCTCGATCCGCTGCCGTTCCCGCCGATCGAATTGGCAGAACGCGAACTCGGTATCCAAGCGCTGATCGCCGTAAGCTGGAAAATCGTCTGCCGGGACTGGCGGGCCATCCTCGCCCTCGAACTGCTCGTCGCTATTCCCGGCAACTGGATCCTCAGTTTCTTCGATCCCGGAGAGAATGGAGGGCTTTACGAATACGGAAGTTACTTCCGCGTCGCGCAAGCAGTGGAAACGCTCATCGGAGTCGTCGCAGCGCTGGGCATCGCGCAGATCGTCAATGCGCGCGTGCAGGGCCGCTCGCTCTCCTTTGGCGCGGCGCTCTTCCATGCGGTGCGGCGCTGGTTGCCCGGCATCGGGACGAATTTTCTCGCTTCGCTTTGCATCGGCCTCCTGCTTCTGCTGCTCATCGTGCCTGGGGTGATCTATCTCGTCGCTTACGCGTTCGTAATTCCCGTCGTAGCCCTGCGCGAGACCAGCGGGACACGCGCGCTCGCTTACAGCAAGACGCTGGTGCAGGGCCGCTGGTGGCGAGTCGCCGGGCGCTTGTTCGGTCTGTTTCTGGTTCCCGCCACCGGAATTTTTTTGGTCGGCATGGCGTTGTCCTTCGCGCCGGAATCACGCGCCTTGAGTTTTACCACAGAGACCGTCAACGACCTTTTCTTTGCCTTCATGCGCGTCGGGACCGCAGTTCTATTCTTGAATCTCGACGCCGTCGTCCGGCGCGAGCCGCTGAACGCGATCACTCTGGGTTCACGCTGAGGCCAGGCGGGGAGAAAAAACCACTCACTCGTGCCGCAGCGATTCGATCGGGTCGAGATGCGCGGCTTTATACGCGGGGTAGCTGCCGAAGACGATCCCGACCAGCGAGCAGATCGCGAGGCCGATGAACGCCCAGTCGGCAGGGAAAGCGGGCGGGAGTTTCAGCAGGTAGATGGCCAGCGCATTGGCCCCGAGCAGGCCGGCGGCGACCCCGAGCACGCCGCCGATTTCGCAGAGCACCACGGCCTCGACGATGAACTGGATCATGATGTTGCGCCGCTTTGCGCCGAGCGCGCGGCGCACGCCGATCTCACGCGTGCGCTCCGTCACGCTGACAAGCATGATGTTCATGATGCCGATGCCCGCAGCGACGAGCGAGATGGAGCTGACGACGGCCAGCCCGGTTCGCACCGTGAAGGTGACTTGCTGGAACTGCGCGATCATCGAATCGCTGGAGACCATCTCGAAGTCCTCCTCTTTTCCGGGCGGTACTTTGCGGATCGCGCGCAGGGCGCCGCGGCACTGCTCCATCGTGTCGCTGAAAGCCGCGGGCGTGGGTGCCTGGACCATGATGGAAATATCACGGCGGCGGCCGAAGCGGTTGAGTCCCGTGGTGATCGGGATGACGGCGAGACCACGATCTTCGGCGCTCGATGCGGGCGGCTGGAGCACGCCGACAACGGTGAAGGTGAGCGCCGCATACTTGATGCGCTCGCCGACCGCGGTGCCCTGACGGAAGAGCGCCTTCGCCACGCTTTCGCTGAGCACGCATACGTCGCGCGCGGCGGTGACATCGCTCTCCAGCAGCGCACGGCCTTCGACGATATTCCAGTCGGCGGCGGGGAAGACTTCGGGGGTGGCACCTTCGAGCTGCACGTTGGGTGGCGTCTTGGCGTAGGGCGAGGAGAGTTCGACGCCGCCCATGACGGAGGCGCGCAAGCCCACATGCGCCGCCAGTGTGGTTTTCCTTTGCAGCGCTTGCGCTTGGGCGAGCGTGATGGGCTGGCGCCGCAGGAATTTCATGAAGCCCTCGGATCCACCGTAGTAGGCGGCGGGCATGCGCTGAATGACGAAGGTCTGTCCGCCGAGCTGGCCGAGTTCGCCTTCGATCTTGTTCTTCATCGCGCGCATAGCGGTCATGACGAGGATGATCGAGAAGACGCCGACGAGCACACCGAGCAGCGTGAGCGCGGAGCGGAGCTTGTGCGCGGCGAGGGATTCGAGCGCCATGCGGATGCTCTCGCGAAGTTCGATCCACGTGCGCTTCATTCAGTCGTTCCTCAGAGCCTCCACCGGCGTCATTCGCGCGGCGCGCCACGCGGGGAGAAAGCCGGAGACGATGCCGGTGGCGAGCGCGACGCCGAGCGCGAGGAGCACGACGCCGGGCGAGAGCGCGAGCGTGGAGAGAAATTGCTTCCCGACTTCCACGAGTCCGCGCGCGACGACGAGCGCGATGACGCCACCGATGAGCGCGACACTCGCGGCTTCGATGAGGAACTGGAGCAGGATCGTGCGCCGTCGTGCGCCGAGGGCTTTGCGCAGGCCGATCTCGGCGGTGCGCTCGACCACGGAGACAAACATGATATTCATGATCCCGATGCCGCCGACGAAGAGCGACAGGCCGGTGATGAAGAAGCCTGAAGTGGCAATGACGCCGGAGACTTTGCGGAAGCGCTCGAGCAGCTCTTCCTGCTGGTTGATCGCGAAGTCGTCGGGCTGACCGGGTGCGACGCGGCGGATTTGGCGGAGCAGGCCGCGCAGTTCTTCGCGCACGGCGTCGAGTCGCGCGGCGTCGCCAACTTTCACGTCGATGATGCAACTCGGACCCGAGCCGAATCCGGTGAAGAATTTGCGAATCGGAATGATGATCTGGCTGTCGAGGTTGAGATGGCCGAGCACGGTGCCGCGCCGGTCCACGACACCGATCACCTCGAGCGCTTCGCTGGTCACGTAGAGGCGTTGTCCGACGGGCGATTCGTGGACGAAGAGCTTCTCCGCGATGTCGGCGCCGATGACGCACACGTCGCGGTTTCCCTCAGCCTCCGCCTTGGTCATGAAGCGGCCCGCGGAGAGCGTGATGCCGCTCGTCGTAAGATACTGGTCGGTCGTCGCGATGAGCATCACCGCACTGGAGCTGCGGTTTTTGTGATGCACGGCGAGCACCGGCTGCATGACGACGGGTGCCACGCCGAGCACGCCATCGAGACCTCGCTCGACGGAGCGGACTTGCTGGATCGTGATCCTGTTGCGGCGCTGCACGGCGTCCCACTTCACATCGGAGTCGATGAACCACTCGCGCTGATCCACATGCAGCACATCGGTGCCGAGAAAGGAAATCGCCTGGCTGAAAGATCTGTCGAGGCCTTGGATAGCGGTGGCCATCAAGGTGACCGTGACGACGCCGATGACGATCCCGAGTGTGGTCAGCACGGAGCGCAGCAGGTTGCCGCGGATCGACTCGCCGGCGATGCGCAGACCCTCGATGACTTCAGTGCGCAGCTTCATGCGAAAGAGCGTCGCTTTCCACGAGACCATCGCGGATGCGGATGATGCGGCGAGCGTGGCGGGCAACATTCTCCTCGTGCGTGACGACGATGAGCGTGTTGCCCTTTTTCGAGAGCGCCTCGAAGAGCTCGAGGATTTCCGTGCCAGTGCGGCTGTCGAGGTTTCCGGTCGGTTCGTCGGCGAGGAGAATCGAGGGGCGATTCACGAGCGCACGGGCAATGGCGACGCGCTGACGCTGGCCGCCGGACATTTCATTCGGACGATGGTTCACGCGGTCGGCGAGGCCCACGTCGCGCAGCGCGCCGAGCGCGACCTCGCGGCGCTCGTCGGGGTCGGCGCCGGCATAGACGAGCGGGAGTTCGACGTTTCGCAGCGCGGTGGAGCGGGCGAGCAGATTGAAGGTCTGGAAGACGAAGCCGATCTCGCGGTTGCGGATGTCGGCGAGTTCGTCGTCGTCCATCTCGCCGACATTGTGGCCGTTGAGTTTGTAGGTGCCGGAGGTCGGCGTATCGAGGCAGCCGAGCACGTTCATGAGCGTGGACTTGCCGGAGCCGGACGGGCCCATGATGGCGACGTATTCGCCGCGTGCGATGTCGAGCGAGACGCCACGCAGCGCATGCACGGTCTCGCTGCCCATGTCGTAGCTGCGGCAGATCGCGTCGAGGCGGATGAGGCTCACTTCGCGTCCTTTTTCACATCGCCGACTTTCACTTTCTTCCCGTCCTCGAGGTCTTTCGCGACGGCTTTGTAGCCACCGGAGATGACGGGCTGGCCTTCCGCGAGGCCTTCGATGATTTCAAAGTAATCGTTGTCGCTGATTCCGGATTTCACCTGCACCTGCTTCGCGTGATCGCCTTCGTGGAGAAAGACGACTTCCGCTGGTTTCGTCGCGCCTTTCGGCAGCCGCGTGGTGACGGCCTGGATCGGCACGCTGAGCACGCCCTTGCGCGAGCGGGTTTCGATTTCCGCCGTCACGCTCATGCCGGGGCGAAACGCTTCCTTGTCGTCGATGCGGATGCGCACGTCGAACTTCGGCGCATCCTGTGAAGACGACGCGTTGCTCGAATTCCCGCTACCGCTGCTCCCGGAACTCGAACTCCGCGACGCATTCGCGATGGCGCTGACGGTGCCGTTGAATTTGCGATCCTTGAAGGCATCGACATCCATCCGCACGTGCTGCCCGGCATGAATGAGCACCACGTCAATCTCGCTCACATCCACGCGCGCCTCCATCGCGTCGAGGTCTGCAATGGTCATGATCTCAGTGCCCATGTTGAAGGACGTGCCAAGGACGCGCTCGCCGAGCTGCGAACGCAGACGCACGATGGTCCCATCAATCGGCGCGAGGATCTTCGTCTTGGAAAGATCGTCATCCGCCTTGTCGAGCGCGAAGTGGGCTTGATCGACCTGATGCTTCGCATTCGCGAGCCGGAGCCCCGCAAGATCGAGCGCTGTCTTCATATCGTGCATCTCCTTCTCGGGGATCAGCCGGCCTTTCGACAGC
>JBBSDS010000227.1:0-8756 GCA_038240495.1 Chthoniobacterales bacterium | reverse complement strand
GGCTGGAGCGCTTCCAGCGGTGCGACCAGTTACAATGTGAAGCGTTCCACGAGCAGTGGCGGCCCCTACAGCACGATCACCAATGTCACCAGCACGGGCTACACCGACCCCGGGTTGGTCAACGGCACGGCCTATTACTATGTGGTGTCGGCGGTGAACGCTTCGGGAGAGAGTGCCGACTCTGCCCAAGCCAGCGCCACGCCGCAGGCGCCGCCGGTTGCGCCGACGGGTCTGACGGCCACCGGGGGTAATGCGCAGGTCAGTTTAGGCTGGACCACTTCCAGCGGTGCGATCAGTTACAATGTGAAGCGTTCCACGACCAGTGGCGGCCCCTACAGCAGGATCACCAATGTCACCAGCACCAGCTACACCGACTCCGGGTTGGCAAACGGCACGGCCTATTACTATGTGGTGTCGGCGGTGAACGCTTCCGGACAGAGTGCTGACTCTGCCCAAGCCAGCGCCACGCCGCAGGCGCCGCCGCTCGCGCCCACCGGTCTTTCCGCTGCGCCGGTGGCCAGCACGCAAATCAACCTGGCCTGGAGCAACAATTCCTCCAATGAGAGTCAGTTCAAAATTGAGCGCTCCACCAACGGCTTCGCCACGGTGGTGGAGTTCGTGACCGGCGCCAACGTGCAGAATTATATCGACACCAGCGTCTGGGTGGGGATTCCCTACTCCTACCGTGTGCGCGCCTGCAACAGCTCCGGGTGTTCGGCTTACTCGAACGTCGCCGCAACCAACACTGGCACGGCGGGCCCCTGGACGCTGATATTCCAAGGCATCGAGCACGCCACCGGCGTCACGGCCATCGGCGTCAGCCCGGTCCAGGTGGTCCACATCTTGCGGATCGATTTGCTGGATACGAACGTGCAGTTTACCTCAGACCCGCGCAGCGCCCATTATGTTACCGAGATCGAAGAGACAGACGGAATGATAACCAGCCATTTCCTCATCACGAACGGTCTGCAAGCAGCGATTAACGGGAACTGGTTCGCCCCGTGTTGTTCCACGGCTGACGGCACACCGGAGGACCTGTGGGGGCTGGCCATCTCCAGCAATGTCGTCGTTTCGGCACAGGAGACCAATACCTTCTCCACCACGATGCTGATCACCGCCAACAATGTTCCGACCATGGTTGGAACCAATTGGCCGCCCACCAACACCGCCGGCATCTACACCGCTATCTCGGGCAAAAATCCCTTGCTCTATAAGGGCACTTATGTGGGTACAAACGTGCTGATCGCTCCCCGCACCGCCATCGGTCATGCGCCCGACAAGCGGTATCTATTCCTGATGACCATCGATGGCCGGCAACCAGGCTATAGCGACGGGGCCGCGGACCGGGACACCGCGGCCTGGATGCTGCGCTTCGGCGCTTCTGACGCGCATAATTTGGATGGGGGTGGTTCGACTACGATGGTGATCTCCGACGGACAGGGTGGAGCAACTGTGCTGAACCGTCCGATCGATGGCAACGTCCCGGGGCAGCAGCGGCCTGTGGCCAATCACTTCGGCGTTTACGCCAAGCCGCTCGGAACGCTTGCCCTCGCGGCAATGCGGCAAAGCCTTGGGCTCAACCTTGGTTCCACGGCCATCTCCGGCGTCACCAGCGCCAACATCACCAAGGCCCGGGTGGCACTCGATCCGACCGCCACGTTGACGATTGCTCCCCTCAGCAACGGGGCCTGCCGGATTACGGTCCACGGGATGCAAGACTACACTTACCGCCTGCAATCCAGCGAAACGTTGAGGGATCAAAGCTGGCAAACGCTGGTCAACGACCGCGCCAACGAAGTTGGTCAATTCGACTACATTGACACCCGCGGGCCGGGGACTCGATTTTATCGCGCTGTACACCCATAGGAAGGCAACGAAATAGAGGGGTGTTCCTGATAAGAAGATCCGGGCGGCCCTGATAGACAGCCATGTTGATGATGTTTATTGGTTGCCCTTGGTTTCTCAGACCGCCTCCGTGCGCCTCCGCGGCTAATTGAGCCTGCCAGGAGCGATGCTGCTGAGGCGAAAAATCCTATGCCTACGACCCGCATTTAGACCCGATGCTGGTTTGGGCGGGCTGGGCGCGAGGTTCATGGTGCAGTTTCCAACCACCTGGACGAACCGTTAAGAATTTCACGCGCGTTGACCGTGCTTCTGCGTCTTCGATTTGCTTTGGAAGGTCTGATGTTTCCTTCCTCTCACAATCTGCTCTAATTTGCCGGTGCCGTCCCAAAACACCGAACAACGCAAACTCGCGGCCATCATGTTCACCGACATGGTGGGCTACAGCGCGCTGAGCCAGCGCAACGAGGCGCTCGCGCTGGAGTTGCTCGCCGAGAATCAGCGCCTGCTGCGTACGCAGTTCCCGCTGTTCAACGGGCGCGAGGTCAAGACCACCGGGGACGGCTTCCTCGTCGAGTTTCCCAGCGCGCTCCAGGCGACGCAATGCGCCGTGGAAATCCAGCGGGCCGTCATCGCGCGCAACTCCACCCAGCCCAGCGAGCGCCACATCCAGGTGCGCATCGGCATCCACGTCGGCGACGTGGTGCATCGCGAGGCGGACATGTATGGCGACGGCGTGAACATCGCCGCCCGCATCGAGCCGCTGGCCATCGGCGGCGGCATCTGCCTGTCCGACACCGTGTATGCGCAGGTGCGGAACAAGCTGGAGGTGGGCCTGACCAAACTGGACTCGCCCGACTTGAAGCACATCGAAGTGCCGATGGACGTTTACCGCGTCGTGCTGCCGTGGGAGAAGGCTCGGACCAATCCGGAACGCGGAAGGCGGAATGCGGAATCAAAACCGAGCCTCGTGACCTCGGCGGCGACGAAGTGGGCTTGGATTGCCGCGATTGCCCTGCTCGCCGCCGGACTGGGCTGGTGGCGCTTTCGTCCAGCGGGCGAGGTCACAAATCCGATCGCAATTACGCCCGCCCGCCCGCCGGCTTTCGGCGGTGCGGCTTCAACGCCTCCGATCGTCGCCGCGGCCGCTGATCAGAAATCCATCGCCGTGCTCGCGTTCGCGAACCTGAGCGAAGACAAGGGTAACGAGTATTTCTCCGACGGCATCAGCGAGGAGTTGCTCAATGTGCTGGCGAAAGTTCCCGGACTAAAGGTTGCGGCGCGCACGTCGGCGTTTTATTTCAAGGGCAAGCAAGTGCCGATGGCAGAGATCGCCAAGCAACTCGGCGTGGCCTACGTGGTCGAGGGCAGTGTGCGTAAGTCGGGCACGCGCGTGCGCATCACCGCCCAGCTCATCAAGGCGGCGGACGGCTTCCACGTCTGGTCGGACAATTTCGATCGCGAGTTGAAAGACATCTTCGCCGTGCAGGATGAGATCGCCGGGCTGATCGCAAAAAACCTGCAACTCAAGCTCGCCGACGGTCTGCGGGTGATGAAGGTCGTGGACCCGGAGGCTCACCGGCTGTTGCTGGAAGGCCGCCATTTTCTTAGGCTGCGTACGGCCGAGGGCTTTGATCAGGCGGAGCGGGCCTTCACCGCGGCGCTGAAGATTGATCCGGCCTTCGGGCTGGCCCAGGCGGGACTGGCGGACACCACGGCGTTGCGTGGACGGTATCGTTCGTTGGATGGCACGATTCTGCGAGTGGAAGAGTATGGCACGCTGGCGCTCGCCCAAAGCCGGCTGGCCTTGCAATTGGATCCGGCGCTGGCCGGACCGCACGCGACGATGGGATTCCTGCTCAACGACACGTGGGAGCTGGCGGAAGCCGAGCAGGAATTCCAGCGAGCCATTGCTGCCGATGCGAATTATGCAACCGCTTACCACTGGCATTCCCATCTGGTGGCTACGCGCGGCCAGCTGGACCTCGCGCTCGGGGAAATCGGAAAAGCGGAAACCCTCGACCCGCTGTCGTGGATCGTGCTCTACATCCGTGGAATGTATCTCTGCGATGCCCGGCAGTACGACCAGGCGCTGGCGGTCCTGGATCGGGCGGCGGCTTTGCGGAGCGAACGGTTTCTGCCGTTGGAAGGGGAGCGAGTGCGGGTGCTGTTCGCGGTGGGCCGGCGGGAGGAGGCCCTGACGGCCGCCCGGAAGTTGTTGCAAGACTCGGCGCGCGTGTCGCCGCATTGGTGGTCGGAAGCCGAGGCGCTGTTTGTGTTGCAGCAAGGCGGCGCTCCGGGCGAGGCGGCCGCAGCGGCTCGCGATTTGTTGCCGCGAATTCCGGCGGGCAGCTATCGGCGCGGCCTGGTGCTGTGCGCGATGGGCAACTACACCGACGGGTTGCCCGAGCTGAACAACCTCCCCGCCATCGCGAGCAACCGGCTTTACTGGAATCCCATGTTCGACCCCGTCCGCGACACGCCGGCGTTTCAACAACTGCTGGTGAAACTCAATTGCGTCGAAGAATACAAGGTCGCCCGCGCGACCCTGGCGCGGATGCTCAAGGAGCAAGCGGCGAAGAAATGAGCGCCCACACCGAACACCGCGAATTGGCCGCTGGCGCTTGCGGATGTGGCTTGGCTCTGTTGAACTGAATCCATGACACCGGACCACGAGGCTGACGCGCTGAGAGAGCCATCGGCGCCCTACGCGCCGCCGCCGGAGACGCAGCGGTTGATTGATGAGTTGTATCGCGAGGAGTTGCGCGAGGCGCGCGCGATGCGGCCGGAGGAGAAGATTTTGGCGGGGCAACAACTCTTTGAAAGCGCGTGCCGGATAACGCTGGCGGGCATTCGCCAACAGAACCCCGGTGCATCCGAGGAACAATACCTGGATATTCTCCGGCAACGTCTCGAATTGCAGCGGAGACTGGAGGCATCGTCATGACGATTGACGATGTGGCATTGAGGGTGTCGGCGGCGCTCGGTGCGGCGGGGGTGCCGTTCATCCTGGTGGGCGGCTTTTCGAGCAATTACCACGGCATCCCGCGCTCGACGAAGGACGCGGACTTCGTGGTGAAACTGAGCGCGCCTTTGAACGAGGAGTTCGCGCGCACGCTTGGGCCGGAGTTCGAGGCGGAACCGCAATTGTCCTTCGAAACGAACACGGGCACACAACGGCAGGAGTTTCGCGTGGCCGGGACGGTGTTCAAGGTCGAGGTTTTCCGGCTTTCGGAGGACGCGCACGACCAGGAACGGTTCCGGCGTCGGCTGGCGGTTATGGTGGGTAATCGGCAGGTGTTTTTCCCGACCGCCGAAGATGTGATCATCTGGAAGCTGCGGTGGGGGCGCGCAAAGGATCGCGAAGATGTGCGTGCCGTCATCGGCGTGCAGGGCGAAAAGCTCGACTGGCCTTACATCCACGGCTGGTGCGAGCGGCACGGCACGCGGGTTTTGTTGGAGGAGATTCGCCGCACTGTGCCGAAGCTCTGAATATCAGGAGATGAGCGACAACACTGAGCAACGCAAGCTGGCGGCGATCATGTTCACGGACATGGTCGGCTACAGCGCGCTCTCGCAACGCAACGAGGCGCTCGCGCTGGAGTTGCTCGAAGAACATCGGGGTATCTTGCGCGGCCTGTTTCCGAAACATCAGGGCACGGAAATCAAGACGACCGGTGACGGGTTTCTGGTCGAGTTCGCCAGCGCGCTGGCAGCAGTGCGGTGCGCAGTGGAGATCCAGCAGGCACTGGCGGCGCGCAACCAGGCCCAGCCCGCTGAACGGCAGGTCCGCATCCGCATCGGCATCCATCTGGGCGACGTGGTGCGCAGCGCGGGCGACGTGCATGGCGACGGCGTGAACATCGCCGCGCGCATCGAGCCGCTGGCCGAGCCGGGCGGGATTTGCATTTCCAACTCGGTCCACGACCAGATTGAGAACAAGGTCGCGCACGCGTTGGTGCAGTTACCTCGGCCGGAGTTGAAGAACATTCAGGCCAGCGTGCAGGTTTACAAGCTGGTGCTCAATGGCAGCGTAGCCGCCGACGTGAGGAGGCGGACGCACGCGAGTTCGCAGCCAACGGCCTCCTCAAGTCGGCGGCTACAACTGGCGCTCGGCGTGGTCGCCCTGCTGGCGGTGAGTCTTCTGCTGTTCCTCAAGTTCGGCACGCGGCCCAAGCCAGAGGCCTCCGCTCCGCCCAACGCTGTTGCTGCGAACAGCCCCGCCGGCCAGAAATCCATCGCCGTGCTGCCGTTCGTGAACATGAGCGCGGACAAGGCCGACGAATATCTCAGCGACGGCATGACGGAGGAATTGCTCAACGTGCTGGCCCAGGTGCCCGGTTTGCGCGTGCCGGGACGAAGCTCCTCCTTCGCCTTCAAGGGCAAGACCGAGGACGGCATCTTCCGCAAAGTCGGGGAGCAACTGCATGTGGCCACGGTGCTGGAAGGCAGCGTGCGCAAGGCCGGCGACAAGCTGCGCATCACCGCGCAGCTCATCAACGTGGCCGACGGTTTCCATTTGTGGTCGGAGACCTACGATCGCGACATGACAAACATCTTCGCGATCCAGAGCGACATCGCGGCTCGCGTGGCCACCGCACTCAAAGGGCAACTCGGTGTGGAAGAGGCGCGCGCAATGGCGAAGAAGCCGACCGAGAATCCCGAAGCCCACCGTCTCTACCTGCTGGGCCGTTACCATTTTGCCAAAACCACGGCCGCAGGCTGGACCAGCGCCGCCCAATATTTCAATGAAGCCCTACGACTCGACCCGAACTACGCGCTGGCCTATTGCGGACTGGCTGACAACTACGGCTGGATGGGGCTGACCATGATGTCGAGCAAGGAAGCCTGGGCCAAAGAAAAGGAACTGGCGCAAAAGGCACTCGAGATGGATCCCAATCTCGCGGACGCGCACGCCGCTCTTGGAGGGGCTCTGATGAATTTGCTCGACTTTCGAGGCGCGGAGAACGAGGGAAAACGCGCCTTGGAATTGAATCCCAATCTGGCCCTGGCTTACGACGGATTCGCGTGGCTCCGGACTTGTTTCGGACGGTTTGATGAGGCCTTCAAGCTGTGGAAAAAGGCGGTGGAACTGGATCCGCTTTCCCCAATGATCAATGGGGACTTGGCCGTCAATCTTTGTGTAGCCCGCCGATACGACGAAGCCATCGCGCAGGCCCGCGCCACTTTGGATTTGGATCCGAATTATGCGTCTGCCCATCATATATTGGGCTGGTGCTTCCTCTGGAAAGGTGACACGGCAGGCGCCATGGCGGAGTTTCAAAAGGCCAGAATGCTGGATTCCCAGACATGGCATAGCGCGGCTCTCGGTTACGCCTACGCCGTATCTGGAGATCGCGCCAAAGCCGAGCAGGTTCTGCGCGACTTGGAAGCCTTGGCGAAGCAGCGTTTTGTCTCAGCCGGGGATCGCGTGACCGTGTATCTGGGACTGGGCGAAAAAGACAAGGCCTTGGACTGGCTGGAGAAAAGTTATGAGGAACTGGCTTACCCCTGTCAGGTCTTGAAAGTCGAGCGGCTTTACGACACTGTACGCAATGCGCCGCGCTTCCAGGCGCTGCTGAAAAAAGTAGGCTTCGATAAATGAGCGCCGGCACCGAGCAACGCAAACTCGCCGCCATTATGTTCACCGACATGGTGGGCTACAGCGCGCTCTCCCAGCGCAATGAGGCGCTCGCGTTGGAGTTGCTCGAAGAACATCGGGGCGTCTTGCGCGGCTTCTTTCCGAGGCATCAGGGCACGGAAATCAAGACGACTGACGGGCGCAAAGTAAGCAGAAAACCATGAACTCATCCCGCGAAGAAGCTCTGCTGGCGCTGGCGCTGGAAAAGCCGGCAGAGAAACGTCCCGCCTTTCTGGACGCCATGTGTGAAGGCAACCTCGTCTTGCGCGCCCGCCTCGAAGCACTGCTCGCGGCGCATGAGCAACCGGACACATTGCTGTCCACCCAGGCCGTTGGGAGGGACGAGTTCCACAAGTCCCCATCCAAGAATCCGGGCCTCGCGGAGCTCGGCCCTCCGATTGAGCTTCCGGACGAAGCGGTGGGCCAGACGCTGGGACGCTACAAATTGCTGGAGCGGGTCGGCGAAGGTGGTTGTGGCGTGGTCTATGTCGCCGAACAGACCGAGCCGGTGCGCCGGCGCGTGGCGCTCAAGGTCATCAAGCTGGGGATGGACACCAAGCAAGTCGTCGCGCGGTTCGAGGCGGAGCGGCAGGCATTGGCGATGATGGATCATCCGAACATCGCCAAGGTGTTGGATGCGGGCACGACGGACGTGGGCCGGCCTTACTTCGTGATGGAACTGGTGCGCGGCATCCGCATCACCGACTACTGCGACCAGGCGCAGGTCTCCACCAAGGACCGGCTCGACCTCTTCATGAAGGTCTGCCACGCGATTCAACACGCGCATCAGAAGGGGATCATCCACCGGGACATCAAGCCGTCGAACATATTGGTGACACTGCACGACGGGGTGCCGGTGCCGAAGGTGATCGATTTCGGCATCGCCAAGGCGACGGAAGGGCGGTTGACCGACAACACGGTTTACACGCAGCTCCACCAGTTCATCGGCACGCCGGCTTACATGAGTCCGGAGCAGGCGGAGATGAGCGGGTTGGACATCGACACGCGCAGCGACATCTACAGCCTGGGCGTGTTGCTCTACGAACTGCTGGCCGGCAGCACGCCGTTCGACGCGAAGGAATTGATGGCATCGGGTATTGATGTCATGCGCAAGACGATCCGGGAGAAAGAGCCGCAACGTCCGAGCACGAAGCTCATTCAAACCCTCTTAGCAGCTGAAACGGTAGGGCGCGTCGCTCCGCGCGCGCCGTCTACAGGCGAAGGTGGCTCCAAGGGCGGCGCGCACGGAGTGACGCGCCCTACCTTGAAATCC
>JBBSDS010000226.1:0-8767 GCA_038240495.1 Chthoniobacterales bacterium | reverse complement strand
GATTGGCCACGTCGAAGAAGATCGTCGGCCCGACGATGCGCCGCCAGAAAATGTAGAGGCTGCGCCGGTAAAGCGCCTCGCCGTGATCTTGCGCAAACTTGATCTGACCAAAGGTCGCGTCCTCCCAGACGCCTGCCGGCTGGTATGTTTTGACCGGCGGACCGCCGTCTTTCTCGACGAGCAAACCCGACACGGCGAGCGCCTGATCGCGCAGCATCCAACTCGGCAGCCGATAACGTGGACCGCGGGCGAGCAACCGATTCTCCGGATCACGTTCGGCCATGCCCTCGAGCACGCGCGACGACTGCCGATACGTCGCGCTCGTGACGATGAGCCGGTGCAAATGCTTTACGTCCCAACCGCTCTCGATGAACTCGCGCGCCAGCCAGTCGAGCAATTCAGGATGCGTCGGCTTCTCGCCTTGCACGCCGAAATCTTCGGTCGTCTTGACGAGCCCCCGCCCGAAGAACATCTGCCAGTAACGATTCACAGTCACACGCGCGGTCAGCGGATGGTCCGGCGAGACGATCCAGCGCGCCAGCGCGAGCCGGTTCGGCGGGGCGTCCGGCGGCAGCGCCGGTAGAAATGCCGGGGTGCCGTGCGTGACCTTGTCCGCGAATTTGTCGTAGGCACCTTTCACCAGAATGAAAGTGTCGCGCGGCTGCGCCCGCTCCCGCATGACCATCGTGCGCGGCGCTTCGCGATCCCCTTTTTCGCGGGCGGCTTTGGCATTGTCGGCCTTTTTCTTCGCCGCGATCAGTCGCGGCTCAGCAGCGAGATAAAACTCCGTGACCGTCTTTTTCTGCGCGTCGTCGCGTTGTCCGCTGTCGATCGCCAGCACCGCTTTCACCTCCTCGGGAAAGCCCCGCAGCAAAGCGGCGGGCGAGTTGGTAATCGAGAGGCGGAATTTTCCGATGACGTGCTGCTTGTATGGCGACCGAAATTGCAGCCGGAACGAGACGAGCACGTCCGGGCGAAAATCGAACGACGAGCGCGGCGCGAATTTTGTGCCGAGCTCGAAAATCGCCTCGTGCGCTTTGCCCACCTGCGGCCAGGTGCCCCAGCCTGTATCGTCCTTGCCATCGAGCACGGCGGAGAGCGGCCAGCCCGGCTGCTCGAAATCCGCACGGGCGGCCACCAGTTCCACCGGCTTCCCCGCGCCGAGCATCTTGAATTCCGTGAGCACCCAGCTTCCGTTTGGCGCGCGGCCGGGACCACTACTCGCGAGTGATGGATCGGGCAGCGCTTCGAGCCGGATGGCGGTCGGCCCGCGCACCTCGGGCCGCGCTGTGACGATGAAGTCATCCGTATCCGGATTCGCGCCGCTGACCAGCACCGAGCCATCAGGTTGCACCGTGAGCGTCGCGCCATTTTCGCTCGAAGCCTCCGCCGGCATCACCACCTGCCACTCGATCTGCGCGAGCGTCGTCTGATCGCCGCGCATCGATTTTTCCCAGGCCGGCTGCTCATCGCGCAGTCGCTTTTCCAGTTGATCCCGTTCCTTGTTCGCCGCGGTCTCCGCTGCTTTCAGCGCCTCCATTTTCGCCTGCTCCTCCGGCGTCGCGAGGGTCAAAACCGGCTTCGCATATCCGCGATCATCATTGGCGCCGCTCTCTTCGATCGAGTTGAAGTAGGCGCTGAGCTGGTAGTATTCGCGCTGCTTGAGCTGGTCGAATTTATGATCGTGGCAGCGGCAGCAGTTAAAGGTCAGCCCCATCCAGACCGTGCCGGTCGTCTCCACGCGATCCTGCACGTAATCGACGCGCGACTCCTCCGCGATGCGCCCGCCTTCGCCATTGATCATGTGGTTGCGATGAAAGCCGGTCGCGATGAGTTGATCATTGGTCGGATTCGGAAGGAGATCGCCGGCCAGTTGCTCGATCGTGAATTGATCGAACGGCATGTTGTCGTTCAGTGCCTTCGTCGCCCAATCGCGCCAGTACCACATCGCGCGCGTCGGGTCGCCCTGGTAGCCGTTGGTGTCTGCATATCGCGCCGCGTCGAGCCATTCCCAGACCATGCGTTCGCCGTAGCGCGGCGACGCGAGCAGACGGTCCACATTCTTTTCGTATGCACCCGGCGCGGCATCGGCGAGAAAGGCGTCAAGCTCCTGCGGCGTGGGCGGCAGACCGGTAAGATCGAGCGTCACACGCCGGAGCAGCCGGGCCTTATCCGCCTCCGGTGCGGGCTTCAGCCCTTCCTTCGCGAGTCGGTCGAGAACGAATGCATCAATCGGATCCGTGACTCGTGACTCGTGACTGCCGACCACCGGCACCGCCGCACGTTTCGGTGCCACGAAGGCCCAATGCTCGCCCCACACCGCTCCCTGCTCGACCCATTGCTTGAGCAACTGCCGCTGCGCGTCGGTCAGCTTTCGGTTCGACTTCGGCGTCGGCATCACCTCGTCCGGGTCAGTGCTTAAAATGCGCGTGATCAGTTCGCTTTCGCCGGGCTTGCCGGGCGTGACAATCGCCACGCCGTCCTCGCTTTTCCCGAGCGCACCTTCCATCCGATCCAGCCGCAACTTCGCCTTGCGCGCCCCCGCATCCGGCCCGTGACAGTGATAGCAGTTCTCCGACAGGATCGGCTGGATGTCTCGGTTGAAGTCGACCGTTGCGGCACTCGCCCGCAGTGCGGCCAGCGCGCTAAGCGCAACAAGGAAAGATCGCGGGCGGGGGATCATCGTTCTGGACCCAACGTCAACCCAGTCGCATCGTCAACCTTTGGAATCGGTCGCTGCGACGGGGTGGCATTTGACATCGAGCAGTTGCACTTTCGGGCACGACGGATGAGAAACGCATATCTGGGTCTTTCGAACGACATTTTCTCATCGTTGCCGCGCCAAGCCTAACGTCGCCGCCGCCCTCATCTGCATTAGAATTCTTTCGAGCGACTTGATTTCTGCTGTCACCGTCAGCGAAGGCTGTTAATTCCTCTATCTCATGTCCCCCGCCACCCGAGCATCATCTACCAGCACGCTGGCGAAGGGTTCTCGCAAGGCAAACGGAGCGGAACTGAATCGCATTGAGCCTGCAGACCGCCCGGCGCACGACTGGTATCGCTTCGTGCTTTCCTATCCCCCGCATCTCGTCCGGGAATACGTGCAGCAGTTTGAGTTGAGCCGGGAGGCATGCGTCCTCGATCCCTTTTGCGGCACGGGCACCACCATCGTGGAGTGCAAAAAGCTGGGCCTCACCGGCATAGGCATCGAAGCCCATCCGATGTCGCACTTCGCGGGACAAACCAAGGTCGATTGGTCTGTTGACGCCGACCGGCTGGAACGAACCGCCATGCAGATTGCCGAAGTCGCGTTAACGCAATTGGAACGCGACGGCATCATTGACGATCCGCAGCCCAACTTATTGCGGGAAGATTCCCCGGTACAGATCACACTGCGCTCGCTGCCCGCGGAAGCTCTCAAACTTCTCCTCGCTAATTCGATCAGCCCTCTGCCTCTGCACAAGACGCTTGTACTGCTCGATCACATCGATGCCGCTAACTACGGGCGTTCGCACCTCCGGCTGGTACTCGCCAAGGCGCTCGTAGGCTCGATCAGCAATCTCCACTTCGGCCCGGAGGTGGGCATTGGTCCAGCCAAGGCCGACGCTCCGGTAGTCTCAACCTGGCTCGGTTTTGTTGTCCAAATGGCGCACGATCTTCGGTTGCTCGCGAGGAAAGCCGGTGTGTCCGCCGTTGTTCACCACGCCGACTCACGGGAAATGCGGCGGTTACTACCACCGTGTTCGATCGATGCGGTCATTACCTCGCCGCCCTATCCGAATGAAAAAGACTACACACGTACCACACGGCTCGAAACGGTCATGCTCGGCTTCATCCGCGAGAAGCAAGCACTTCGCGCCCTCAAGCGTACGATGCTCCGGTCGAATACCCGAGGTGTTTACAAAGAAGACGAAGATGACCGATGGGTTGCTCAGCACCGCGAGATTCAGCGCATCGCCGAAGCAATCGAGGCACGCCGCATCGAACTGGGTAAAACCAGCGGCTTCGAACGTCTCTACGCTCGCGTGACGAAACTCTACTTTGGCGGGATGGCACGGCACCTTGGTGAACTGCGACCATTGCTTCGGCCTGGCGCGCGTCTGGCTTACGTCGTCGGCGATCAAGCTTCTTATCTCCGTGTGATGATACGCACCGGCCAGATTCTCGCCTCCATCGCAGAGGAACTGGGCTACCGAATCGAGCGCATTGATCTCTTCCGCACCAGGCTGGCAACCGCCACCCGCGAACAACTCCGGGAGGAAGTGCTCGTCCTCCGATGGCCCGGTTAAGACATGCCTGAACTCGCGCTCAACAAATACGCCAGGATTATCGAATCGATCTTCCACGCGCATTATCACGATGGCGCTTCAGAACTGCCGTTCGAGCGGCAGGAACTGGCCGATATCGCCGCCAAGCTCGGCATCGAACGCCCAAAAAATCTTGGCGACATCGTTTACACGTTTTCCTCTCGCGCGCCTTTCCCTTACAGCATCACCAGCCTCGCGCCGGACGGCAAGCAGTGGGTCATCCGCAAAAAAGGTCGCAGCGCCTATAGTTTCGAGTTGGTCAAGGAATGGTCTATTGAGCCCAACCCTGTGCTGCTCCGGATCAAAGTGCCGGATGCGACTCCCGGCATCATCGATCAATACCGCTTGGACGACGAACAAGCCCTTCTCGCAAAGCTTCGCTACAACCGACTCATCGACATCTTCACCGGCCTTACTTGCTACTCCCTCCAAAATCATCTGAGGCGCGGGGTGAAGGGCATCGGGCAAGTCGAGACTGATGAGCTTTACGTTGCGGTCAACCGCCACGGCGCGCACAGCGTTCTTCCCGTGCAAGCCAAGGGTGGGCGCGACCGCATGAATGTTGTCCAGATTGAAAAAGACTTCGCTCTTTGTGCTCAAGATTTTCGTGACCTCACCTGCCGGCCCATCGGCGCCCAATTCATGGCCGACGATGTCATTGCGCTCTTTGAGTTTGTCTTAACTGCCGAAGGCGTTGCCTTACGCGACGAGCGACACTATCAACTTGTGCTGCCCGAAGACATCACCGCCGCGGATCTCGCTGCGTATCGAACTCCATCGGCTGACTGAGAAAGCTTGGCTTCAGGGGTCAAATCTTAACACTTTGGAAGGTGTCGAGGCCTCGCTACCACGCCTACTTCAACCGCTCGGGATTCAAGGCTTGGAGCGGCTTCGGGACGAAGCGACCGTTTTCGCGGATGAGCTTTCCGTCGAAGTGGATCGTGCCGCCGCCGTAGTCTTCGCGCTGGATGTTCACGAGATCCCAATGGACTTGTGAGCGGTTGCCGTTCTCCGTTTCCTCGTAGCACTGGCCGGGCGTGAAGTGGAATGAGCCGTTGATCTTTTCGTCGAAGAGAATGTCGCGCATTGGCTGGAGGATGTGCGGATTGAAGGCGATCGCAAACTCGCCGATGTAGCGCGCGCCGGGATCGCTATCGAGGATGGCGTTGAGCTTTTCCGTGTTGTTCGCCGTCGCCTTCACGATCTTCCCGTCCTTGAATTCCAGCCGCACGTTGTCGAAAGCGATGCCTTGGTAAATGGTCGGCGCGTTGTAGCTGAGGACGCCTTCCACGGAGTTCCGCACCGGCGCTGTGAAGACTTCGCCGTCGGGGATGTTGTGGGAGCCGCCGCAAGGGACGGCCTTGATGCCTTTGATGGAAAAGCGCAGGTCGGTGCCCGGGCCTTTGATTTCCACTTTGTCCGTCGCTTCCATCGCGGCCTTGAGCGCCTGCATGCCGGGCTGCATCTTTGCGTAGTTGAGCGTGCAGACATCGAAGTAGAATTTTTCAAACGCCTCGGTGCTCATCCCGGCGGATTGCGCCATGCTCGGCGAAGGCCAGCGGAGCACGCACCAGCGCGTCTTCTTCACCCGCCAGTCGAGGACCGGCTTCATCTTCTTGGAAACGAGCTTCATCTTTTCCGGCGGCACGTCGGAGAGCTCGGTGATGTTGTCGCCGCCGCGTAGTGCGATGTAAGCGTGCATCTTTTTCATCTGCGCGAGCTGGATCGCGGCGCCGATGTCGAGCTGCTCCTCCTGCGCACCGAGCGCCATCTCGCGGGTGACGCGCGATTGATGTATCTGCGCCAGCGGCACCGCACCCGCGGCGCGCGCCGCACGGATGAGCGCGACCGTCATTTCCGGCGGGATGTCGAAGGCATCAATTAGCACCTTCTCGCCCTTCGTGAGCTTGGTGGAGAAATTGACGAGGCCGTGGGCGAGTTTGTCGAAGCGGGGGTCGTGCATAAAAAGTGGCGCAAGCTAGCACAGGCCGATTTCCGCTGGCTACGGGGAAAGCGCCGCCGCTATCGTGCACGCCGATGTTTCCGAAATTGCAAACTCCGCAGCAGCTCGCCGCGCTTCGCGAGGACTTCGCCGCCGCGGGCAAAAAGCTCGTCTTCACCAATGGCTGCTTCGATCTGCTCCACGTCGGGCATGTGCGATATCTGCAAGCGGCGCGCGCGCTCGGCGATGCCCTCCTCGTGGCGGTGAATGGCGACGCGAGTGTCCGCGCGCTCAAAGGTCCGACCCGCCCGATCAACTCCGAGCAAGACCGCGCGGAGGTCCTCGCGGCGCTCGGCTGCGTCGATTACGTCACGATCTTTCACACCGAGCGCGTGACCGACGTCGTCCGCGTGATCCGCCCGCAGGTGTATGCGAAAGGCGGTGACTACACGGTGGCGAGCCTCGATCCCGGTGAGCGTGGCGCGCTTGAAGAGACGGGTGCGGAGATTCGCATCCTCGCGCTCGTGCCGGGTAAGTCCACGACTGCCATTCTAGAGAAAAGTAATCAGTCGTCAGTAAGCCAGTGATCAGTAGCTCAATGCGCGCACCCGATTCTGATCAATGACTTACTGACTGACTACTAATCCACTTGCCCATGTCTTCTCCACTCTGCCTCGGCGTCCTCGGCTCCGGCAAGGGTTCAAACTTTCGCGCCATCGCCGACGCCATCGCCGTGGGCACCCTCGACGCTAACGTGCGCATCGTGATCAGCGACGTGGAAGACGCCGGCATCCTCGCGCTGGCGCGCGAACGCGGCATCCGCGCTGAATTCGTCGCGCCCGGTCGCTTCAAGACCAAGCTCGAACCCGAAGCCGAGGAGCGCACTGTCGCTTTGCTTCGCGAGGCGGGCGTCGAACTCGTCGTCCTCGCCGGCTGGATGCGCATGATCAAAGCCCCGCTCCTTGAGGCTTTTCCTCATCGCATCATCAATATCCACCCTTCCCTGCTGCCCTCGTTTCCCGGACTGGAGGCGTGGAAACAAGCGCTCGCGGCGGGAGCGGCGGAAACCGGATGCACTGTGCATTACGTCGATGCCGGGATGGATACTGGCGAGATCATCGCCCAAAGTGCCGTCCCGATTTTTCCCAGCGACACGCCCGAAGAACTGCACGCCCGCATTCAAGTCGCAGAACACAAGCTTTACCCGTCCGTCCTCCTCCGCTTCCTCAAGTAGCGGAAGTCACGACCTGCTTGCCCGGCGGGCCCGCCACCTCAGAGTTCACGCCCTTGCACGAGCAAGCTACGCTGCGACCACATGGCCACCCGGTCCCGCTGCTTCCATGTGTTTCCCTTCTCCACGACCCATCTAATGCCCGGCTCTGAACTCTCCGCGAGGAGGCTCTGGACCTCAGCCAGCGAGAAGTCCTGCCGATCCCGCCGGGTGAACTCCTCGCTCACACTCAGCCCTTCGCGGACGGTGACTTCAACGGAGTAGCTATACCACTGAAAGCGGTAACGGCTGATCCGCGCTTCCTTCGTCCCCTCCACCCCAAGGGATTGCCCGTAGTGCCTCTTCAATTCAGCGATCGACTCGCCCAAACGCGCCTGGCTAGGCACGGCAAAAAGCACGGAAAGCGCGAGGGCGAGCATCGTTTTCATTCGATGCGATCGTCGCATCCGCGAGTCCATTTGACAACGCGCGAGCCGCCGCCGCGAGCAACAGAGCGCCGCGGCGCAAGCGAAAAATCGGCGCACAAAACTTTTCCGCGAGCGCGCTTGCGCGGGCGGCGCGTGGGGCCATCCTGTGCGCGATTTTCCGATGTCCAGCTTCTCGCTCTTCGACCTCAATCCCGAACAGGAACAAGCGGTCCGCACGACCGAGGGTCCCCTGCTCATCCTCGCGGGCGCAGGCACGGGAAAGACTCGCGTGATCACGATGCGCGCGGCGTTTCTCATCGCGCAAGGGGTGCCGCCGGAGCAGGTGCTGGCGGTGACGTTTACGAACAAGGCAGCGACGGAAATGCGTGAGCGTCTGGCGAAGATGATCGATCCCGCACAGGCGAAAAAAGTGACCATGTCCACCTTTCACGCGCTCTGCGTGCGACTGCTGCGGCAGGATATCGACAAGCTCGGCTACAAGCGGAATTTCAGCATTTACGACGAGGGTGATACGACGGGCTTGATCAAAAAGATCATCACGCGGAAAGCGGCGAAGGATGAGAAGCTGGACCCAAACTTGGCGAAGAGCCTGATTTCCAAGGCGAAGAATAATGGATGGAGGGAGGTGACGCCGGGGGAATCGCAATCGCTCGTGGCGGACGTTTACGCGCAGTATCAGCAAGATCTGAAGACGCTGAACGCCGTGGATTTCGATGATCTGCTGGTGCTCACGGTGAAGCTGCTCACGGAGCATACGGCGGTGCGTGAGAAATGGCAGCGGAAGTTCGGCTACCTGATGGTTGATGAATTCCAGGACACAAACCGACTCCAGCTCGAACTCGTGACGAACCTCGCCGAT
>JBBSDS010000225.1:0-8840 GCA_038240495.1 Chthoniobacterales bacterium | reverse complement strand
TATTTCACTGCGTTGGTGAGGATGATGCGGAAGACGCGGAACGTGTTGAGCACCGCCGCCGAACTGCGCTTTGAGCCGTGGCGCGCGACCCACGCGGGCAGCTTCACGCCGAGCTTCTGCGCCCCTGCGTTCCAGCCGGCGGCGAGTTCACCGACGCGCTTGAGCAGATCCCGCTTCAACGCGCGCAGCGCCGAGGCGTCCACCGGATACGGGCTCTTGAGGCTGCGCGGGTTGATACGGCCGGTGTGCGGGTCGCGCAGGCGTTTGTGGATCTCCGCCGGGTTGCCGAGCGTCACGCCTTTACGCCTCGCCGCTGCGACCATCACCCGCGCGAGGTCGGCGATGATGGCGCCTTCGCCCGCTTTCTTCGCCGCGCTGCCACGCTTGCCTTTCGATGCTGGTGGCGTGATCGCGACGACCTCTTTCACGAAGCCGCGCGCCGCTTCCTCGGCAAGCTCGCGCCGGGACTTCTTCACATGCGGCGCGAGTGCCTTGATGCCGCGCTGGATCGGTTTGAGATCAAAACGAACTCGTGTGTTCATTAGGTCGCCAGTTGGTGAGCAGGGTTTCGAGCTGAGTCGTCGCGGGAGGCGCGACGGGTACCGTCCAGACGTCATGCGCCCGCAGTCCGCAGTGCTGGTATTGGAGCAAGCGCGGCAGGGGCAGTTCCCAGAAAATGAAGTGCTCAGACCACCCGGTTTCTCGCGCCAGTGTGAAGACGAAGCTCGCCGTCCACACTGGCTCGATCAGTTTGGGGGCGGTGTCGGCTCCTTTTTGCTGCCATTGGGCCGCGTGATGACCTCGATCTGCGCGGCCTCGATGGCGGTGAGGTTGTTCTCGAGCTGCTGCATCGCGGTGAACATCGCGGTCACCGGCAGCTCCAGCTCGAAGGGCAGCAGGTATTCGTCCTCGAAAGCCTGGCGGTTTTCCCGCGCGAGCTTCACCGCCTTCTTCACCACGTCGAGCGGCTGCGATTGGATGAAGAGGAACGTCGTAAGCTGGCGCTGTTTGTCGTCGGCGGAGAGCGACTCGACCTGCTCTTTGTCGCCGCCCACGACCATCGTGAGTCCGAGCGCCCGGCAGATCGTGAGTGTGCCCGCGGAGAACGGTCGCAGCGTGATGCCGCCTGCCTCGGTCGGTGGCGTGATGAACGTGTCGATGTTGGTTTGCGTTCGTTCGTCCGTGGTCATTTTTCGAGAGCGGTGAGGAGTTCCTGGCGGCGTTCCGGCGTCGCATCGAAGGGCACGAGTGCGAACCGCCGGCCTTTGCGGATCAGCGCGACGGGAGCAAGTCGCCCGATCTCCGCCGCAAGCAGCCCCGCGTTTCGGAAAGCAGTGGTGATGTAGGCAAACGGGTGCTCGGCGTTTTGCGTGGTCCAGACCGGATCGTGCCACGCCTCGATGAGCTTCCGTGCGTCGTGCTGGCCGCAGACGCTCTTCGCCTTGAGTGTCCACGTTACCAGCCGCCGCTCGACGTTCTCGATCAGCTCGCGCGTTTCGAGATACGGGCAGTCGTCATCGAGCGGGATGCCGATGGCGGCGAGCGCGGCGACAAGCCGCAGGAGATTGAGCGCGTCCGCGTCGGTCTTCACCTCGGCGCGCAGGATGCAAAGTTGGTCGCCTTTCTTCATAATCAGGTCACGGCTTCCGCCGTCGGGTAGTGCTTGAAGCTGTATTCCCAGCCGTCGAAATCCTCGTTGTTTTCGCTGTGCTTCACGTTGGTGATGACCGTCACTCCGCCGTTGGGCAGCCCGCTCACACCGGGATCGCCGACGCCCGGCACGACCGCGAGCGCGCCGTGGCCTTTCACCGAACCCTCGGTCATTTTCCGATACGATTTCACACGGGCGATTTCGCCGTCGCTGCCGGCGAGTTCCTTAACCTGCACGCTGTCGTCGGTTTCCACCGAATCAATGAGCGTGCCGGTGTGGCGGCTGATGCCGAATTTTACGTCGTTGGCGGGCATACCAACTCGGTGGTGTCAACGATCACGCCGGCCCGAAGCCGAACCGATATTTCAGCTTCGTGGCGAAACGAGCCTCGCCCGCCGTGGGCTCGGTGCCGAGTGGGGCGTAGCCATAGATGTGCAGTCGGGCCGTCGCGTTGAGCGCGGCGATGAACTGCGACCGGTTCGCCAGCGCGGTTCGCACTGCCTCCACGCGATCCCCATGCACCGCCGGTGTCGTATCGTGTGCCTCGCTTTCGATGATGACGTCGACCTCGCCGCGAAATGCGGAATCCGATCCGGCGAGCGGCTGTGACGTGGTGCTGACCGTGAGCGCCGGCAGCTTATGCTCCGCGTTGTCCTGGCCGGTGTAGGCGTTGCTGGCCGCGAGCGTCGGAACCGTTTTGAGATGTGCGAGAAGAATCTCGTCGAGGACGTGATCGAGCATGGCGCTATTCCTCCGGCTCGAGGACGAGCACGATCATCGGGAACTGCGGATGATCCGTGACGCGTGTGATACGATAGTCGGCGCCCTGGAACTCCACCCGCTCGCCGAGCTTCGGCCGGTCCGCCCCCAGCTCCGAGCGCATCACCTTCATGGTGCAGTCGCCTTTCGCCTCGAATCCGCCAAGACCCAGGTCGTGACTCAGCGGGTTGTCGGAGACGAGCGCGTAGAGCGTTCGTCCTTTCCAGACAATCTCCTCGCCTGTGGCGGCTAGAACTTCGGCGAGCGCATCGGCTTTCTCATCGTGGAGCGACATGCCCCTTTGGGGATGTCAAAGGCGGCCACAGCTCGAAGTCCGTCATCGGCCCGATGAACATCCAGTCCCATGACCGCCGCTCGAAGCGATACCAGCAGCACCATGCGACGATTCCATCGTGGCGGTCGTGCCAGAATCCCGCGACGATGCAGTATCGACCGTCCGGGTGACATCCATTCCCGCGACCAACTTCACCGGTCACCTCATACACTCTGCCTGAGATTTTGTGGCGCACTCGGATCACCTCTCCAATCCATTCGAGAGGCGCCACTTTCGGCATCGGCCATCGCCCCGCGTTAATGTCACGAACAACTCGGGCTCGGCCTTGCTCGGCGGTCATGCTTCTCGAGTGCGCTAGCTTGGGCGGAAAGCGGCGGTCTCCTCTCGGAAGAAAGCGACGATGTCCTGATGGATCGTAGCCCGAAATCGATCAAGGCGGTGACGGAGCCGAATCTTCAATTCCTCCGGGCCTGATTGCGCAACCTCATCGACCCGGATCAACTCGTGGTTAAGCAAGTGATCGAACTTCGATGGAGTGGCACCGCGCGCACGGTTGAAGAGGGAAACCTCCCTGGCGCGTTGATGAAGGTGCGCCTTCAGCGGCTCCCACTCCGGCGTTGCCGCGACCATTTTGACGTCGATCGAGACTTGAGGCGCGCGCACCGAAGCGGTGTCGCCGAAGGGAATCACAAAAAACTGATACATTAGCAGGCGCCCATCGAATGCGGGATCGGCGCCGGCGCGGCGTAACGTCTCGATCTCGTCGAACTCCAGCGGGACGAACGAATGCCAGAGCTTCTTGTCCGTCCGGGCCACATTGGAATGGAATGTCCTCGCAGCTTCTTCCAAAAGAAACGCGCCAAGCCAAACTGAGAGCCTTTTCTGCCAATGGTCGATCTCGGTCAGCAACGCCGCAACTTCGCTGCGGTTTTTCTGCCATACGTCGGATGCCAGCGCGGCGAGCGCCGGCGGCGCATGCTCGACTGTCTTTTCCCAAATCCAAAGCTTGCTCGTCAGCAAGGCGCGATATTGGTCGATGAGGCATCGCGCTGTTCCATCGGGGGATAGCGGATTGCCGCAAAGGCTTTCATCGAAGAAAGGAAGCAAGTCGGCGTAGCTCAGATTCACCGCGGTGGATTCGGAAGAGCGGCGGCCGAGCATGTCCAGGAACACAAGGATCAGCCGGTCATGTTCAAAGTGTCGCTGCACCGTGCATTGATAGTCGGCGATCTGGCCCGGTCGCTCCCGCGCGAAGACCTTGTTTTCTACGACGATCGCCAGCCGCTGATTTTCGCTCATCAGCAGCAAATCGATGTGCTCGAACTCGCGGCGGACCTCCAGGTCCGCCCAGTCGCCTTCGCCGAAATCCTCCGGTAGATTCGCCGTACTCCTGATCAAGTGGAGGAAGTAGCGCAGAAAAGAGTCAGCGAGACCGTGCGAAGCTCTTGGATTCAGTAGCCAGCGGAGGAAGTCTGAATGCCTCAACTCATGCCCCGCGAGATGCATCACCTCGAACAGATTGTCCGCCGGGGGATGACCGCTGGCGCGAATCCACTCTGCGTAGTGGCGAAATAGGAGAGCGCGTGCGGAGGCCGGATCGCTTTGCGGTGGGCTGGGTGTAATGACTTCGCGAGCAAAGCGGCCCAGTTCCAGCGGTATCCACGCCTCATCCTCGGGCGTCTCTCCACGGAGCGTGAGAAAAACATAGATTCTCGTGTAGCCGGAAAACCGGTTCTCAAGAGTCTTCCGATAACGCTCCAACTGTCCTCCTCCCTGGACGGAATGGACTTTATTCTCGATGGCAATGACCAGGCGTGATCGCTCGTTCACGAGGAGCAAATCGATACGCTCGTCTTCGCACTTCACCGTAAATCCTGCCCAGTCAATGGAGCTTGGCGCAGCGGCCGACTCGCGTTGGCTGAAAGTGAGTTGCGCAAACCTTTGGAGGTAATTAGCTCCCTGGCCGTGGCTGCCTGCCGGATCCAACAGCCACGCGATTACACGCGAATGCCGAACCTCCCGCGCTCCTATGCCCATTGCTTCGAAAAGATTGAATTTTCCCTCCAGCTTTTCCATCTCGCACAGAGTAGCGGTGTCTTGAAGGAAGCGCTCGATCTGCGCTTTCGGGATTTGGGCAGGAGGAGCCTTGCCGTGTTTTCGCAAGGCGGACACGACACGAGGATGGACGCGGAAGTATTCGATCGCGGGGGAGTCACCTGTCATATCTGCAATCAGGCGAGGGTTCAACGGGGACGCAACTCGATTCGAATCCGCTAGGCGCCGTGCCGGCGCAAGAAAAGCCCCGCTGCCGTTTCCAGCAGCGGGGCTCGCAACCACCCACCGAAGTTTGTTCGCCGCGCTTACGGTTTCACGATGCGCTTGATCCCGTCGGCGATGGCCTGCTTATAGCCGTAGAGGCACTCGACGGTGACGAAGATGCGGTTGCTCTGCACTTCGGTGTAGCGCAAGTAGCCGAAGGTCAGGCCCGTGTCGGGGTCGGTGACGGCACCAGCCTCGTCGTACTGGGCGACGGGTTCGAGGTAGCGCATGGCGACCGCGAGGCCGCTCGGATGAGCCGCGAAACCGACGAGCTTTTCGCCATTCTCCGGCAGGATCGTGGTCTCGAAGATGTCGAAGCCAGCCAGCCGGCGAATCTGCGCTTCGACCACACCCGGCTGCGCGATCGGTGCCATGAAGCTCTTGGCCACAATCTCGTCGCCGAGCAGGTTCGTAAAGTAAGCGCCATCGAGCACGAGCGCGCGGTCGGTCACCGGCATCTTCGCGATGCTGCACGCCTCGCGGATCGAGAGCACCTTCTTGTAATCGAAGGCGGACGCGGCGAGCGCGGGGATGCCCGGCGCACCGTATGGATCGGCGGTGATGGAGGAGAAGATGTCCTGGAGAACATCCTGCGCGAGCTGCTTGACCGCGCTGGACACGAGCGTTTCAAGCACGTTGAGCGCCGTCTCGGCGGCCTCCCGCGCGGTGACGTGGACGGTCTTGAACTTGTGCTTGTTGAGCTGCACCGGAATGACCGAGACGGTCGAATCCGCGTTCGCGGTGTAGCTCCCGGTGAACTCGCTGGAAGCGGAGGGCGCGCCGACAACCGGGACGCGCACGGTGTCGAGCTTGTCCGCCGGCTCCGGCGAGAAGTTGGTGGAGAAGGCGCGCAGCGGCAGCAGTCCGGCCATCCACGGCTGGAGCGCGTTCTGCGCGACCTTGATGTCTTTGACGTTGGTGATCGTATTGGGCATGGGAGTGGTCGGTTACTGGGCGTTGAGGATGAGCGTGCGCTGTTCGGTGGAGAGGGAGCGCCAGAAGGCGGTTTGTTCTTTCGGGTCGGTGATGGCTTTGAACTTCGTGACGAGTTCGTCGGCCTTGGCATCGCCGCGGGAAGTGACGGGGAGCGGCTGCGGACTGGCGGCGCCGTAGCGCTCGGCGGCGATGCGCTCGGCGCTTTTGGCGTCGGCCTTGAGCTTCTCGACTTCGGCGCTGAGCGCCGTGAGATGGTCCTTCGCTTTGGTCAGTTCCTCAGCAGCGGTCGCGGCGGAAGTCAGGGATTGCTTCGCGGTAGCGAGGTCGCTCGCGAGTTGATCGCGCTGCTCGGTGAGTTCGCCGTTGGTGAGCACGAGGGTTTCGTTGTCCGTGGTCAGCGTAGTGAGCCGTTGGCGGAGATCGTCGGATTGTTTGCTGGCCTCGGTAAGAAGTGCGCTGCCTGCCTGGGCGTCAGCCTCCAGCCGCTTTGCACGCGCGAGGGCGTCTTCGAGTTGCTCGTCGATGGTCTTCATTCGTGTCCCTCGATGCCTGTCAACTCACGTGCCGGCTGCGCATCTTGGTCAGCACGGACGCGCAGTCCGGCACGACGCCGGAAGTGAGCGCATTGGCGAACGCCTTCTGCCCGGAAAAGTCCTGGCCTTCCATCGCACTGGCGGGAACGGCGCGACCCCGCGTCAGTACCGCAGTTTTGAAGTCGCCGTAGATTTCGTCGATGTCGGCTTGCAGCCACGCCCGCTGCTCATCGGTGAGCGACAGGCCCGGCACGCCGACGCTCTTGTATTTGCCGGCGGCGAACGGCTCGACCTTGACGCCTGCCTGCTTGAAGGCTTCGCTTTCATCGAGCATCGGGAGAAGGACGCCAATCGAGCCGACGCGGGCGCTCGGCGTCGCGTAGATGGCATCGGCCTGCGAAGCGATCCAGTAGGCCGCGCTGCACATCTGGCCATCGGAAAACGCATGGACGTATTTGCGCTTCGAGACA
Source organism: Chthoniobacterales bacterium (assembly GCA_038240495.1). Taxonomy (GTDB): domain Bacteria; phylum Verrucomicrobiota; class Verrucomicrobiia; order Chthoniobacterales; family Chthoniobacteraceae; genus Chthoniobacter. Next base: position 1,877 of record JBBSDS010000225.1, on the reverse strand, counting down.
CCGGCCACGAGCGCCGCCAGTTCCGGCGTGCCATTCACCGTTCCGCCTGGCGAATCAATGGCGAGCAGCACCGCCTGCACGTCCACCCGGTCGCGCGCTTCGATCAGCGCCTCGGCGATCTCGTCCATGTCGGTCGCGCCCAGCAACACGCGGGCGAAGATGTCCGGTCGCTTCATCAGCGGTCCGAAAATACTCACGATGCCGATGCCATCTTCGACGCCGAGCAGGTCCGATGTGGGTGGCTCAGTCGGTTCGTTGAAAAGCCCCGCGCGGCTCACTGACTGCCGCATGGCGGCATGAGCCTCCGGCGTGATGAGCCAGGGTTGATAGTGCAGAGCGTGAAGCGAGGGCGTCATGCCCCGCTGCGACTGTCAAAGCGCCGTTCGTGGCGACACGAGCCGCGAGGCGCGGTTCGTCGGCCTACCCCGACTGGCGAATGTCGTTCGCCCCCGCAGGATCGTCGCTTTCGCCGACCGCGGGCGTCGCCACAATGCCGCCGCTCGGTTTCCACAGCATATCGAGGGGCACCTTGTATTTTTGGGCCAAGTCGAGGAGAGCGCGGGCGTTCTGCGCCCGGATGTCCATTTCCTCGGCGAAGTCCATGCCTTGCTCCGCGAAATGTTCAGCGAGGGTCTTAATTCCAAGCTCAACGTCCGCGCGGTTCTGCTGCGCTTCGCGGCCGGCATCCACGGTGATCCGGCGCGGCGTGGTGAACGACACCTTGGTCCAGTTTTCCACCGCCGGCAGTTGGCGCGTAGCGATGGCGTCGCCGATGACGAAGAACCACACGGGCTTCAAGAACCGCTCGATGAGGATGAGCTGCCGATACGAAAAGCGCCGATCCGCTTTCGCCACTACGAGGCGCACGCCCGCGCCGCCGACCTTGCTCGAATCCGCCGCGAATTCATACGGGATATGGCCGAGCGCGGAATCGCGCCGAAGATGTTCGGAGCGCCCTCAATAAGTCCGTCCCTTAGTACGCCCTGGACGATGAACGCCACCGCTTCGCCGGCCTTCTGTCCCCAGCTCGCGAGGTCGAGCGAGGCGAACTTGTCGAGCAGCGGTTTGAGCACCGGCGCGACCTTGTCCGCCACGCCGACCCAGAACCCGCGCACCTTCAGTCCGGTCAGCGCGAGCTTGTCGCTGACGTCATCAAAGAGCGCCGCATCTTTGGCGAGGATTTGCGCCTGCGAGCCCACCTGACTGGCAGCCTCGCCGAAACCGTCAGACGAGAAGAGCGCGAGCAACTCCGCCCCGCTGCGTCCGAAAATCTCCATCGAGGCCGCGGCCTTTTGCGACGGGTCTTGGATGGTGTTGATCGCCGAGCCGAGCGTGCGGAACTGCTCCGCGGGCGTCTTTTTCTTCAGCTCTTCGAGATTGATGCCGAGCTTCTTGATCGTGTCGTCCGCCGAGCCGCCTTGCAGCGTCTTTGCCATCTTGCCGAACACCGGCCCGATGTCCTCCGCCGACTTGCCTGCATTGGCGAACTCCTGTTGCAACACGACCAGATCGGCCACGGCGATGCCTGTGTTCGCCGAGAGATCATTGAGTTGCCCGCCGACATCGAGCGCCTGCTTGAAATGATCGAAGCCCGCGGTCACCACACCGGCCACCGCGCGGATGGCGATGAACGCCGCCGCAAACTTTGGCGATGCGCGATTGCAGCGCGAGCATCCGGCCATTGATGCGCGCCAGCGCGCTGGTCAGACGGCTGTCGTCGGCATCGAATACGGCGGTGGCTTTCGGCATGACCACCGCCTGGCGTCAACGAGCGCCGCCGAATTCGGACTGCTCGCTACCAGCGATACGGCAGGCGAGCGCGAAACATGCGCGCTCGGCGGGGTGGGTGTCCTACGGAAATCAGTGCTCCGGCTAAG
>JBBSDS010000224.1:0-8849 GCA_038240495.1 Chthoniobacterales bacterium | reverse complement strand
CCTCCTTCGCGCCTTGGAGTGCCTCAGTTGCCTCTTGACCGACCTCCCGGAGCTTTTCCAGGCTTCAACGCTCTTTTCCACCACAGCCAGCCTGACGCTTTCCTACTAACTCAAAACTTACTTATTCGACACCCACGTTAGAAGAAAGTCCGATGCAGACCCGGTCGATTGCTTTAGTATGTGCTTTGATTTGGCAGACGGTCGGACTTGCTCTGGCTGAGGTGCCGGGGTTGGAAGTCAGCGAGGCTGTGCTGACTTCTGGGGTTAATGAAAGAACACCATTGCGGCCCGGACTTGAGCCGAGTGCGAAGATCAAAGAAGGGCCGGTTTATTTTTGGACAATGCTCACGGGCAATGCGGAGGCGCTGAAGTTTCTTGGAAATGGCAAGGCTCGACCCATCTATCACCGGTGGACGCTCCAAGGTCGGCAGGGCATGGAAAACGATAGACCGGAGCTTCTCGGAGATAACTCCGCTGAGAACTTGGACACCGGCGTCGTCGGACAGACTAAAGCCCTAGCGTCCGAAATCGATTCCGCAGGCAAGTTCAATTGGCGGACTTGGACGCTAAAGAAGCATTTGCGACAGGGCATCTACACCATCGAGGTGCTATTTTCGGACGGCAAACCGGTGCGGCAGAACGGGAAGCCGTGCGTCTATACTTTCGCGGTTGTCGCGGGATAACTGAGGCGGCTGCGCGATGCCAAGTTCCCGTTTTCAGGACGCGCTTGAGAGTGCAGAGATGTTGGTGGATTTTGCCGCGCGTAATAGTCTCAATCCGGAGCCGGAGTTAATCCGCGGTGTGACGCACGCGCGAGCGCTGGCCGAAGCGGGGGTGGTAAGTGAGGAAGAGGAAGCAAAGTTTTTTGAGACTTATTCGAAGCTTGCCGTGTCGGTGGGCAAGGGGAAGGTGACAGTGGGAAGCATTCGGGACTCTTCGGACCAGTATGGCGATGAAGTCCGCCGGTGGTGGTTTGGAGCGCCGAGGAAATTTTCCAAAGCCCGGCTGGCCGTCCGCGACTATCGGGCGCAGACCGGCGTGGCGCTGATTTTTCTCCTTGTGTTTCAAATCTACTGGGTTTTTGGAGCGACGCTCATCGATGAACTGTCCCGCATCGACAAGCGATCCAGCGAATTAAAGGTCGAGATAAGCCAATTGGATAATGAACAAGATAAGGAAGCCGCTCAGAAGCGTCGCGATGTTCTCGAGCCCGAGCAATCCAACCTCTATTCCCGGATAGGTGTGGTGCAAACGCTCCTGCGCGATTGGCGCGGCTTGCGGGGCTTCGGGCGATTCTTTGGTGGCAACCTTGGAGGTCAGCCGAAGGACGATGCTTTCAAGCAGGATCAGGAGAACAGGATTCAGAGCGAGAATTGGTTGAGAATCATCCGAACATACGCTTTGCCATTGATCTACGGATGGGTCGGTGCCTGCGCTTATGTCTTGCGGCAGTTAGTCGCGGATACACGCGAACGAACCTATCGAGACGAGGCGCGTTCTGCGTATGGGTTGCGCATTACGCTCGGAGTCCTCGCGGGCCTTGCGGTAGGATGGTTCCTTCGCGCCGATGCCATAAGTGGAACTCAGACTCAGGGCCAACTAGCGCCGGCCGCGATTTCTTTCGCGGCGGGATACAGCGTCGAACTACTCTTCTCCGCGCTTGAAGATCATATCGGCATTCGGCTCGGCATCCCAATCCGCCAAGTCGTAGCTCGCCAAAGGAATCCCGCGCATACACGGATCGTGTCACCTAGGATCTCTGGTCTCCTATATTTTGGGAGGGTGGCCTTTGGTCACTCGGGAGCGCGGATTCTAAGTCCACCCTTTTTCAAAGCCTCCGACCGCTGGCTGGTTTGGTCAGCGGATTTTCTGGTCGGGCAGAGCTTGTTTGATGCCTTCGTCGAGCGGCATCTCATCCTTCTCGACGCCGAATTCTTGGAGCAAGCGCGCGAGTTCGCCTTGGAGTTCGGCGACCTTGCCCGCGTGCGCGGGATCTTTGATCAGATTGCGGAGTTCCTGCGGATCACTGCGGAGGTCGTAAAGCTCCGCGAGGTGCCGGTCCGTTCCGCCGTCGCCGTGCGGATAGTGGATGTATTTCCAGTCGTCGGTGCGCACGCCGCGGACGTTGGGAGTGTAGGGAAACTGCTTCTCGTAGTTGTATTCGTAGAACCAGGACTTGCGCCAATCGCCGCCCTCGCCGCGCGCCAGATTCACAAATGAACGGCCGTGGATATTTGGCAGCGCCGGTGCGCCGCAAAGTTCGAGAATGCTCGGCGCGACATCGAGCGTGAGCACTTGCTGCTCGACCACGCGCGGTTTCGGAAAGGCTCGCGGATAACGCACGATCAACGGCACGCGGATGCTCGGCTCATGCATCGTCCGCTTATCGACCATCCCGTCCTCGCCGTTGAGGAGCCCATTGTCGCCCATGAAAACGATGAGCGTCTTGTCGAGCTCACCGCGCTCCCGCAGCGCTGCGACGATCTGCCCGACGCTGTCATCGACCGACAGGATCGTCGCGAGATAGGCGTGCGTCATGTTCTCGAAATCCTTCACCGCCTCGGGTCGGTCGTCGGGGAATTTTTTTCGCCATTCGAAGAGCGGCCCGTAAATGCCGTGCCATGTGTAGAGGCGCTCCTTGATCCATGCCGGCTTGTCGTCGAGATGAAAGGCGCTGTCGGGATACGGCACGCGTACGTCGTCGAAGGCGTGCTCATATTTTTTCTCCGGGAAGTAGAAACTGTGCGGCGCTTTCTCGCCGATCATGAGCAGCCACGGCTTGTCCTGCTTCTGCTGCGCGAGCCAGTCGAGTCCGAGCTTTTGCACGATGTGCGTGTAATAGCCGGGCAGAACCTTGCGCTCCTTGCCGTCGAGATTCCACTCCGTGTCGAAGTATTTCCCCTGGCCTTTGTGCGTCACGAAGTAGTCGAAACCGGGCCGCCTCTCGTCGTTCTCTTCGCCCATGTGCCACTTGCCGATGTAGGCCGTGGCGTAACCGGCATCGTGGAGTCGGCGGGGAAAACTCGGCAGTTCCGTGGGAAATTCAGTGAAGTTGTTCACGACTTTGTGCGCGTGCGCGTAGAGCCCGCTGAGGATGGACGCGCGGCTCGGCGAACACAGCGAGGTCGTGCAAAACATGTTTTTGAAACGCACGCCTTCGGCCGCGAGACGGTCGATGTTTGGCGTCTTCAAATGCGGATGTCCCGCGCAGCCGAGTGCATCCCAGCGGATGTCGTCGCAAAGGATGAAGAGGACGTTTGGTTTTTCGCCGGCGTGGAGCGCGCTGCCAGTCACCAGCGCCCAGAGCAGAATGAGGAAGCGTTTTTTCATGGGGGATGAAGTGAGGCATAAACGCCGACTCTGGTGCGAATGTCGAGGCAGCGGAAGAAAGGTCCGCCTCCCTGGCAATTCGCGCTCAGTGTCCGATGCACATTCCCGCGGCAGCACCGCCGAGGACGAGCCAGGCGGAATTCAATTTGTAGCGAAGGAGAAGAACGGCGGCGATGACGGCGAGCAGGACGGTGGTCCAGTCGATCAAGGCCGCGTGACCGAGATGAAAGGTGACGACGGCCATGAGCGCGAGGGAGGCGACGTTAAGGCCATCGAGAAAGGCTCCGGTCAGTGGCCAGGCGCGGAGTCGCGGGATGAGTGGCCCGCTGATTGCGACGAAGATAAATGCGGGCAGAAAAATGCCGACGGTGGCGAGCAGAGCGGCAGTGGGTCCGCCGAGGATGTAGCCGATGAAGGTGGCGGTGGTGAAAACGGGGCCGGGCGTGATTTGTCCGACGGCGATGGCGTCGAGGAGCTGGCTTTCGGTCAACCAGTGCCAGCGCTCGACCAGGTCGGCGCGGAGAAAGGCGAGCAGGACATAGCCGCTGCCAAAAAGGACGGAACCGACTTTTGCGAAGAACAGAAATAGCGCCCAGAGACTGAACGGAGCCACCACGGTTGTGCCTGCGGCTACGGCGCTCGTTGTCGGTGCGGTGAGCAGCGGCAGAAACGCCATTACGTTCGTCGCTTTCTCGCGTCCCAGGGAGCGCGCGACGAGAACGGCGAAGGCGGTGCCGAAAAGAATGAGCAGTTCATCGACGCCGCATGCGCTGAGAGCCGCGGCCATCAGCGCTGCGAGCGCCAGCCATTTCGTTTTCACTGCTGTGCGCGCGAGACTCCACAAGGCCTGGACGATGATCGCGACGATGACCGGCTTCACGCCGTAGAGCAGGCCCGCGGCTTGCGGCAGCGTGCCGAAGCGGACGTAAGCCCACGCGATTCCGCCGACGATCAGCATCGCTGGCAGGATGAAACAGACGCCCGCGATGATGAGTCCGAGCCAACCGCCGCGACGATGCCCGATATGAATCGCCATCTCCGTCGAGTTGGGTCCCGGGATCAAATTGGTTGCGCCGAGCAGGTCGAGAAACTCCGCGTGAGTGAGCCATCGCCGGTGCCGCACAAACTCCTGTTCCATGATCGCGATGTGCGCCGCCGGTCCGCCAAATGCAGTCGATCCGAGCTTGAGAAATGCCCACGCGATCTCGCGCAAGACTCCGGCGGTGCCGGTTCCTGGCTTGGGTATGGGGATGCTCGGATTTGGAGATTCCACGTGCGCCCACCCTTGTCCGCTGCTGGCTGCAAAGTCTATCGCTTTGGCGTTACATCTGTGTTGAGATCGCTGGACAGAAAGTCACCGCCTGCAACCGACCCATCGAGGCGGTGTTTTTCCCAACTCACTCCGCAGTTCTCCCCGATATGACTTACAAATCTCTCCTCCGCATCGTGGCTGCGTCTGCCAGCCTTGCTGTTTCCAGTTTCGGCGCTCTCGACGACGGTGCAGCACGCACCGAAGCCGACCTCATCCTCACGACGAGTGGAGTGAAAGGCGGATTCGTCGTTCATCTCGGAGCGGGCGATGCAAAGCTGACCGCGGCCTTGCGAAAAAATGCGAGCTTTCAGGTGCAGGGACTGGATCGCGATCCGGCCAAAGTCGCCGCCGCACGCGAGCGATTGCTCGAGGCAAAAGTCCAAGGCGACGTCACGATGGAAACTTGGAAAGGCAGCGAGCTTCCGTACATCGACAACCTCGTGAACCTCATCGTCGCCGACCACCTCGATGGCGTGTCGATGGACGAGGTCAAGCGGGTGCTCGTGCCAAATGGGGTGGCGCTCGTAAAGCAAGGCGGCGAGTGGAAGAAGACCGTGAAGACGAAGTCCGACGCGCTCGACGAGTGGACACACTATTATTACAACGCGAAAGGCAACGCCGTCTCGAAGGACACGCAGGTCGGTCCGCCGGAGCGAATGCAGTGGGTCGGCAGTCCGCGCTGGTCGCGGCATCACGACCGCATGTCTTCGGTGAGTGCAGAGGTGACGAGCGGTGGACGGCTTTACTACATCATGGATGAAGGCTCGCGCGTCTCGATCCTGCTGCCATCGCATTGGAGTCTCATCGCGCGCGATGCGTTTAACGGGGCGGTGCTTTGGAAAAAGTCGATTGAGAAATGGAGCGATCACATGTGGCCGCTCAAATCCGGACCCACGCAATTGACCCGGCGCCTCGTCGGAGATGGCGACCGCATCTTTGTCACGATGGACATTGGAGAGCCCATATCCTGCCTCGATGGCGCGACCGGTGATGTGATCCGCACTTTCGCCGAAACCAAGGGTGCGGAAGAAATCCTGCACGTTGACGGCGTGCTTTACGCACTCGTGAATCCCGAAGCGTGGTCGTTAAAAGATTACGCGCCCTTGCAGCAGAATGATCAGGGCCGCGTCGCGAAGGACTACGAGTGGGACAAAAAACCGCGCACGCTCATGGCGGTTGATGCGAACACCGGCAAGCTGCTGTGGAAAAAGGCGAACACAAAAGTCGCACCAATCACGCTTTCGACCGACGGTCGGCGCGTCATCTTTTACGATGGGGAACAACTCGTCTGCCTCGAGGCGAAGAGCGGCACGCAACGCTGGGCGAGCGGCCCCGAGCCGAAGCGCAATCTGCTCGAATACAACTTCGGCCCGCGCGTGCTCATCACCGGGGACACTGTGCTCTACGCCGGCGGCGATGGCTCGGAGAAGGGCTTGGATGCTGAATCCGGCAAGGAATTGTGGAAAGCGCCGCACGAAAAATCCGGCTACCGATCGCCCGAGGATCTCATCGTCGCCGGCGGACTCGTGTGGAATGCGCCGACGACGCAGGGGAATATGTCGGGCGAGTTTGTCGGACGCGACTTGCGCACCGGCGAGACGAAGAAGGACTTCAAGCCCGACGTGCCCGCTGGCACCTACTGGTTTCACCATCGCTGCTACATCGCCAAGGCGACCGAGAAATTCATCATTCCGTCGCGCACCGGCATCGAATACGTGGACATCGACAAGGAGCACTGGGACCTCAACCACTGGGTCCGCGGCGCGTGTCTCTATGGCGTCCTCCCGGCCAATGGCCTGACCTACGCGGGCCCGCACAACTGTGCCTGCTACCCCGAGGCGAAACTCGACGGTCTCAACGCGCTTTCCGCCGCGACTTCGCCCTACCCGCCCGTGCCCGCCGACGCGCAGCGCCTCGAACACGGCCCCGCTTGGGAGCAGCCGCTCGACGCGAAACCGACCGACGCCAAAGACTGGCCCACGTACCGCCACGACACCGAGCGCAGCGGCTTCAGCGACCAGTCACTCGCCGCCGATCTCGGCAAAGCGTGGCAATTGGATCTCGGCGGCAGGCTCAGCGCAATGACCGTCGCCGACGGTAAAGCCTACGTCTCACAAATCGATGCGCACACGCTTTACGCGCTCGACGCAGCGACCGGGAAGCCGCTCTGGCACTACATCGCCGGGGCACGCATCGATTCGCCGCCGACTCTGTGGCAGGGCCGTGTGCTCTTCGGCGGCATGGATGGATGGGTCTATTGCCTGCGCGAGAGCGACGGCGCATTGATCTGGCGTTTTCAGGCAGCGCCGAATTCCCGCCGACACGGCGCCTTCGAGCAAATCGAAAGCGTGTGGCCCGTCCACGGCAGTGTGCTCGTGGAAAACGGCGTCGCCAGCCTCGTCGCTGGCCGCTCCTGCTTCCTCGATGGCGGCCTGCGCTTCATCCGACTCGAGATCGCGACCGGCAAAAAAGTCGCCGAGCAAGTCTATGACGATAAGGATCCCGAGACTGGCGGCGATTTGCAGGAGCGTCACAAGACGCTGCAAATGCCGGTCGCGCTCAACGACATTCTCTCGAGCGACGGCAAGGTGATGTATTTGCGTTCGCAGAAAATCGGCGCCGATGGTGTGCGCATCGACATCGGCCCCGTGAGCGGCAACGCCGCCGAGCAGGGCGGCGCGCAAAAAGGCGAAGGCCGGCATCTCTTCGCGCCGATGGGTTTCCTCGACGACACGTGGTTTCACCGCAGCTACTGGGTCTTCGGCAAGAGCTTCGCCGGCGGTCACAATGGCTACTTCCAAGCCGGTAAATACACACCCGAGGGCCGCATCCTCGTGCACGACGACAAGAACGTGTACGGCTACTCCCGCCTCCCGCAGTATTACAAATGGACGACCACGATGGAGCATCAGCTCTTCTCCGCGAGCAAGGAAGCACCGGACGTGAAGGTCGATGCGGCCAGCGCGGGCGGTGGTGGAAAAAAGAAACAGGTTGCGGCCAAGCCTGCGGGTAAAGCGGCGAGCGCGCACCCCATGGTGAAGTTTGATTCCGATAATATCGATCCGTCGAATAAACCGCTGACCGTCGAAGCGTGGGTGCTGCCCGACGGCCCGGATGGCGTCATCGTCCAGCACGGTGGCGGGGTCACCGGCTATTCGCTCGCCTTGCAGGAAGGGCGACCCGGCTTCTCCGTCCGTGCCGACAAGAAAACGGAAACCGCGGAGGCGGCGCGCGTGCTTGACCAGGGCTGGCACCATCTCGCGGGAGTTTTGGGTGAGGACAAAAAGCTGCGGCTCTACGTCGATGGCCAGCTCGCCGCCGAGACGAAAGCCTTCGCCTTTATAAGCAAGAAACCCGCGCAGGGCCTCAGTCTCGGCGCGGCGGGCGGTTCGCTCGTCGGCGACTACGGCCACGACGCGCCCTACACCGGGATGATTGATCAGTTCGCCGTCTGGCCGCGTGCGCTCAGCGAAGGCGACATCGTCCAACACGCCAACAGCGCGAGCTATATCCAGCGCGGCTGCGGCGCGCTCATTGCCTGCACCTTTGACAATGGCACCGCGAGAGATGACGCGGGCGGCGCGCTCCTCGGCACGATGAACGGGGTCGAGACCGGCAAAGGCAAAGTCGGCACCGCACTTTGGTTTCGGAAGACCGGGAACTCGCCGTCCGTCCTCGCTGTTGCCGCTGGTCACGACGAAGGTGTCGCGCCCGCCGGCGGACCAAAGAGTGGCAGTTTCGTCGAGCACCAGTGGAACGCGCACTCCCCGGTCTTTGCCCGCGCGATGTGCATGGCAAAGGACACCGTCTTTGTCAGCGGACCGCCCGATATGATCGACGAGGAGTACGCCTTCGAGCGGATGTCGAAGAAAGATCCTGCGATCTATCAGGATCTCGCCGAGCAGGACGCCGCGCTCGATGGAAAATCCGGCGGCAGCCTCCTGGCGGTGAGCACAGCCAAAGGCAACATCGGTGGCGAGATCAAGGTCGAGAGCCCGCCCGTGTGGGACGGCATGGCCATTGCCCAAGGCCGGCTCTACGTTGCTTCGGTGGATGGCAAGGTGACGTGCTACGGGAAGAAGTGACGTGCGGAATTTTCGGGAATTGTCCGCCGCGATGTCCGGGGAGCGCGTCCGTCCCGGGCGCTGGTTTCGGCGTCCCGCCGAAATGAACTTCCGGAATAGCACGAATCGAAGAAGCGCGTTTT
>JBBSDS010000223.1:0-8859 GCA_038240495.1 Chthoniobacterales bacterium | reverse complement strand
GCCCACCAAATCCTTGGCTGGCCCGCTGTTCGCGACATCGTGCAAGCGCCGGGCACTTTCGCCAAAGCTGGTAATCACCGCTTCGGCTTTCGCACGAAATATCTCGTTCGCTTTGTTGTGCGCGGCGAGATCGTCGGCAGCGAGCGCCTCGGAAACGGCGGACGCGGCAGCGAGTAGTTCACGCGCGGCCGTGCGCTGCGTCTCGGTGAGTTCGGCGGCAGGACTGGCGATTGGAAGCGCCTGCGCCGGGCGGTCGAGCTGGGCCTGGGCGTCGATGAGAAGATTGCCCGTGCCCACGACACGCTCGCCCTCGCTCAACCCGGCGACCACTTCCCACACATCGTCACCCGCACGACCGAGCGTGACGCGCCGCGGCTCGAAGTGCCGTTCGTCTTTCGCCACATACACGAGAGGCTCCGATCCGGTCGAGAGCACCGCGCCACGCGGAACGGTCAAGACCGGATCGGTCTCCACCCGAATCCGTCCATCGGCATACACCTTGTGCAGCAACTCGTGGCGATGCTTCGCCGGATCAGCCACATTCGGATTTTCGAGAACCACACGCACCTTCGCCGAGCGCGTGGCCATGACGAGATTTGGGTCGATGAAGGCGACGGGCGCGGTGAAGATTTTGCCCGGCACACTCGGCGTGGTGATCTCGACCGGCTGCCCCACGCGAATCCATGCGAGGTCGCGCTCGTAAGCGTCGAAGACGAACCACATTTTGGAAAAATCCGCGATCTCAAAGAGCACGTCGCCTTCCTTCACGTACTGCCCTTCATAGACTTTGCGTTCGACGACGGTGCCGGAAATCGGCGCGACAATGTCCGCGGTGTCGCCGGTCTGGCCCGGCAATTTTTCGATCTGCTGCGGCGTGAGGCCGAGCCGACGCAACTTCTGCCGGCTCGCGGCAAGAAAGTTTTCGCGCTCCGCGGAAGGCGATTGCCGCACCGCTTGCGCGTATTCGCCACGGGCGATGAGCAGCTCCCGACTGTAGAGCGAGGCGAGCGGCTGGCCCGCGGTCACCTCCGCGCCGACGTAATTGACGAAGAGCTTGTCGATGCGCCCCTCGACGTAAGCGGAGAGCCGGCGGTGCGTCGAGTCGTCGTCCTCGATCATCCCCGCCACGCGGATGGTGCGGGCGAGCGGCTGGCGCACTACCGGCGCAGTATCGACGTGGAGGACATTGATGCTCTGCGGGCTGAGCCGGACAAGGCTGGCATCCTCGCTGCCGGCGTCCGCGGATTGATCGCCCTCGAAAACGGGGACGAGTTTCATGCCGCAGATCGTGCAGTTGCCCGGTTTGTCGGACTTGATCCACGGATGCATCGGGCTCTGGTAAAAGAGCACCTTGCGCTCACTGGCGGCGATGATTGTGGAGTTCGATGCGGCATGCTGGCGGCCATATTGCCAGCCGCCGAGCGCGGCCAGGGACGCGACGATGAGGAGGGAAAAAACGGTCGAAGCTTTCATTTCTTTTTCGATGATTTGGCGGGGATGAGTTTGCCGGGCGCAGCCGCGAGGCGGCCAACGAGGGCGTCGAGTTCAGCCAGCGCGATGCGGTAGTCCGTCTCGTGGCCGAGGAGCAGGGCCTGGAATTCGTTCTCCTCGCGGATGACGACGATGAGGTCGGCGAACGGAATCTTGTCGGATTCATAGGCAACGCGGTTCACCTCCACGGCCTGGCGCGCGGTCGGAATCAGGCTGGCGCGAACGAGTTCCTCGTGATGATGCAGGGTCTCGATCTTCGCGAGCTGATCGTGGAGCAGGCCAAGCGCTTCGCCCCGCGCGGCTTCCAGGGCGCGCTGTGCGGCTTCGACTTCGTGCTCCGCTTCCGCGATTTCCGCGCGGTATTTTTTCCGATTCAACCATGGGAGATTGATCGAGACGCCGGCCGTCACTTCGCTCGCGACTTGCGCCGCAGCGTTGTAGCGCTGAGCTGCCACGCTCACCGTCGGATCGGGAATCCACTCGCGCCGGGCCAGCTACAGCCTGGCCTGCGCGGAGAGGATGGTTGCTTCCGCAAGGCGCAACTCGGGGCGGTTCGCGAAGAGCTCGCCGCGCAGCTCTGGCAGGGCGGGCGGCGGCGGGAGGACCGCGCTCCGCGCCAGCCGGCCGAGCGGCGCAAAGGCGTCCCGGTTCATCAACACCTGCAATTGCGTCTCGGCGGTGGAGACGCCAAGTTCGAGATCACGCCGCGTTTCGCGCAGTTTGGTGAGTTCGTTTTCCGCCGCGAGCACCGCCACCTGGGTTTGGCCTCCGACGCTCAATCGGACGCGTGCAATCCCGATCGCCTGCTCCAGCGAGGTTTCGCTCACGCGATTCAACTCGAGTCGCGCGGCGGTGCCGGAGAGGCGGAAGTAGGACGCACGCACCTTCGCAACAACGTCGAGTTCTTTGCGGCGCATTTCCGCGAATGCCGCGAGCGCTTCGGCGGAGGCGATGCGGGAGCGGCTGCGATTCTTTCCCGAAAGCGGAATCATCTGTTCCACGCTCAAGGTCTGGTCGGTGAAGCTGTCGGGCGGAACGTCGATGAAGCGCGCGACCCGCGAGACCGCGCCGACTTTCACATCCTCCCATGCAGCGGCTTGCGGGACGCGAGCTTTTACCGCCTCCCAGCGGGCGTGCGCGGCTTTGATCGTGGGATTGTTGCGCAGCGCGAGGCGGGTGGCCTCGGCAAGCGTGAGGTCTTCACCGCGCGCCAGCGGCGCGGTGACGAATAGACAAAGAAATAGAAAGTGGCGTTGGTTCATTCATCGGAGAGGTCAGGGGTGGATGGACAGGGTCCACGCCCGCGCGGAAGGCGATGCCTGTCGGCACGCGGGCACACTGCGGCTATCCAGCCGCTCTCAGATGAGGCGAATACAAGTCACTGCGACCAACCGCGGCGCGGGCATCCGCGCGGCTTGCTGGCGGGAAATCGAGGGCGGCTCAGCGGACGGAGTCGGACTGAGGCCGAGAAAAACTAAGGCGGGTGCGGCGAGTTGCTTGCCGTAGTCCGCGGAGGTTGGCGGAGCGATTGGCGCGGGCTGAGTCGGTGCGTTCGGCGCCGCACAACAGGAATGGCCGGGCTGCGAACAGCAACCCTGACACGCGCGCGCTGTCGGCAGGCCACACGCGGTCACTGACCTGACCGGCCCGAGGGCGAGGCTCAAGAGCAGCAGCAACAAAATGGGTAGGCGCGCAATCATCAACGTGGCACTTACGTCGTCGGTGTTTGATTCGTCAACATGGCGATTTTCAAAATCCACCGCCGTGGTCTTCACGGCCGCTCGTATGATATCGCCGCGATACGCTCCATCACGCGCTCGCTTAGCCGCTGATAAAGCTCCCGCCCTTCTCCCACGAGATCATCTTTGGTGAAATACATCGGCTCGCCGATGACGAGCGTGATGGGCCGGAACAAACGTGGTTTGCCGCCCCGCGGGAAAGCGGCGTGCGCTCCAAAGATCCGCATCGGTACGACTGGTGCGAGCGTCTTCGCAATGACCAAGCCGAGCCCCGGTTGCGCGGGCTGAAGCTGGCCGTCGAGCGTCCGACCGCCCTCGGGAAAAATCACGGTACACTGCCCGGCGCGGACGAGTTTGATGATATTCTTGATCGCGCTCATATCGGCGCGTTCCTGATCGACGGGGATCACTTTCAACTTTGGAAGCATCGGCCCGAGGATCGGCCATTCGAGCAACGTCTTGCGGGCGAGGTAGTAAATTTCCCGGCGGCACGCGATGCCGGCGAGCGGTGGATCGAGATAGCTCTCGTGGTTCATCGCGAGGATCGCGCCACCTTCCTCGATGATCCGTTCGCGATGCACGACGCGGTAGCTGAAAAGCGTGCGCGCGATGAGCTGCGAGAGGCGGTAGAAAAACTGATAGTGCGCGCCCATGACACGTCCGCCGTCCGGTTCAGGACACGATCCGCAAGCCGGTTTCCTCGAACTGCAATCCCTTCAGTTTCAGCCGGCCGATGATTTCGCCGACGACGCCATCCACGGTGAGGTTCGAGCTGTCGATGACGTGGGCGTCCTCGGCAATGGTCAGCGGTGAAGTGCGGCGCGTGGAATCGACTTTGTCGCGCACGGAAATCGAGTCCTGCAAACCTTGGCGGGCGCGGCGCTGGGCGCGGACTTCGATGGAAGCATCGATGTAAAACTTGTAGGGCGTTTCTGGAAAGACCGCCGAGCCGATGTCACGCCCTTCCATGACGACATCGTGGTCGCGGGCGTACGCGCGTTGCTTTCCGACGAGCACCCGGCGGACATCGGCGATACTCGCCACCGACGAGACATTCGCGTTGACCATATCCGAGACGAGATGGGGTGTGGGATCGATGCCATCGAGGAGGATGGTCGATTCGCCGTCCTTCACGCCGCAAATGATTTCGGTGTAGTGGAGCATTTGCTGGACACGCACGGGATCGACCGTCGGCACGCCTTTTGAGAGCGCCAGCCAGGTGACCGCGCGATACATGGCGCCGGTGTTGACGTAAACGTAGCCCACGCGACGGGCGAGGGCGCGAGCGACGCTGCTTTTGCCGGAAGCTGCCGGCCCGTCGATGGCGATGACGATGTGGGCGGGCACAGCTATTCGCGGTTTGGGAGCGAAGTGATGACGGGCGTTTGCACACCGGTCTGTTCCTTGAGAAGGCTTTCCAAGGTTTGGAAAAAGCCGGGGTAGGAAGTATTCACGCAGTCGGTGTTGGTGATCACGGTTTCACCTTCGGCGAAGAGGCCGGCGATGGCGAAGGCCATGGCGATGCGGTGATCGCCAAAGCTGTCGAGGCGCGCGCCGCGCAACGGCACGCCACCGACGATTTCCAGACCGTCCTCGGTTTCGGAGACCTGGCCACCCATAGCGCGGAGGTTGGTGGCGATGGCTGCGAGACGGTCCGTTTCCTTGACGCGCAACTCGCTGGCATTGGCGATCGTCGTCGTTCCGAGAGAGAGCGCGGCCGCGACCGCAAGGATCGGAATTTCGTCGATGACATTGGGGATTTCCTTGCCCTCGATGACGGTGCCTTTGAGGCGCGCCCCTTGGATTTCAATCACCCCGATGGGTTCCGCTTCTTCGTTTTCGACAATCTCGCGCACGTGAGCACCCATGCGAATGAGGACGGCAAGCACGCCGGTGCGGGTTTCGTTGAGGCCGACATTTTTGACGAGCAAATGTGACCGCGGCTGGGCGGCGGCGGCGACCAGCCAAAAGGCCGCGCTGGAAATATCGCCAGGCACCTGAAAGTCGCGCGACTCGGGCGTCAGCTCACCGAAGAGCGAGACGGTGAGGTCGTTTTTTTGCGGGCGCACCAGGAAGTAGGCGAGCATGCGCTCGGTATGATCGCGGCTCTGCGTGGGCTCCGTGACACTCGTCTTGCCCTTCGCATACATCCCGGCGAGGAGGACTGCGCTCTTCACCTGCGCGCTCGCGACGGGGCTGATGTAAGTGATCGGCTGAAGCTGGCCGCCTTCGATGACGAGCGGGGGACGTCCGTCCTTGCCTTCGGCGGTGATCCTGGCGCCCATTTCCGTGAGCGGTTCGATGACGCGGCGCATGGGGCGCTTCGAGAGCGAGGCATCGCCGATGAGGCGGCTGCGGAAAGGCTGGCCAGCGAGTAGCCCGGCGAGCAGGCGCATCGTCGTGCCGGAATTACCGCAATCGATGTCGTGTTTTGGGGCCGCGAAAACCCGGCGTTTTCCGTGAACGACGAGGGTCGTTTCGTCGGCGTTTTCGATCTCGATGCCGAGCGAGCGTATTGCCGCTACCGTGCACAGACAGTCTTCGCTGGGGAGGAAGCCCTTGATCACGCACGGGCCATTGCTCAGCGCGGCGAGCATGACGGCACGGTGTGAAATGCTTTTGTCGCCGGGGACTTCGAGTTCGGTGCGGATCGTCGGGGCGCGGCGGATTTTCCAGTCAGGCATGCGGAGTTTTGGGAGACCGCAGCCGATCGCGCTGCGCTTTGGCGTGGGTGAGAAATTCAGTCATCGAGGCGTCGTGGTCGAGGAGTGTTGCGATTCCCCGCAGTTTTTCAATCATTGCCTCCGCCGACTTGCGGACTGCGACGTGATTGCTGCGCAGAATCTCGGCCCACATCGCCGGTGGGCCGGACGCGACGCGCGTGATGTCGCGAAACCCGGGGCCGGAAAACTCGAAGGCGTCGGCATTTTGTTCCGCGACTACATTCACGAGCATGGCGGCCAGCAGGTGCGGAAAGTGGCTGACCAGCGCGACAATCTCGTCGTGGCGCGCCGGCGAGGTTTCGAGCACTCGGCATCCGAGGCTTTCCCAAAATCCTCGAACCATCGCCACCGCGCCGGCGTCGGAGTTTTCCACCGGAGTCACGATGCAGGCTGCGCCGTCGAATAAATCCGCGCTCGCCGCAGCGATGCCCGTCTGCTCGGAGCCCGCCATCGGATGACTGCCGACGAATCGCCCACGACGCGAAAAGACGGCGCCGACTTCCTCGACGACGGGCGCTTTCACACTCCCCACGTCGGTGACGACCGCACCCGGCGCGATGGCCGCGACGATCTGTCGGGCCAACTCCGCCATCGCTCCAATCGGGACGCAGAGCACGACGAGATCCGCATCCGCGACGGTCTCCGCGAGGTTGGTGGAGACGCGGTCGGCAAGTGCTAGACGCTGCATTTCCGCGACGGCTTCCGACCGGCGCGCCCAAGCCGCCACGCGGAAACCGCCCGCCCGCCGCGCCGCCAGCGCGATGGAGCCGCCGAGAAGTCCGGGGCCGATGATGGCGAGTTGCGTCATGAGGCGGGAAAAAAAGCCCGGCCCGAAGGCAAAGAACCTTGCGGGCCGGGCTGGAGACTCAGCGAAAGGATGGCGTTACGGAACGAGGAAACTTTTTTGCGAATAGGGATCCTTCACTTCTGTGCCCGGCGGGAAGCCGCGGACGTCGATGTAACCCGTGTATTGCTCGTAGGGGCTAAACACGAATCCAGGTTTGCCGGGGACCGGTTTGGCGTAGGGAATCTCGCCCACCTTCACGGGAGGCTCCGATGGCGGCGGCTTGTTCTCCGTGGTCGGCGGACGCTCCGGCTTTTCCGGTTTTTCGTGTTTCTCCGGCGGCGACGGTTCATCGCCCACGATCTGGGTGTCCGAATTGGTCGGCGGAGGCTGATGCCAACCCGCCTTCTTTTGCGGGCGCTTCGGAGGCTGATCATCCACGCAGGCTCCGAGGAGGGAAATGGTCAAAACGGAGACTGCCGGAAGGAAAAGTCGCTTCATAAGTTGGGCGAGGCTATTAACGAAGAGCCGCAATCGTGACAATGCAAATTTCCCGGCAGACGACTCCGGGGCAATTTGACTCAGCCAGCCTTCAGGACGCGCAATTCGCTGCGGAGTTGCTCGTCGAGAGCGGCGATCATCTCCTCCGGTGCTTCGAGAGCTGCCATCACGCCCGTGCCGGAGATCACGGTCAGCGTGCTCGTTGGCAGCAGCCTTTGCAGCCGGAACCCGTGATTGCCAGTTTCCAGCTCGCGCACTTCGCCACAGAGCAGGGCGAGCGGCTGAGACAGCGCGCGCAGGCGGGCTTCGAGATCAAAACTCAGCGTTCCATCCAGCCAGCAAATGGCCGCGTGTTCGGCGGCGGGTTGCTGCGCGCAGGTCGCAAAAACCGCAATCATTTCGTCGCTCACGATCGCTGGGTCGACAAAGACAACTTTGCGCAGCCAGTGCGCCACCGCGGATTTCGTCGAGAGGTGATTGCGGTAAAGGAAGCGCGCGAGTAGTGGCGTGCGGTAGAGGAGCTTGGTGAAACGGGTCAAGCGATGCTCGCCGATGTCGCCTGTGCCATTGGGCATGTGGAGGATGAGCCGCGAAACCAGCTCGGGATGCTGCGTCGCCAGATACACACAGAAGCCGGCGCCTAGACCGCTGCCGACGAGGATGGGCGGTTGGTTCCATTCGAGCGCGCGGATGAACTCCGCCAGCATCCTCACGTAATCCGCCGCCGTGAACCGGGTCGCGGGCCGCGCAGATTCGCCAAAGCCCACGAGGTCGAGAGCGATGACTCGATAGCCCTCCGCAAACTCCGGATAGACCCGCGACCATTCATAGGACGACGCGCCGAGACCGACGTTGTGGACGAAGAGGAGCGGCTGTCCGGCACCAAACTCGTGATAGACGATCTGCCCAAGGCTCGTATGCAAAACCTTCGTAAGAAATACCGCCGGCGAAATCGTGTCGGGAACGCGCCGCTTCGTCGGCGGGCGAAGCGCATATTTCAAGGCGACGATGATCGCCCCGAGAATGCCCGCCCCCAAGCCCACGCGCCAGGCGTGCTTGGGTTTGATGGTGGGTTTGGAAATATTCATGAGTGGCAGCTCTGTCCTATCTCTTAACCCACCAATCGCCCGCATCTTTCCGGCTTTATCATCGACGGCTGCAAATACCTTCACCCCGCCCGCGGCCGAGGCTACCGCGCAGCCTTGAGCGCGATGGCGGCAATTTCGTCACCGACCCATTCCCAACCGCCGCCCTCGGTGTTGAAAACGCTCACGCAGGCACAATTCCGACCGGCGTGAAAGACAGCAAAGAATCCGCCGAGGTGACCCGTGTGGCAGAGGGCTGCACCACCAATTCCAGGAAGTTCGGTTTGCCAAAGTCCCCCGCGTAGCTGCTTCCTTCGGGCGGTGTTTGCAATTGCGCAAAAGTCTCTGCCGTTAAGATCTGTGGCTGGCCGGCCGAAACCCACGAAGCGTAGCGGGCGAAATCCGTAAGCGACAGATGGACGCACCCGGCTGGCGCAAACGGAGGTGGGAATTGGTTGTCCGGCGAAGGCTCGGCAGGAAAAAGACGATCGTCGCGACGATAATGTCCCCACGGCTGGTCGAGTTTTCCCGGCGTC
>JBBSDS010000222.1:0-8934 GCA_038240495.1 Chthoniobacterales bacterium | reverse complement strand
TCGTGCCTGGCCAGCCTGGTCATTGGGCTCGTCCTCGCGCGTTCCCGCTCGTCGCCCGGCACTGCGCGCGTGCGAGCGAAGCCGCTCATCGGGCTGTCGCTCGACACTTTGAAAGAGGAACGCTGGCAGCGCGACCGCGACACCTTCGTGAATGCCGCGACGCGCTTCGGCGCAGACGTGAAAGTCCAGAGCGCAAATAGCGACGACGTGCGGCAGGTCGCGGACGTCCAGACGCTCATCACCGAGGGCGTGGATGTCATCGTCATCGCTCCGCACAATGGCGACGCCATGGCCAAAGGCGTGCGGCTGGCGCAGGAAGCCGGCATCCCGGTCATCGCTTACGACCGGCTCATTCGGAACTGCGACCTCGACCTCTACATGACGTTCGACAACCTGCGCGTCGGCGAATTGCAGGGCCAGTTTCTCGCCGATGCGCTCCCCCGTTTTGCCGGTCGAAAAATGCGCATCATGCGGCTCTACGGCGCGAAGACCGACAACAACGCATCCGTCTTCAAGCAAGGCCAGGACAAGGTTCTGGAGCCATTGATCAAAAGCGGCGCGATCGAAGTCGTGCATGAGGATTGGGTCGATGATTGGCGTCCGGAGAACGCGAAGAAAGTCGCCAACGCCGGGCTCAACAAAGCCGGCCACGAGTTCGACGCCGTCCTCGCCTCAAACGACGGCACCGCCGGCGGTGCCATCCAGGCGCTGCTCGAGGAAGGACTCGCCGGCAAGGTGCTCGTCACCGGCCAGGACGCCGACCTCGCCGCCTGCCAGCGCATCGTCGCCGGCACGCAGAGCATGACCATTTACAAGCCGCTCAAAAAACTCGCGGAGCAGGCCGCGGAGTACGCGATCCAGCTTGCCAAACGCCGCCCGGTAATCGCCACCGGCAGCTATGACAATGGCCAGCGCAAAGTCCCAACCGTGCAAGTCGAGGTCATCGCGGTGACCAAGGAAAACATGCGCGAGACGGTCGTGCAGGATGGCTTCCATCCCGCCGAGTCGATCTACAAAGGCAGCCCGGCAGCCCAGTAAATGTCGGCATCTCCGGCCATGCCCGACGCCATTCTCACCGCCCGCGGCATCACGAAAACCTTTCCCGGCGTTGTGGCCTTGCGCGACGTCTCCTTCGACTTGCGGACCGGCGAAATTCACGCGCTCTGCGGCGAGAACGGCGCCGGTAAATCCACGCTGATAAAACTTCTCAGCGGCCTGCACCCGGCAGGCACCTACGAGGGAGAATTCACTGTCAGCGGGGAACGCGCGCAATTTCAAGGAATCACAGACGCCGAAAAAACTGGAATCGCCGTAATCTGTCAGGAACTTGCCTTAATCGACGAAATGACGGTCGCTGAAAATATTTTTGTCGGCAGCGCTCCACTCCGGCGCGGTTTCATCGATTGGCCACGGATGCACCGCGATGCCCGCGCCCTGCTCGATCGGTTCCAAGTCGCCATCGATCCCGCCACACCCATCGCGAGACTCGGTGTGGGCGAAAAGCAACTCGTCGAGATCGTCAAAGCCCTGGCCAAGGACTCCCGCATCCTCATCCTCGACGAACCGACTGCGGCTCTTGCCGAGCACGAAGTCCAAACGCTGCTCACGATCCTCCGAGACCTCCGCTCGCGCGGCCTGGCATGCATCTACATCTCGCATCGCCTCGATGAAGTTTTCGCGCTCGCCGATCGCATCACCGTCCTGCGCGACGGCGCGACGATCACCACGCTCGACGCCGCGCAAACCAGCAAAGCCGAAATCATCCGCCACATGGTCGGTCGCGAAATCAAAGATCTCTTTCCCCGCCGGATCGGAGGGACGCGCTCCTGCGCGCCCCCAATTTCTGTCGTCGGTGAAACCAACCGATTCGCAAATCCGCCCCGCATCAGTGACGCGCGGGAGCGCGTCCCTCCGAGATTCGCTCTCTGCGTCGCTGGCCTCTCCGTCGCCGATCCGCATTCCGGCAAGCTCCGTCTCCACGACATTTCATTTTCGCTCACCGCTGGCGAAGTCCTCGGCATCGGCGGCCTCATGGGCGCGGGACGCACCGAATTGCTCATGCATCTTTTCGGCGCGTGGGGCATGCGCCGCGCGGGAAAAGTGGGGTTGTCCGGAAATGAGCTGCCGCCGCTCAAGCCGCATGAAATCTTGCGTCGCGGGCTGGCGCTCGTCAGCGAAGACCGCCGACGGTACGGCCTCATCCTCCCGCAATCCATCAGCTTCAACCTCTCGCTCTCCTCGCTCCGCAATCTGACCCGCTCGGGCTTTATCGACGACAGTCGCGAGTTCCAAAAAAACGACCGCGCCTTCCAGTCTCTCCGTATCAAAGCGCCGAATCTCGAAGCGGTGACCGGCAAACTCTCCGGCGGCAATCAGCAAAAAGTCGTCGTCGGCAAAGTCCTCATGACCGAGCCGAGCGTGATCTTTCTCGATGAACCCACGCGCGGCATCGACGTCGGCGCGAAGCTTGAAATTTACGAAATCATCAACCAGCTCACCGACGCCGGGAAAGCCGTCGTCCTCGTCTCCAGCGAGTTGCCCGAACTCATCGGCATGAGCGACCGCATCCTCATGCTGCACGAAGGTCGCATCGGCGGCGAATTCACGCGCGCCGAAGCCACGCAAGAAAAGTTGATGGCCGCGGCGCTCGGACAGTTCGACCGTGCGAATCAGCCGTAAGTCTGCAACCCTCTCGACCGGGCGCGGTTTACCATCGGACCGGCACGTTATTCAAGAGCCGGAGCGACGCGAGCTCGCCTTGAGCTCCTCGATCTCCTCCCGGAGCAGCCGCGTCGCGCGCCGGAATTCCAGCTCGTCCACGACGATCGCCGCCAAGTCCTCCAGCGTCTTGCTGGCGGCCTGACCGAAGGCGCGCGGCTGCGTATCGAGGATGCACACCGTGCCGAGATTGAAGCCTTCCGTCGTTCGCAACGGAGCGCCCGCGTAGAAGCGGATCCCGTGCGGTCCCGTCACGAGCGGATTATCCGCAAAGCGCGCATCGGCGGTCGCATCCGCCACCACCATTACCCGATCCTGCAGAATCGCGTGTGCGCAAAAAGCCATGTCCCGGTTGGTCTGCCGCAAGTCCGTCCCGATGCACGCCTTGAGCCATTGGCGGTCGCGGTCGATGAGTGAAACCAACGCGATGGGAACGACAAAAATCCGCGTCGCGAGGCTGGTGATTCGCTCGAAGGCCTTCTCGGGCGGCGTGTCGAGAATTTCGTAGCCACGCAGCACTTCGAGCCGGCGCTCTTCGTTCTCGGGCAAAGGTGCGATCATGAATACGTTTAAGAGAGACGTCCGCTCTCTCAAAAGCAACTCTGCAACTCCGTAGTTCGTTCGCTGGTGGACGACTGCATCGCGCTCTTCAAGGAAGGCCAGCCACGCAGAAACGAGTTCCGCTCGCGAGCTTTGAGCGATACGAGGAAGGTACGCCCGCCACGCCGATGTCCGACCGAAATAAGGAAGCCGATCAAGACAACCTGCGCATCTGGTTTGTCGGTGGAGATGGCTTGGGACGGTTGTTTAAGATGGTGCTGGAAGGAAAGGGAGGTTACTCCGTCCTCGCGGACATTGACGCCGAAGCCACGCTCGATCGCGGACGGGAATTTCGCCCGGACATCGTGATCATCCACTTCTACGGGTCAACGGCTCCCCGCACGCTCGCTCTCGCTGAAGAAGTCGCCAGGGACTCCTCCTTTGACTACGCGCCCATCCTCTTTCACACCAGCATGTGGAGCAAAAATGAAGCGGAACAACTCTGCAAATCGGGTCTGCCAGTCCTGGCACAGCCTGCCAGTCCGGCTGAACTCCGGGCGTTCATGGTGGAGAATTTTCGGGACCAAAAAAACGCTGCCGCATCGGGATGGCGATCGGCGTTTCTCACGCCGCCATTGCCCGTGCTGCCCCCATGAATATTTCGGGTTGGAAAAGATCACCACCAATTCGAGGCAACCCTTGCGAGTTAGTTCGCCGCTGCTAGAGCGGACACCTCGAGCGCGACAAAAAGCTAACCGACGGCCAACTCGAAGAAATCGTCCAGACGCTCATCGCCGACAAAGTCATCCAGATCGGATCGAAAGGCGAAGTCACCTACAAGATTTAAGGGGCAATCAGCGGCAGACCATCGAGGATATGCCCGTCAGCCACCGCAAGTTTGCCCTCACCTGGCGTGGCGATGAGGTCGTGGCTTGTGATCCGCAAGTGCCGATCTACCCGGCAGTGCAAAGAAAGTAGGAATCATGCGCCACCGCGTGCGGCTGTATTTCGCTTGAGCTTCGCGGCTCGGTCATTCCTCCTTGCACCATCTCCTCATGAATTCCCGCCTGACTCTCCGCGATCTTTCGCTGGCGCTCGCGCTCTTCGCCATTTGCGGCTTCTTCACGCTCCAAGTTCCGGGGTTCAATTTCCTGAGCTCGCGCAATCTTTCGCTACTCATGATCGACTTCTCGATCACGGCCACGCTCGCCATCGGGATGCTGCTCGTCATTTTGCCAGGGCACATCGACTTGAGCGCGGGGAGCGGGGTCGGGCTGATCGGCGGGATCGCGGCAGTCCTCGTGACAAATCAGAACTGGCCAGCACCGCTGGCAATGCTCGCGGCGTTCGCCGTGGCGCTCGGGCTGTGGTTTGCGATGGGCAATCTGATTGTGCGGCAGCGCATCCCGGCGTTCATCATCACGCTCGGCGGCCTGCTTGTTTTCAAGGGTCTGTTCTGGCTGGTAATCAACAACCACACCATCCCGGTGGTGACCGGTGGGCAGCGCAATCTCTACTCGCTGCTTACGACTTACTATCTGCCGCCCGCCGCGGGTTATGCGCTCGCCGCGGTGGTAGTCGCGGGGCTTGTCCTCACGCGGCTCCGTGCGCGCGCCGAGCGGCGGCAGCACGGCTTTGAAACAGACGACGCGGAACTGACTTTCCTCAAGCTCTTCCTGACCGCGCAGGTCATCTTTCTCTTCGTCCTTGTGACCAATCAATTCCGCGGCGTTCCTTTGCCCGCCTTGCTCCTCGGCGCGGTCGCGCTCACGGTCCATGTGCTCACGCAGCACACGCCATTCGGACGCTACCTTTACGCGATCGGCGGCAATGAAGAAGCCGCAGTCATCTCCGGCATTCCGGTGCAGCGCGTGACGACCGGCGCCTTCACGCTCATGGGCGGCATTGTGGCGCTGACCGGATTCATGCAGACGGCCTACGGCGGCAGTTCGACGACGACCGTGGGCGACCTCATGGAACTCGACGCCGTGGCCGCGTGCGTCATCGGCGGCGTAAGCCTGCGTGGCGGACGCGGGAGCGTGCTCGGGGTGCTGAGCGGCGCGCTCATCATGGCCTGCCTGCTCAATGGCATGTCGCTTCTCGCCGTCGAACCGGAGAAGAAATTCATCGCCCGCGGACTCGTGCTCATTCTCGCGGTGTGGATGGACGTGCGGCTGAGCCGGCAGCCAGGCGGCGCTTAACGACGGTCTGAGAATCCAAAACACGAGTCATTCGGAGCGAAGTTCTGCGGCGGGCGAAGGTGGCGCGGAACAGAGTCGAAGAATGACCCGCTAGTTGGAATTTCCATGGGAAGTCCACAATGCCGCGTCGGTTTCGCCGCCGGCTCAAGCGTGCGTTGCATGGAGCGCTTCCGGGTGATGCCGGGCCACGGCCAGCGGGCGCGAGGCAGCGCCGCTCGGTTTACGGGTGCCGTTTCGGCCTCGTTACGAAGTTGAGGACTTCGTCACGCGAGCTTTGAGCGGGGAAACTGAGCTTCGTGGCGAGAGGCCGGAGCAGAAAGACGAGAAAAGGCAGATTGGAGTTTGCACGGACAACGCGCGCCATCCGCCGCGCAATGGAATTTCCCCGACGATAGCGTGCCCCAAATCCCCAGCTTGGGAACAAGGGGTCGATCACGCACAGCATTGACCAGCGGCGGTTTCATCCTGCGATCACGCGCGGCAGCGTCCAGGCAAACAGTCCGCGTGCCTTCGGCGTTGCGCTTGGGCGCGATCTCTTCAAGAGTCACGGCCCGCATGATCACCGAAACGCTCGTCCGCGAAAAACTCGCCTCCGTTAAATATCCCGGCTTCAGCCGCGACATCATTTCCTTCGGCTTGTTGAAAAGCGTGCGCGTCGAAGGCGCGGACGTGGTCGTGCAGATGTCGCTCGCGACGAATGACCCGCGCGTGCCGCAGACGATCAAGGAAGAGTCGGAAGCGGCTCTCGCGCAGCTTCCAGGAATCGGGAAGGCGACGGTGCGGATTGACATTCAGGCGCCAGCGCAAACCGCGGCCCCCGGAGGCGCGCCGATGGCCGCCGCAGCGATCGAAGGCATCCGCCATGTCATCGCCGTGGCCAGCGGCAAGGGCGGTGTTGGCAAATCGACCGTCGCCGCAAACCTCGCCGTCGCTTTGCAAAAATCTGGCGCCGCTGTCGGTCTGTGCGACTGCGATCTTTACGGCCCGAGCATCGGCCTGATGTTTGGCAGCAACGAACGCCCGATGGCTACCGAGGACAACCGCATCCTGCCCATCGAACGCGCCGACTTAAAACTCATGTCGATGGGCTTCCTGCTCGATGACGCCGCACCCGCCATTCTTCGCGGGCCGATGGTCACAAAATACACGCAGCAATTTCTCCGGCAGGTCGAATGGGGCCATCTCGATTTTCTCGTTCTCGATCTCCCGCCGGGTACCGGCGACATTCAACTCACCATCGTCCAGACCGTCGCGCTCGCCGGCGTGGTCATCGTCACCACCCCACAGGAAGTCGCGCTGATCGACGCGCGCAAGGCTGCGACGATGTTCCAAAAGGTAAACGTTCCCGTCCTCGGCCTGATCGAAAACATGAGCTACTTTCTCTGCCCGAGCGACGGTCAGCGCTACGACATCTTCGGCAACGGCGGCGGCGAGCGCGAAGCGGCGCGGCTCAAAGTCCCACTCCTCGGGCAAATTCCCATCGATATTCCCACCCGCGAAGCCGGCGACCGCGGCCTGCCGGTCACGGCCGCCGACGCCGCGAATCCCGTGGCGCGGGAGTTTATGAAAATCGCGCGCGCTCTGACCGAAAAGCTCACGGCTTGAATCAGGCTCTTAACGGTTGACGCGCGCCGCGATTTCTAGAAATTGGTTCACCGCATGAGCACCCCTGCCGAGGAAAACACCCAGCTCGTCAAAGAATCCCTGCTCTACAAAGAATTCCTCGCCGAGCGCGAAGAGATCCTCCGGCACAAATGGATCGAAAGCGAAAAGGTCGGCCACGACATCGGGTTTGAGAAGGCGCTCCTCGACTGGATCGTCAAGCACCGTTCCTCCTGGCGCACGCAAAGGCAGAGGGAACCCAGTCACGCGCCCGTGCATTAGCTGATCCATCCGCTCCTTTAACGCGATCCTGCGAGGTCGTGAAGGAACATGAACCCAACTCCCACTCCGCCCGTCCCCGGCGCCGCGCTCATCCTCGACCGCGCGGCCATCGAGCGCTGTCTGAAGCGCATCGCGCACGAAATCATCGAGCGCAATCCCGACCTCAGCAAGGTCGCTCTGATCGGCATCCCGTCGCGTGGCATCGAGGTCGCCAAACGGCTCGCCGCTTATATCGCCGAATTCGCGAGCGTTGAACCATTTGCCGGGGTGGTCGATGTGGCCATGCACCGCGACGACCTCCATCGGCACCGCCTCCCGCCGCGTGTCGAGCGCACCATCCTCCCGCACGACTTGGAAGACCTGACCATCGTCCTCACCGACGACGTGCTCTTTTCCGGCCGCACCTGCCGCGCGGCCATGGATTCGATCTCCAGCTTCGGCCGCGCAGCTTGCATCCAATACGCCGTGCTCGTCGACCGCGGCCATCGCGAGCTGCCCATCCGCGCCGATTATGTCGGGAAAAATTTACCGACTGCTTTCGGGCAGCGCGTCCACGTCCGCTTTGAAGTCACCGACAGCGTTCCCGATTCCGTCTGGATGAGTCAGATCGAACCCGCCGCGCCATGAAAGCCTCCGCTGCTTTACCGCGTGCCGACTGGACGCACAAAGACCTCGTCGGCCTGCGAGACCTGACCGCTGAAGAGATCACTCATCTGCTCGACACCGCCGCCGCTTTCAAAACCGTCGGCACGCGCGACATCAAGAAAGTGCCGGCCTTGCGTGGCCAGACGCTCGTCAATTTTTTCGTCGAGCCAAGCACTCGCACTCGCGTCTCCTTCGAACTCGCCGCGCATCGTCTCAGCGCCGACGTGATCAATATTTCGGCGTCCACCTCGAGCCTCACGAAAGGCGAAACCCTCAAGGACACCGCGAAGATTCTGGAGGCGAATCACGCCGACATTATCGTCCTCCGGCACAGCTCGGCCGGGGCCGCGCAATTCCTCGCCGAGCGGCTCGAAGCCAGCGTCATCAATGCCGGCGACGGCGCACACGAGCACCCGACCCAGGCGCTGCTCGATGCTTTCACCATCCGCGAAAAACTCGGCCGCATCGCGGGCATCCACGTCGCCATCATCGGCGACATCCTCTTCAGCCGCGTCGCCCGCTCAAATATCCACGCGCTGCTCAAGCTCGGCGCGCGCGTCACGCTCGTCGGACCGAGCACGCTTGTCCCGCGGGAGTTCGAGCGTCTCGGCGTCACCGTCTCTCACGACCTCGACTCCGTCCTGCCCGATGCCGACGTGGTCAATCTCCTGCGCATCCAGCACGAGCGGCAGCGCAAGGAATACTTTCCCGGCCTCGGCGAGTACACCGCGCTCTTCGGCCTCACCAAACAACGCGCCGAACGCCTCAAGCCCGACGCGCTCATCATGCATCCCGGCCCGATCAACCGCGGCGTCGAGATCGACAGCGACATCGCCGATAGCAGCCGCAGCGTCATCCTCGATCAAGTCACCAACGGCCTCGCCGTCCGCATGGCCGTCCTTTACCTCTGCGCCGGCGTCGCCTCATGAAAAAGACGATCATCACG
>JBBSDS010000221.1:0-8955 GCA_038240495.1 Chthoniobacterales bacterium | reverse complement strand
GGCAGGACCTCACGCAGCAGGTCTCGAAGCGTTACCTCAACCCAGCGTTCAATACCGGGGGCGTGCAACCGGGCGCGCTGCACGTCATCGTCATCGGCGCGAATGACATCATGCTCGCGTCCGTCGGCATGGAGCAGATTCTCTCGCAATGGTCGGGTCTGGAGAAGATGGGCGTGACGATCGCGCAGAGCACCGAGGGGCAGATCGATGCGCTAGCAAAAGCCGGAGTGAAGCATGTGCTGTGGGGCAATGTGTTCGATGTCGCGCAGGCGCCGTCGGTCGTGCAGCGGGCGAAGGCTTTGCCGTCGCTCGCGCCGACATATCTGGCCGCGGTGACGAAGGCGGTGCGTGCGCACAACACGGAGATGGACGCCGCCGTCGTGCGGCTGGAGATGGCGCATCCGGGATTGAAGATCATCAAGCTCGATCTCTTCGCGCGCTTCAACGAGGTGGCTGCCGATCCGGCGAAGTTTGGCTTCACCGACGTGACCACCGGCGCGAACGACAGCAAGCATCTGTTCTCCGCGGACGGCCTGCACCCGACGCCGCAGGGACACAAGATGCTCGCTGACTTCGCTTTTGCGGTTTTGTCGGCCGGAGTTCCGACTCAGACTTCAACGCAGGCCGCGCCTGTGTCTGTCCCTTGAATCATCTGTTTTCTCATCCCTCCCCCCCCACTTCCTCCTCATGAACCGCCGACGCTTCCTCAAGACCACCCTCGCTGCTGCTGTCCTCCCCAACCTCGCCTCGGCGCAAGACTCGAAACCGAAGAAACGCATCCTGCTGCGCTCGTCGTGGCAGAAGGTGAACATCGGCGACATCGCGCACACGCCGGGAATGCTCGCGCTGCTCGAAAAACATCTGCCGGAATACGGGGTCACGCTCTGGCCGAGCAGCGTCGATAACGGCGTGGAGGAAATGCTGCTCAAGCGTTTTCCGAAACTGAAAATCCTCGGCAAGGAAGTCGGGCTGAAAGCGGAATCATTCAAGACCCACGACCTCCTGCTACACGGCTCGGGGCCGGGAATCGTCGGGCAGCAAAGCATTCTCGAGTGGGTCGAGAAGACCGGAAAACCTTACGGCATCGGCGGCGTG
Source organism: Chthoniobacterales bacterium (assembly GCA_038240495.1). Taxonomy (GTDB): domain Bacteria; phylum Verrucomicrobiota; class Verrucomicrobiia; order Chthoniobacterales; family Chthoniobacteraceae; genus Chthoniobacter. The sequence continues at coordinate 7,860 of JBBSDS010000221.1, read as the reverse complement.
ACTTGGAGCGGCACCAAAGACAGCGAAGGTGTGAAGGTCATCAGCGGCGCGAAGTTTGCGTTCTTCCGCGATTCAGTATCGCTGGAACTCGCGAAGAAAATGGGCGCGACCTGCCCGATCATGGAATTCGGTCCGGACGCGACCTTTGCCTGCGACCTCGTGAATGACGCGCCTGCTGTCGCGTGGCTAAAGGAAGTCGGCCTCGAGGAAGGCAAATTCATGTGCTGCATCCCGAAGCTGCGCAACTCGCCGTATTGGGAGATCAAAAAAGGCGTGGCCATTGACGCAAAGAAACACGCGCGCAACGAGGAGATGAAAGAGCACGATATCGGGCCGTTGCGCAACGCGGTGATCGCCGTCGTCCAGCAGACGCCGATGAAGGTGCTGCTCTGCCCCGAGGACGCAAGCCAGATGCAGCTCAACAAGGAGATGATCTACGGCAAGCTGCCGGAGGACGTGAAAAAGAAGGTCGTCTGGCGGCAGGACTACTGGCTCACCGACTTCGCGCAAAGCGTTTACAACCGCTGCGCCGGCCTTTTCGGCAACGAGCAGCACAGCCCGATTATGTGCATCGGCCACGGCATCTCGGCCATCGTCTGTCGTTACAAGGAACAGACGAGCAAGGGTTTCATGTGGCGCGACATCGGTCTCGGCGAATGGCTTTTCGACCACGACCTCGACGAAGCCGAAAAGGGGCTGACGCCTGCCGTGCTCGCCATCGCCAACGACCAACCCGCCGCGCGCGCCAAAGCCGCGAAAGGCAAGGCTGTGGCCGACGAGCGGATGAAGCACATGATGGACGTGCTGCGTGCGGAACTCGAAGCATGAGCGCGCGATGAACCGGCGCGCCGCATCGCTTCTGTCGTCGTTCTCCATTCTCCTTCTCGTAGTCTGCATCCCGTCTGGATTTGCTGCGGATCGCGTTCACACCAGCCCATCGAACAATCCCTCCAGTCGCTGAAATCGTCGAAATGAACCACCGCCAGTTCATCCACACCATCAAATCGCGCACATGATTTCGCGCTTCTACCTAGTCTGCGTGTTGCTGGCATTCTCCTTTCTACGCGGAGCGAGCGCAGCGGCGCAGTCTGTCGCCAAGTTTTTGCAGGACGCGCGAACGATATTCCTGCTCGAAGCGGACGCGGCGAAAGGCGCGCTCGTGGATCGCACCGGACGATTTGCGCCAGCCGTTGCGAACGGTGCGCTGGTCATGGACAGCACATTCGGCGCGTGCTGGAAGCTGGGCGCAGAGAACTCCGGCGGCATCACGGTGAAGGACGACGGCGCGATGAAGTTCGATGGCGGATTGACGCTCGATGCATGGGTGTGTTTCGACGAAGCGCCGCCGGAGAAAGGGGCGATGTTTGCCATGAAAATCGGCTCGTTTGCGTGGGACATTCGGGCCACGAAACTGAACACGGCGTGGTTGAATTTCCCTTCGGAGCCGATCGCCACGACGACCCCGCAGCAGTTCAATTATTACCCGGTCGGTGTCGAGTTGATTAACGGTCTGATGAATGTGCCGGTGGGCAAGTGGGTGCGGCTCACGGCCAGCTACGACGAGGCGTTGGGCGTCATCACCACGCTGATCGATGGCGTCGTGGACCGTCGGCGCTATCGCTATCGCGGGCCGCAGCCTTTGCAGTGCAATGGGAAGAGCCCGATCACGCTGCTGAGCGGACTCAAGAACTGCCGGGTCGGTGCGATCAAACTCTCGACGGGAACACCCGACATCACGCCGCCGTCGATGGAGGCGTATCTGAATGCGCTGCCGTATTCCGGCCAGGCCACGATCACGCTCGATCACATCGACCCGCGCCTCGCGCTCCCGCTAGAGGTGACGATCGTGTGGGAAAAGGCGAGCGGTGCGGCGACGACGTTGCAAAAGTTCACGCTCGATTCGCACGCGCGGCACGAGGTCGTTTTCGATGCGCCGACGTGGATGAACAGCCTCCACACCTACACAGTCAGCGCCACGTCAGCGGGGCGGCAATTTTTCTCGCGCACGCTGCGGCTCGCCAATGTGAAGCCTGCGGGACGAACGATGATTCTCCCGGATCGCACGCTCGCGCGTGACGGGAAGAAATTTTTCCCGCTGCTGATCTATCACCCGATGCCGGAGGATTTCCCGCTCATCGCGGAACTCGGGTTCAACGTGGTGCTGAACGATTTCAACCTGAACCGCGCGCATTCCGGTGACCGCATCGGTTACGCGCGCGAGTTGGTCGAGTGCCTCGATGCGGCGGAGAAAAATCATCTGTTCATGATCGCGAGCGCGAACGCCGCATTCGGGAAACTCTTCACCATCGCCGCGGCGAAGGATCATCCGGCATTGCTGGCGTGGTATGGCGATGACGAGCCGTGGGGCGACATCACGCGCCTGCACGAGAGCTACAACACGATCAAGATGCTGGCGCCGGACCTGCCGGTGCTCATCGTGCAAAACAACTACTCGCGCCTGCAGGACACGGCGCCCGCTGCGGACATTCTCGCGACGGATCCTTACCCCGTCCCCAACGTCTCCATGCGCGCCGTGGTGGACGCGACTCAGACTTCTCTCCGCGCCAGCGGCGGTCGCAAGCCGGTGTGGACCGTGCTCCCGCAATACGGCGGCAAGGTGCCGACGCGCGAGGAACTGCGCTGCATGGTCTGGCTCGCCATCGCCAGCGGCGCGAATGGGCTCGGCATTTTTGCGTGGGACGAGCGCTCGCGCGATCCACAGACTGGCGCGCTGAAAGGCTGGTTCTCCAGGGAACATCCCGAGCAAATCGAAGACCTCCGCGCCGTGTTCGCGGAAGTGCGCGCGCTCGAATCCGTGCTGCTCGCGCCGAACGCAGCGCAGCAACCCGTGCTTGCCGCGGACAATCCTGCGGTCCATGTGCTGCTCAAAGATGCCGTCGGTAAACGCGTTCTCATCGTGGCCAACGACTCACGCCGTGCTGAGGAAGGAGTGTTGAAAATCGAAGGAGCCGCCGGTGCCGAAGCGCGCCGCATCGACCAGAGCACGGACAAGGCAAGTCTCCGTTTCACTCGCGGCGAACTTCCACTCAAGGTGCCGCCGCTCGGCGTCGCAGTGTATGAACTGACGCCATGAAGAAGCCGCCGCACTCGGCCAGGCAGCAAATCGCGCTCGCAGTTCCCGATCCAGCTTTCACGGAGCTTCCAGCACGCGGCGGCGAGATGCTCTATAATGGCGTCGAACTGCCGGAAGTTTGGCCGCCGCAAGCGCCCGTGATGAAAGCCGGCGAGCCGATGCCGGTGCCGTGGCTGGCGCATCCGCCGCCCGTGATTCCAATCGATGTCGGCCGGCAGTTGTTCGTTGATGATTTCCTCATCGAATCCACCACGCTGCTACGCGAGCACCACGCGGCGGTGGTCTATCAAGGTAATCCCATTTTGAAACCGGAGACGCTCGCCGAGATGAGCGACAAGGCGCCGATGGCGATGCCTTTCAGCGATGGCGTGTGGTTCGACCCGCAGGATCAGTTTTTCAAAATGTGGTATATGGCCGGCCACGGTAAGCAGACGGCTTACGCGACTTCGCGCGACGGACTGCATTGGGAAAGGCCGGAGCTCGACGTGCGGCCGGGCACGAACATCGTGCAGCCCGAGGGGCGCGATTCGTCCACGGTGTGGCTCGATCTCGCGGAGCGCGATCCGCAGCGGCGCTTCAAAATGTGGCGCTCGCACAGCGAGGACAAATGCCACGGCCTCTCGTTGCACTTCTCCTCGGACGGCATCCACTGGTCGCCGCGCGCGCTGCACACCGGCCCGACTGGCAACCGGAGCACGGTGTTCTGGAATCCATTTCGTCGCGTGTGGGTTTACAGCTTGCGCCATGGCTCGGAAGGGTCGCGCGCGCGCCGCTATTGGGAAGCGAAAGATTTGCTCGCAAGCCCGCAGTGGACGCACATCACGGACCCGGTGATGTGGACCGGCTCCGACCGTCTCGATTCGCCGCGCGATGATCTCCGGGAAACTCCGCAGCTCTACAATCTTGATGCCGTGGGCTACGAGAGCCTGATGGTCGGGCTTTTCACGGTCTGGCGCGGCGACAAAAATATTCCACTCGGACGTCCGAAGCCGAACTCCATCTGGCTCGGCTACAGTCGCGATGGCTACCACTGGGATCGACCCGATCGCCGGGCGTTTATTTCCGTGTCGGAAAAACAGGGCGATTGGAATTGGGGCAACGTGCAGTCCGTCGGCGGCTGCTTCCTCGTCGTCGGCGACAAACTGTGGTTCTACTTCAGCGCTCGCGCCGGAGTCGGTCGGGAGATGTGCGATGGCAATGGTGCGACGGGCGTGGCATTCCTGCGCCGCGATGGATTCGCTTCGATGAAGGCGCAGGATGAGGGCGTCCTGACGACTCGCCCCGTGAAGTTTTCCGGCAGGCACCTTTTCGCGAATCTCGCCGCATCGCAGGGAGAATTGCGCGCCGAGTTGCTGAGCGAAAACGGGGAAGTGATCGCGCCTTTCAGCAAGGAAAACTGCGTCGTCTTAAACGGCGATCATACTCGTGCCGCAATGCGATGGAATGGCGCGGCCGATTTATCCAAGCTCTCCGGACAGCCGGTAAAGCTTCGGTTTCATCTCAAGAATGGGGCGCTCTATTCGTTTTGGGTGAGTCCCGACGCGAACGGCGCAAGCCACGGCTACGTCGCCGCCGGCGGCCCCGGCTTCACCGGCCCGGCGGATTCCTAAATCTCCAAGCTCGATCAATGATGCGCATTTTTTTCGCCGTATTTCTGGCTTCATCTTCCTGGGCACAGATGAGTGGGGATCTACTGCCGCCCGGTTGGGACGCGACGCGGGGCGCGAACCGAGTGATGGCGGGGCTCGTGAAAGTGAGTGCGCCCCAGGTGAAAGGCGCGCACGATGCGGAGTTCGTGTGCGTCGGCGAGCGCGCGTACGTCGTCGCGGAAGCGAACGACACAAAGGCCGGCGAGAGCGCGGGCTGGCCGTTCATCTACGCGACGATGTCGATCGTGAATTTGCAGACCCTCGCCGTGGAAAAGGTGATCGACTTCGCGAAGAGCGAGCAGGCGTTTGAAAACGAAACGCTGCCGGTCGGCGCGTGCTTCGTGCCGCGCATCATTCAAAAAAATGCGAGCACGTTGCGCTGCTACTTCACCAGCGAGCAGCCGGGAAAGCGGCAGTCGCAGATGTGGTATCGCGACTTCGATCTGAAATCCGGCGAGTTCGCACCGACGATTCACAAAGCGAAACTCCAGACCACCGCAGGCACGTTCGACTTTCAGCCGCAGTATTTTCACGCCGATGCAGCAGCGCAGGGCTTCGCGAAGCCAGCGGTGGATTCTCGGGTGGCGACAAAGACTCGACGCGAATTCTGTTTTACGGTCTCGGTGTTCAAAGCCGCCGCGAGTCATGCTTCCGCCACCGGGAAAAGGGACGTCTCTAATGCCTTCCAAATTTCCTTGCCGTTAAGAAAAACGGCGGGCATATTAATAGCCCGTTTCGTGGCGGACGAGATTTTAAATTCGCGTTTTTCCCACGTCTTGACGGTAGATTCCGCTTCATGGTTCTGCCGTAGAAGACGACCGTGAATAAGCGACTTTCCAGTCGAGTCCTCCGCGAGTTTTACGCTTAAAATGGCTGGATAGCTCAGTTGGTAGAGCAGAGGACTGAAAATCCTCGTGTCGCCGGTTCGATTCCGGCTCCAGCCACCTTCTCTAAACCCTGATAGATACAGGGTTTCCGGGCGATCAAGCTTCCAAATATCGCACCTTCCGACGGGGCTCGGAACGGAAAGAAAACGCACATTAAAGAAGGGACTTTGTCATGCAGCGTCATGCAATCGGGTCGCGAATTCGCTACGCTCCCCGGTGATTGTGGAGTCGCTGCTGCTTCCAACCTGACTCCTCGCCGTGCTGAAAAATCTGTGCTCCATGCCTTTCCGCGTCATTGCGGTCGGTTTGATTGCAACGTCGCTCGCCAGTGCGGCGCGGCCCGCAAAGCCCTGGCAACGCATCGACGCATGCCAATGGAAGGCGAATCGCTGGAATGATGGCGACAGCTTTCATGTGGTCTCCGGCGACGCCGGCCGGGAGATCGTGGCGCGGCTCTACTTCGTGGACACTCCCGAGGCTGAGACGGCCTATCGTGATCGTCTGGACGACCAGGCCGCGTATTTCGGAATCACCCGTGAGCAGGCCGTCCAGATCGCCCACGAAGCCTCCGCATTCACTGCGGAACGTCTTTCCGCACCATTCACCGTCTGGACGCGCTGGAGCGCTGCCTTGGGACGTTCTGCGATCGGGCGGGTCTATTGCATCATTCTCACCGCAGACGGGCGCGATTTGAACGAGCTACTTGTCGAGAACGGCCTCGCCCGCATCTACTGCACGCGCACGGTGCTTTTCGACGGCAGAGATTCCCGAGCCTATCTGGCGCGGCTGAAGGAGCTGGAGGAAATCGCAAAAAGCGAGAAACGCGGTGCGTGGCGGCTGGAATAGCGACGCAGGCAGAGCCCCCGGCGCACTTCATTGAGGAATTTGGGCTGGTTTTGCGATCGTGGACCGTCGAGACTCGTCGAAAGAGTCGCTCTCGCATTTATGGGTTCATTCCCCTTAAAGCAGGCCGCGAGAGACGAAATCATTTCGCCTTTTATCACGAAATGATTTCGTCCACTTCACGTTAGCCCTATTTGCCACGTCCCATGCCTAAAATCATCAGCGTCATCAATCTCAAGGGCGGCGTCGCCAAGACAACTACCACGGTTCAACTTGCGGAGTGCTTGGCGTCCGCGTTCAGCAAGCGTGTTCTGGTTATAGACCTCGACCCACAGACCAACTCCACTATTACGCTCATCTCCGAGGAGCAGTGGGAGGATTTGGATTCGCGTGGCCAGACGCTTTTCCAGCTCTTCAACGACAAACTCCAGAAGACGACCGTTTTCGACATTACAGCGGCCCTCCAACGCAAGGTTTCCAACCTCAAGCTCGACAACCTTCACCTTTTGCCATCGAGCATCAGGTTCATCGACATCCAAGACCGCATTTCGGAGATTCCAGCCATGACCGGCTACGCGATGAACCCGATGGAGATTCTCAAGAACGCCGTCCATGCGCTTCTTCCTCAGTATGATTACGTCTTGATTGATTGCCCTCCCAATCTCGGCTTCATCACTCGGAACGGCATTGAGATTAGCGATTACTACCTCATCCCGTCCATCCCGGATACGCTTTCCACATACGGCATTCCCCAGATTGTCCGCACCATCCACAAGTTCACGACGGAGCGCCCGCTTTCGATTACGTGCTTGGGTCTCGTCATCACCAAGTTCGACAGTCGCTCCAGCGCCCATGCACGCGGCAAGCGCAATCTGCCCGTTCGTTTCAGCAAGATTTTTGACGACCTTGGGCTTCCCCAATCGCCGATTTTCAATACCGTCATGCCGCAGGCGAACGCCACATCTGAAGCGATGGAATTTACAAACACCCCCGGCGACTTCCGCAAGAAGTATGGGAAGTCGCGGTCTGGCGACCGCTACCTTTACGAGTATGTCGAGGACTTGACCCGCGAATTTATCTCCCATGCCAAGTAACAACGAGAAGGAAGCGATTCACTCACGCTTGAAGGCATTATTAGATGCCGTCTATGACGAGGCGTTGCGTAGCCCGGAGTTTTTCGACCGCATCGAGCGCATCCTACTTTCGCCGGAGGCACGACTCGCTGTTCGCCAGAAGCCTGCTTCCGCGTCGGCTCGCCATTCCATCAACATCGTTGAGCTTCTTCACCGGGACGGAGAGGCGGCATTGCGTCAGAACTTAGAGCGACGCACCAACGAAGACTTGGCGCGGCTATGCGTTCACGAAGGCGTTAAGAAGCCGAAGGAAG
>JBBSDS010000220.1:0-8955 GCA_038240495.1 Chthoniobacterales bacterium | reverse complement strand
GGCGAACTCGATGCCACGCTGCAAAAATTCACCGGGAGGTCGCTTCCCGCCGTGGTCATCGATCTGCGCGCGACGCCACCGAGCAGTGAATTCGAGCAGACCGCCGAAGTCTGCCGACGGTTTTGTCCGAAAGGGAAAGTGCTGTTTTCGGTGAAGAAGCCGAACCTTCGACAGGAGCAGATCCTGACTTCGAAAGACGATCCGAAATATCGTGGAATTCTCGTCGTGCTCGTCGGTCGCGACACCGCGGGCAATGCCGAAGTGATCGCTGCCGCGCTGCGGGCGCACGTCAACGCGCTCGTCATCGGCCAGCGCACGAAAGGTGAGGCAGTCGAGTTTGCAGAATATCCGTTTCCGAGCGGAAAGGTGCTGCGCGTGGCAGTGGCCGAAGTGTCGCTGCCGGAAAGTGTGCCGGTCTTTCCTGGCGGCGTGAAACCGGATGTCGCCGTCGATGTGCCGCAGGAAACGACGGATGCCGTCCTCAAGCAGGAACTCGAAAAAGGCGTGAGCGAGTTTGTCTTCGAGAGCGAGCGCCCGCGTATGAATGAAGCCGCGCTGGTCGCCGGAACGAATCCTGAACTCGACGCGCTGGCCGCCGCGCAGAAGGCCAAAGGCGAAAAACCAAAGCCACCACTCCGCGATGCGGTCCTGCAACGTGCCGTGGATTTCATCACGACGATTGCGATCTACGAGAAGACGACGGGCGGAAAGTAATACGCCCAGATGGCCTCGAGTGTGGTGAACGATTAGTTTGTTCGATGGCCTGACCTATTTCTGTGTTTTCGCGCCTGACATTCGGCCCGGTCTTTCCATGATCCACGCATGAAGTTCCCCCGCTCCCTCGCACTTTCTCTTCTCCTCGTCGCGTCCACCCACGCCGAAGTCGTTGAAGCCGACATCGTCATCTTCGGTGGCACTTCGAGCGGCGTCGCCGCGGCCGTGCAGGCGCGGCGCATGGGCAAGTCGGTCGTCATCGCCGAGTGGACGAACCACCTCGGCGGACTGACCACTGGCGGCCTCGGCGCGACGGACATCGGCAACAAAGCGGCCATCGGCGGAATCGCGCGCGAGTTTTACGAACAGATCGCTGCGCACTATGAAAACCCGGACGCGTGGACATGGGAGCAGCCGCACAAATCCGCGGCGCTGAGTTCCGGGCAGGAGCGCGGCAAAGATCCGCTTGTCGAGAAAACGGGCAAGCCGACGAAGTGGACCTTTGAGCCGCATGTGGCGATGGACATTTACAAAAAATGGCTCACCGACGCGGGCGTGACGGTGCATCTCGGGGAGAAGCTCTCGAGCGTGAAGAAGAATGGGGCGCGCATCGTGGAATTCACATGCGAGAGCGGGCGGGTGTATCGCGGGAAGATGTTCATCGATGCCAGCTACGAGGGCGATCTCTTGGCAAAGGCGGGCGTGAGCTACCACGTCGGGCGCGAGGCCAATGCGGCCTACGGCGAGGCGATCAATGGCGTGCGCGCGAAGACGCCGTCGCACCAGTTCACGCTCGATGTCGATCCCTACGTGAAGCCCGGCGATCCAGCGAGCGGCCTGCTGCCGTTCATCCAACCCGGCGACGGCGGCCAACCCGGTGACGGCGACAAGTGTGTGCAAGCTTACAATTTCCGCCTGTGCATGACCCGCACCGCAGCGAACCGTGTCCCGTGGGCTGAGATCAAGCCGGCCGGCTACGACGAAAAGAAATTCGAACTGCTCGCCCGCCACATCGAAAAGCACGAAGCCGAAGGCAAGCCGCTCAAAGTCGGCGCGCTCATGAACCCGGTCATGATGCCCAACGACAAAACCGACACGAATAACAACGGCGCTTTCTCGACCGATTTCATCGGCGCGAACTACGCCTTTCCCGACGCCGACTACGCGACCCGCGAAATGATCTGGCGCGAGCACGAGGACTACATCAAGGGCTTCCTCTACTTCCTCTCCACCAGCTCGCGCGTCCCGCAACACCTCCGCGACGAGATGAATAACTGGGGTCTCGCGAAGGACGAGTTCGCCGCCACTGGCCACTTTCCCTCGCAAATGTATGTCCGCGAAGCGCGCCGCATGATCTCCGATTACGTGATGACTGAGGCCGACTGCCGCTGGCAGCGGAAGTGCGACGACCCGATCGGGCTCGGTGCCTACAATATGGACAGCCACAACTGCCAGCGCCTCGCCCAGGGCGGTTTCGCGCGCAACGAAGGCGACGTGCAAGTCGGCGTCGCCGGGCCGTATCCGGTCTCCTATCGCTCGATCGTGCCGAAGGGGGAGCAGGCGGAAAACCTCCTCGTCCCCGTGTGCCTCGCCGCCACCCACATCGCCTACGGCAGCATCCGCATGGAACCCGTTTTCATGGCCATGGGCCAGACTTCGGCGACGGCTGCCGTTCTCGCCATCGAGGGGAAGACCACGGTGCAGAAAGTCGATTACGAGAAACTCAAAGCGCGGCTGATCGAGGATAAGCAAGTTCTCGAATGGACCGGCCCAAGCCGCGCCGCAGCGCTGCCGAAACCAAAGCTCGACGGGATCGTGCTCGACGACGAGGTGGCCGAAAAATCCGGCGAATGGCAGCACGGCAGCATCAGCAGCAGCTCCCGCATCGGCGAGGGTTACATCCACGATGGCAACACCGGCAAAGGCGCCCTCAAGATCGTCTGGACACCACAGATTCCCGAGGCCGGCCGTTACGAGATCATCCTGCACTTCCCGCCGAATGCGAACCGCGCAAAAAACGCGCCCGTGACCATCGCCATTGCCGGTGGCGAGACCACGGTGGTCTCGGTCAATGAGCAGGAAAAAAGCGGACAGCAGACGCTCGGCAAGTTCGCTCTGCCCGCCGGGAAAGGGACCACGATCACGCTCACGAACACCGGCACAGATGGCCATGTCGTCGCGGATGGCGTCCAATTGCTGCCAGCCGCGCCTTGAGCCGCTCGCCGGAAATGCGACGGAATTTTCAGGCGGGAAAGAAACGTTGCCATTTGGCCGGAGCCAGCTAAAGCAATTCCCCACCAATTTACTAGAGTTCCGGTTGACCATGAAAATTCATCACCTCCTGGCCGCGTCGATCTTCCTCATCGGATCGTTTTTGTCCTTGCGGCTGGTCGTCACGCACTGATGGCTCGCGTTGACGAAGAGCTGCGGGTCATCAAGCCCGTCAAGTTGTCGATTGACGGCGTGTCGAAGACGTTTCGCCAGGGCGTAGTCGAGACGCATGCGCTCGACGATGTGAGCCTGCAGGTCGATGATGGCGAGTTTGTCTGCCTCCTCGGTCAGAGCGGGTGCGGAAAATCGACGCTGCTCGCGATGATTGCGGGCCTCGAGTTTCCCGACCAGGGCGCAGTGATGTCCGATGGAAAAATGATCACGGAACCAGGGCGCGACCGGATGGTGATGTTTCAGGAGGCGGCGCTCTTCCCGTGGCTCGACGTGCTCGGCAACGTCATGTTCGGCCTGCGGCTGAAGCCGAATCTCACGAACAAGGAACGCACCGAAGTGGCCCGCTTTTACCTCCAGCTCGTGGGGTTGGAAAAATACACGCGGTCCAATATCCACGAGCTTTCCGGCGGCATGCGGCAGCGCGTGGCGCTGGCCCGCTCGCTCGCGCCGAATCCGCGCGTGCTGCTCATGGACGAACCTTTTGCGGCGCTCGATGCGATGACCCGCGAGCAGCTTTATGGCGATCTCCAGCAGATCTGGGCGGCGCGAAAAAAGACGATCGTCTTTGTGACGCACAATGTCCGCGAAGCCGTGTGCCTCGGGGATCGCGTCGTCCTTTTCTCGCCGCATCCGGGACGCATCCGCGAGCATTTCAAGATCGACCTGCCGCGCCCGCGCGACATCAACAGTCCGAGTTTGGCGAAGTACGCGATGGAGATCACTGCTGCGCTCAAGGTGCACAGCCCGCCGAAAGAAGGGAGCGGGCGACGATGAAACGCGGGCTGATTACCGTCGCCTTTTTCGTCGCGCTCATCGGCGGCTGGTACCTGCTCGTGCAGTGGGGCATCGCGGGCGAGCCGTCTCCGCTGGCGGTGGAGAGATTTCTTGCGGACGGCATTTCCGACGGGACGCTGTTGCCGGCGCTGGTGATGACGACGCGGCGATTGCTGCTCGGATATTTGTTCGGCGTGGCGGTCGGCATACCCGTCGGGCTGCTGACCGCGCGTTTCCAGTCACTCTACGATACGGTGGGTGTGCTCGGGCTGGCGTTTCAAACACTGCCGAGTGTCTGCTGGGTGCCCCTGGCGCTGCTGTGGTTCCCAGACTCCGAGATAGAGATGCTGTTCGTCGTCGTCATGGGCACACTCTGGCCCGTGGCACTGGCGACGAATAGTGGCGTGCGCAACGTGCCCCCGCTCTACACACGCGCAGCGCGGACGATGGGTTCGAGCGGCTTGCATACATGGTTCCGCGTGATCGTGCCCGCGGCGCTACCCGGCATCGTCGGCGGAGTGAAACTCGGATGGGCCTTCGCCTGGCGTTCGCTCATGGCGGCGGAGATTTACGTCACCGCGACCGGCCACATGGGCCTCGGCCAGATGCTGCATGCCGGACGCACCAAGGGCTCACTGGCGCAGGTGGTCGGCGTGATGTTTGTCATCGTCCTCATCGGCCTGCTCGCGGACAAAATCCTTTTCTCGCCGTGGGAGCGCTTCCTCCACCGCCGCTGGGGCACCGTCAAATCCTGACGCCAAAAAGAAAGTTGCTCGCTATTGCGACCGTTTGGTTCAGTCTTAAAATTCCGTTGGATTGTCTCCTCACTCTATGAAGAAAGCTCTCACCCTCGCGCTGGTCGCTCTGTCCCCTGCTGTCTTTGCCGAAACTCCGCAGCGGATCGATGTCAGCCAGTTCCCGGCGCAATCGAAACTCATCGACGACGTCGTGGTTCCGGTGCCCAGCGAAATCTTCAGCGTGCTCGACAAGCTCGGGAAACCGCCTTGGGCCGCCGTGCAGCGGCCGGCCAACGGGATCATCCAGCCCATCGGCGAGCAACCGCAGATCGCCTTGATCCTCGGCGCTACGATTGCCGAGGGCTTCATCGCTGTCGAAGCTGAGGACACCAATCAGGTCAAACAAATCGGCAAGAGCGTCCTCAATCTTGCCAAGGCCGTCGGAGTCGAAAAAGAAGTCATCAAACGCAGCAACAGTATCATCGACGACGCCGGAAAAAAGGATTGGGCGGCGACCCGGCATGAACTCGATGGCGCGCTCGAGGATGTGAAAAAAGCGATGATCGCACTGAACAGCGAGGCGCTTTCCCAGCTCGTGAGCCTCGGTGGCTGGCTACGCGGCACTGAAGCGCTGACCGCAGTCGTCTCCAAGAACTACTCCAAGGACGGCGCGGAACTGCTCCATCAACCGCTCCTGCTCGATCATTTTGAAAAGCGGCTCGCCGGGCTGAAGCCGAAATACAAAGCCAACCCCATCGTGACGAAAGTGCAGAAGGGTCTGCTCGAAATCCGCCCGCTGATCGGTCTGACCGAAGGGGCTGATATTTCCGAAAAATCGGTGAAGGCGATCAACGCCATCACTGCCGATCTCATCAAATCGATCAACACCAAGGCCCCGTAAAACCATCGAACCCTTTTTGTGAAACGCTTCGTTCCTCTCGTTCTTGTTTTGCTCAGCCTCACCCTCGGCGTCGGACCGGCGTTCGCGACGATCGATGATGCGCTCTCTTTTGCGCTCGAAGCCGCCGATCCTTACGTCAAGGAAGGCTTCACCGTCCGCGAAGACTACTGGGGCGGTGATCTGCCGGTCAAATCGACGAAGGCCATCGTCCATCAGCTTTTCAAGGGCAACGAATACTGGTTCTGGATGGGCACCGACCAGAAAGCGGCGAAGATTTCCATCCACGTCTATGACAGCGCGGGCAATCTCGCGGAAGTCGAAGCCTGGCAGAAACCGCACTTCGCCGCCGCGCGGGTCGTCCCGAAAAAAACCGGCTCATACTACCTCATCGTCGAGATCGAGAAGTCGCCGGACGAGCGGACCTACTGGTCGCTCGCCTATGGTTTTCGCTAGCGCGAAGGCGCCTGCATGAGCCCGTCCGTCAGCCTGTGTCTGTGACCGACGCGCAAACGCTGCAGTTTGAGAGCGGGCGCGTTTTGCAATCGCTCTACGGGAACGATCTTTCTTTGCTCAAGACGCTGGAAAAGACCCTCGAGGTTCGCGTCACGACCCGCGACGGCTGGCTGCGCGTCGAGGGCGAGCCACACCGCTGCGAGCAGGTCCGGCGCATTTTCACACAACTCGACCACGCCCGCCAAAGCGGTGTCGCGATCCACCGGCACGAATTTCTCTTTGCGCTCCGCGCCGTCACCGAGCCGGACGAATTGAGTCTCGACGAACTCCTCGACACCAAGATCGTCACGTCGCCGAAGCGCCCGCCCATCGTTCCAAAAACCGCCGGCCAGCGCGCCTACCTGCAAGCGATCCAAACCAGCGACATGATTTTCGGCATCGGTCCCGCCGGCACCGGTAAGACCTACCTCGCCATGGCCATGGCTGTCGCGGCGCTCAAGCGGGAGCAGGTCACGCGGATCATCCTCACGCGCCCGGCCGTCGAAGCCGGCGAAGCGCTCGGCTTTCTGCCCGGCGACTTAAAAGAGAAGATCATGCCGTATCTGCGCCCGCTCTACGATGCGCTCCACGACATGCTCGATGCCGAGGAGGTGCAGCGCTACATGGAACGCGGCGTCATCGAAATCGCTCCCCTCGCCTACATGCGCGGGCGGACGCTCAATCACGCCTTCGTCGTTCTCGACGAAGCCCAGAACACCACGACCGAGCAGATGTTCATGTTCCTCACCCGGCTCGGCATGGAGTCGAAAGCCGTCATCACCGGCGACCACACCCAGATCGACCTGCCGACGAACAAGCGTTCCGGCCTGATCGAAGCCATGCAAGCCCTCGAACACACCGAAGGCATCACCTTCTGCCACTTCACCGACCGCGACGTCATCCGCCACGAACTAGTCCAGTCCATCGTCCGCGCCTACCGCCGCCACCGCGGCACCGGAGAGACGGAAAAAAAGCGCTAAATATTTTGAGCAAACCGGTCGCCGCCGTGGAATCCGGATCGGCTGTCTTGCCCAAAAACGATGCCGTTGGTTTCGACTGGCGCGGCACGCGCCTTCCATGAGCGGCGGCGTCCTGTCCCCAAACGCAAAAGCCGAAAGTTCGCATTAAAACTTCCGGCCCGATCAAGGAGTTTGCGCTCGGCGTAGAGGCCTTTTATCCGAAACGCGCCAGCGTGCGAAACTGTCCTCGGCCTTGTGATTGTTAATCCAGAGGACTGCGCACTCCGAGTCCGGGCTTGTTCAGCACATGGAGATAAATCTGCGTCGTCGCCACATCCTTGTGCCCGAGGAGATCCTGCACCGTACGCACATCATAACCCGCTTCCAGGAGATGCGTCGCAAAGCAGTGCCGCAAAACGTGCGGCCCAACCGGCTTGGCGATCCCACCCTTCCATGCGGCCTTACGCACTGCCCGTTGCAGATTATCTTCGATGACATGATGGCGGCGGACCACACCAGTGATAGGATCGCGCGAGGTGGTACGCGCCGGGAAGACCCAAAACCAAGGCCACGATTTCGCCGCACCGGGATACTTCACGCCAAGCGCCTTATGGAGTTGCACGCCTGGCAACCCATCGGCACGATCCGCTTCGTACAACAACCGCACCCGTTCCACATGGGCTCGCAAGGGTTCGCTGAGCGCCCCGGGCAGCATCGTTACGCGCCCGCGTCCACCTTTCGTCTCTTGCAGGGTGATCAATTGCCGCTCGAAATCCACATCCTAGATCCGCAACCGCACACACTCCGTCAGTCGCAAACCGGCCCCGTAAAGCAGGCGCGCCATTAGACCTAAAGTGCCCTCCAAAGCGTCCAACAAACGCTGCACTTCCTCACGCGACAGGACGACCGGCATCTTGCGTGACAGCCGCGGACGCCCCACCTCCCCGAGCTTGCCGAGATCGATTTTCAGCAGCTCGCGATACAGGAATATCAGCGCATTCAGCGCCTGATTCTGGGTGGAAGCAGCGACCGCACGGTTCACCGCGAGATGGGTGAGAAAAGCGCTTACCTCGGCCGCACCCATGTCGCGAGGATGCTGCCTGTGATGGATGAGGATGAACCGCTTGATCCAATCCCAATAAGTCTGCTCCGTGCGGTAGGAAAGATGGCGCAATCGGGCAAGCTGGCGAAAGGAATCTTCGAGGCGAGGAGGGGAAGGAACACCGTGCGGCATATCCCGTAGCTGTGCCGCAGGCGTGCGGCCTATGACAACTCCGAACTTCCCGCTTGCCAGAGAAGAACGCCCGGTCTGCAATGCGCAATGCCGCACTCCTCCCGGATGTATAGGCCGCAAACCTGCGGCTCAATCCAGATGTTAGGCGTTGCTCGCGTCTCGTGAGAACGGAAACCCAAAGAAACCCAATTCGATGCGTCATCTCACCGAATCCAACATCGAGTCAGCCCTTCATCGAGGTCGGTATGTCGAGCAGCTCCTCAGCCCAACCACGCTCAACGATGCAGCCGTTCTGCGTTGGCTTGAGCTTCGCACTACTGACGACCGGTTCACGCTCACGCTTTACGAGGTATTCGACGACGGCTCAGAGAACTACTTGGATGTTTATTCCTTTGAGCAGGTTTCTCCCGACGACGAGCCAGTGCGGCACTCATTCCCCACTCTCGACGAGGCTCTGTCATTCGCGGAGAGTTCTTATTCCGCACCCCGCGCCCGCTACGTCAACGAAGCCGTCATCCAAGACGAGTATGCCGACTATCTCCGCAATGGCCGCAACGCCTAACGTGGGTGTCGAATAAGTAAGTTTTGAGTTAGTAGGAAAGCGTCAGGCTGGCTGTGGTGGAAAAGAGCGTTGAAGCCTGGAAAAGCTCCGGGAGGTCGGTCAAGAGGCAACTGAGGCACTCCAAGGCGCGAAGGAGG
>JBBSDS010000219.1:0-8981 GCA_038240495.1 Chthoniobacterales bacterium | reverse complement strand
GCCTTGATCACACGGAAGATGATTGGGCCGGGGGGGGCCCCCCGCCCTCCCGATCGGCGCGCTGGCCGGTGGCGGTGTGGGCCGCGGCAATTGCGGCTTGTATCACGCTCGTCGTGAGCGCGCTGGCCTTTGGCAAAGACGCGTTGTTTCGTCGCCCGGTGGCGACGCTGGTGCAGGCGGAGAATTGCAAATGGGAAGGCTCGGATTTGCCCACGTCGGTGGACTCGAAGCTCCGTCCAGGCACGCTCGCGCTGGTCGAGGGCATCGCCACGCTGAAGTTCAAAAACGGCGCGACGGTGACGATGGAGGCGCCGACGAAGCTCGTAATTCTCGACGCGATGCATTGTCGGCTTATCGAAGGCTCGCTCACTGCCGAAGTGCCGGAGCCGGCGCATGGTTTTACGATCGACACTCCGGACATGAAGGTCGTCGATCTCGGCACGAAATTCGGCGTGACGGCGGGTTCGGTCGGCAACTCGCAGGTGCGCGTCTTCAAGGGCGAAGTCGAGATCGGCGGGCTGCCGGATGGCAAAGTGAAGCGGCTGACCGAAGGCAAGGGAATGAATGTGAACTCGGGCAACACGGCGGCCGGCCAGGAGCCGACTCACGGGCAGCAGGCGCAGGAAGCGGGCGGCTGGACGGCGATCCCGACTTCCTTTGGCCGCGGCAAGGACGGCTACGCACGGCGCGGCGACAACGGCGCGCCGATGGGTTCGCATCAATTGATCATCGTGAAGCATTCCGAACTCGCGCCCAGCTTGAACAATGAGCGGCGCGGAGTGCTGACTTTCGACGTGTCGCAGATCGCCACGGCGAAGATCACCGAAGCGCAGATCGTGCTCGATCCGAAGCCGAGCGGTTTCGGCTTCTCCGCGCTCGTGCCGGATTCGCGATTCGCGGTCTATGGCCTCACCGACGAGTCGCTCGATGCGTGGGACGAAAAGGAAATGCGCTGGGCTTCGCTGCCGGGCTGCACCGACGAAGGTCCGAATCTCAACGCCGCGCGCAAGCTCGCGGAGTTTTGGATTCCACGCGGCGGCTCGGGCAGCCCACTCACCGTGCGCGGCGACACGCTGGCGGAGTTCATCCGCGAGGATACCAATGGCCTTGTCAGCTTCCTCATCGTCCGCGAGACAGGCGAGACCGATCCGAATGGACTCGCCCACGCCTTCGCCTCGAAGGAACATCCCACTGCCCGCCCGCCGACACTGCGTCTAAAATGAATCCAACCCGTGTAGAGGCGGCTCTGTTGCGAAGCGACGTGCCGCCTCCATCTCCTCCGCGAAGCGCATCAATGAAAGCCACAGGCGGCACGTCCTTCGGACAGAGCCGCCTCTACACCGCTATGAAACAGCTCTCCCTCCTGCTTATTTTTGCCGCCGCCCTTCCCTCCTTCGCCGAGGAAACCGACGCACAACGCGAGGCGATGAAGTTTTTCGAGAACGAAGTGCGGCCAGTGCTGTCGAATCGGTGCTTCGACTGCCACGGCGAGAAAAAGAAGAAGGGCAGTCTGCGACTCGATCACATCGACTTCATGACCAAAGGCGGCGACTCCGGACCGGCAGTGGTGCGGGGCGATCCGGACAAATCGCTGATCATCCAGGGCATCCGCTACAAGGACCCGGACTTCGAGATGCCGCCGAAGGACAAGCTGCCCGACAAGGAAATCGCGGTGCTCGAAAAGTGGGTGAAGCTCGGCGCACCGTGGCCGGCGAACGACAAGAACGTCGCGCATGTGGACGAGTTTGGCTTCACCGATGCGCAGCACAAATGGTGGTGCTTTCAGCCGCTGACCAAGCCGGTGCCGCCGGACGTGAAGAGCGACTGGGTGCGCAACGACATCGACAAATTCATCGCGAAGAAACACGCGGATCTGAAGCTCACGCCAGCACCGGAGGCCGATCCCCACGAGCTCGTACGACGGCTCTACTTCACGCTCCACGGCCTGCCGCCGACGAAGGCGCAGGCGGATGCATTCGTGAACAGCACCGATCCGCAAGCTTACGAAAAGCTCGTCGATGAGCTGCTCGCGAGTCCGCGCTACGGCGAGCGCTGGGCGCAGCACTGGCTCGACCTCGTGCGCTATGCGGAAAGCGACGGCTACAATCAGGATGCCGCGCGCCCGGCGGCGTGGGCATATCGCGATTACGTCATCAAGAGTCTGAATGCGGACAAGCCGTACGATCAGTTTGTGCGCGAGCAGCTCGCGGGCGATGAGATCGACCAGAAGAATCCGGGCGTGCTCGTGGCCACGTCGTATCTGCGCAACCCGATCTACGAATACAATCAGCGCGACGCCCGCGGGCAGTACGAAGTGATCCTCACCGACCTGACCGACAATGCTGGCGAGGTCTTCCTCGGCCTCAGCTACGGCTGCGCACGCTGCCACGATCACAAGTTCGATCCCATTTTGCAGAAAGATTACTACCGGCTGCGCGCATTCTTTGCACCCGTGCGCTGGCGCGACGGGATGAAGCTCGCGACCGACGAGGAGAAGGCGCGCTTCGCCGAGCAGCAGGCGAAATGGGAGGAAGCGACGAAGGACATCCGCGCGCAGATCGATGCGATGATCGAACCGATGATCCAGAAAAACATCCGCAAGGCGTGGGAAAAATTCACGCCCGACATCCGCGCGATGGTGGACAAAAAGCCCGAGAAGCGCGAGCCGCAGGACTGGCAGTTTGGCTACTTCTGCGAGCGCCAGATGGAGTATGAGCGCGAGCGTTTCGAGCCGACGAAGGCGCTCAAGAAAGACGAGGAAAAGAAGCGCTACCAGGAGCTTGTCGAGGAGCTGAAGAAGTTCGACGACATCAAGCCGCAGCCGCTGCTCGATGCGTTCATCGCGACTGACGCGATGTCGAAAGGTCCGCCGAATGTTTTGAAAACGCGCAAAGGCGAGGCGGACATCACCCCCGGCTTTCTCACGCTGCTCGCGCCGGGCGATCCGCAGATCGACCCGATCGGAAACTCGACCGGCCGCCGCAGCGCGCTCGCGGCGTGGATCACTCGGCCGGACAATCAGCTCTCGACGCGCGTCATCACGAATCGTGTGTGGCACTATCTCTTCGGTCGCGGCCTCTGCCCGACGCCGAATGATTTTGGGAAACTCGGCGAGGATCCGTCAAATCCCGAGCTGCTCGACTACCTCACGCAAAAGTTCATCGCGAGCGGCTGGAGCTTGAAGAAATTGCAACGCGAAATCCTGCTCTCCGCGACGTTCCGGCAGACTGCGCATCGCGCCGTGCCGGAACTCGCGGCGAAGATCGACCCGGCGAACAAGTACCTGTGGCGCTTCAATCCGCGCCGCCTCGACGCCGAGCAGGCACGCGACGCGATGCTCTCCGCGAGCGGCGAGCTCGACCTCAAGGAAGGCGGCCCTTCCACCGACGCCAACGGCACGCGACGCTCGATCTACACAATCAAAAAACGCAACAGCCAGAACGAAATCTTGCGCGCGCTCGACGCGCCCGCCGGCTTCGCCAGCACGAGCGAGCGGCAGAGCACCACGACGCCGACGCAAGCGCTGCTGATGCTCAACGGCGACTGGACGCTGACCCGTGCGCAGAAGCTCGCGGCGCGCGTGTCGTCCGTCGAGGAAGCGTGGCAATACGCACTCGGTCGTCCGCCGACGGCGAAAGAAATCGAGGCCGCGGCGAGCTTCATCGAGAAGCGCGTGCATGGTGGTGGAGAGGCGGCCCTGTCGCGCAGCGACGCGCCGCCTGGAGCGGGAGGATCAGAGGCGCGGGAGGGGGCGAGCCAATTCAAAGACAGCACGCCGCAAGAGCGACTCATCGCCAATACGAAGGAGGAGGAAGGCGACGAGTTTACCGTCGAGGCTGTGGTCGAACTCGACAGCGTGGATGTGAACGCCGCCGTGCGCACCATCGCGTCGCGCTGGAACAACGGGAAAGACAACGTCGAAGCGTTCGGCTGGAGCCTCGGCATCACCGGCGAGAAGTCGCGCTTCAAGCCGCGAAATTTCATCATCCAACTCGTCGGCGAAGACGAGAACCGCAACATCGCCTACGAGCCGATTGCCTCGAATCTGCGGCCGGAACTCGGCGTGGAATATCACGTCGTCGCGAAGGTTTCGTGCAGCGAGCACACGGTCACTTTTCAACTGCAACAGACCGGCAATCCCGACGCGCCCGTGCAAACGTCCGTGGTGCCGCATCGCGTGCGGACCGGCTTGAGCAAAGGCGTCTCCGGTCTGGTCATCGGTGGCGGGAACAAGCGCGCGCCGCAGCATCAATGGGACGGCCGCATCGAAGCCGCGCGCGTCGTCGTCGGCTTGCTGCCGGATGACGCGCTTTCACCCGACGCGGCGAAATGGAAGAAGCCGGCGCTAGTGACTTGGAATGCAAAAGTCGGGATCGGCGACCAGTTCACCCGGGCCAGTGCCGAGACCGCGCCGACGGCGGGTGATCCGCGCAAGGTCGCGCTTACGGATCTTTGCCACGTGCTGTTGAATGCGAATGAGTTTCTCTATTTGCAATGATGGGCGTTCGCAAAATCCACATGTCATTCCGAGCGGAGCGGAGCGGAGTCGAGGAACCTCTGATCTCTGCGGGCAACGGTGGTGCGGAGCGCGTGCATGGGTCGCGCACCGCCTCCGCCCACGGATGCGAGAGATCCTTCGACTCCGCGCCATCCCGCCTTCGCCCGTATGGCGCTCCGCTCAGGATGACAGTTCTTTTTTCTAACGCCGACCACAGAACCCACCGCCATGCCCTGCCATAATTTCGACCACCCCACTTCACGCCGCGAATTTCTCCGCCGGGCCGGCTGCGGCTTCGGCGCCGTGGCGCTCTCCGCGCTCATGGGGGAGCGTGTTCTCGCTACCCCGACTGCGTTTAATCCCGCGCAAGCATTGATCGCGAATCGCAAGGGCCGCGCGAAGAACGTGATCTTCTGCTTCATGGAAGGCGGGCCGAGCCATCTCGACACCTTCGATCGCAAGCCGCTGCTCAACGAGCTCGCCGGACAAAAACTGCCCGCGAGTTTTAAGGAGCCGGTGCTCGCGATGGGCGAGAGCGGCGCGGCGTTGCTCGGATCAAAGCGCACCTGGAAGCAATCCGGCCAGAACGGGCTGTGGATTTCCGACTGGTTTGAAAACGTCGCGCAGCACGCCGACGACCTCGCGGTCATCAACTCGTGCGTCTCCGACGGCATCAACCACGCGGGCGGCGTCTGCCAGATGAACACCGGCTCGATCTTTGGCGGACGGCCGTCGCTCGGCGCGTGGGTCAGCTACGGCCTCGGCACGGTCAACCAAAACTTACCCGGCTTCGTCGTCATCAAGGACAGCGAAGGCACCGTCGTGAATGGGGTGCGCAACTGGGGCAGTGGCTTCATGCCGGCGGTGTATCAAGGCGTCGAGTTCAGTTCCGAAGGCGTGCCGATCAAGCACCTCGACAATCCCAAGGGCATGACCGACGAGCGCCAGCGCGAAAAGCTCGACCTCCTCGCCACGCTCAACCGCAACTACGACGCCACGCGCACCGACAACACCGAACTCGACGCCCGCATCCGCGCTTACGAGCTCGCTTACAAGATGCAGTCCGAAGCACCGCAGGCCGTCGATCTCAGCAAGGAAACCGAGGCCACGAAAACGCTCTACGGCATGGATCAGCCCGAGACGGCGGTCTATGGCCGCAACTGCCTGCTCGCGCGGCGGCTCGTCGAAAACGGCGTCCGCTTCGTCCAGCTCTACAGCGGCGCCGGCAGCAAATGGGACTCGCACGCGAAGCTGGAAGAAAACCACTCGAAGCTCTGCCGCGCTGTGGACAAGCCGATCGCCGGCCTGCTCGCCGATTTGAAAGCGCGCGGTCTGCTCGACGAGACGCTCGTCATCTGGGGCGGCGAATTTGGACGTACACCGATGAGCGAACAGGGCGGCGGACGTGACCACAATCCGAACGGCTTCACCATGTGGATGGCCGGCGGCGGTGTGAAGGGCGGCCAAACTATCGGCGCGACCGACGACCTCGGCCTCTACGCCGTGCAGGACAAACTGCACGTCCACGATCTCCACTCGACGATCCTGTATTTGCTCGGCGTCGATCACGCCAAACTCATTTACCAAAACAAAGGCCGCCCCGAGCGCATCGACCAGAACGAGGGACACCCATACGAAAAGATCGTCGGTTGATCCCTGCCGGGCACGTTCCTATTCGTTGATGGCAGAAGGATTTCGTCGCGGGACGAAACCGTCGCGGGCTTCGGTTGCGACTTTTTCCGCTGCCGCGGTCGCCTCGCCGATCAAGTGGTGATGCGGCGAGAGCGAACATGTGGGGTCGGTGCTGGCGGGGTCGCCGGTAAGCAGCGCGGCCTGGCAGCGGCAGCCGCCGAAATCGATTTCGCGCAGTTCGCAGCTCTGGCACGGCTCGGGCATCCACTCGGTTCCGCGAAAGCGGTTGAAGCTTTCGGATTCGTCCCAAATCCAGCGCAGAGGCCGCTCGCGCACGTTTTCGAAACGCAGTGCTGGGATCGCTCTGGCGGTCGGACAAGGCAGAACCTCGCCGGTGGGATTCACGGTGAGAAATCGCCGGCCCCAGCCGTGCAGGCAGGGTTTCGGGCGATCGCCGAAATAATCCGGCAGCACATAGAAAATCTCCATCCGCCCGGCGAGACGCGCCTTCGCGGCAGAAGCGATGCGAGCGGCCTCGGTGATCTGCGCCCGTGTGGGCATCAGCGTTTCGCGGTTGAGAAAGGCCCAGCCGTACCATTGCGTCTGCGCGAGTTCCACGCGCTCGGCGCCGAGTTCTTCGGCCAGGGAGATCATCGATTCGAGCCGTGCGATGTTCAGACGGTGGAGCACGAAATTTAGACTCAAGGCGAGGCCGCTCTCGCGGACAAGGCGCGCCGCTTCGAGCTTCTGCGCATGCGCCTTCGCGCCGGCGATGCGATCGGCAAGCGACGGCTCATCCGCTTGCAGACTGATTTGCACGCTCTCGAGACCGGCCTCACGCAGTTCACGAATGCGGGCCGGCGTGAGGCCGAGCGCGCTGGTGATGAGGTTCGTGTAAAGACCCGCGCCGCGCGCCGCACGGACGAGTTCCGCAAGATCGTCGCGAATGAGCGGTTCGCCGCCGGAGAAGCCAGCCTGCAACACCCCAAGCTCCGCCGCTTCGTGGAGCACACGCTGCCATTCGGCGGTGCCGAGTTCGGACTCTCGTGCGGAGAGTTGCGTCGGATTCGAGCAATACGGACAGTGCAGCGGACATCGGTGCGTGAGTTCCGCAAGCAGGCCGTACGGACGATGGCTCATGTGGTCACGAGATTGCGTCCGCGCAATTCCGCGAGACAGGCGAGCACGTCGGTGGTGAGTTCGTCGCCCGTCGCTTCAAATTCTGCGGCCAGCGCGGCGATGATCTTCGCGACAGTCCGCTGGCCGTCGCACAGCTTCAGGACTTCGCCCGCGGTTTCATTCAGCTCGAGCACGCCTTCCGGGTAGAGCAGCACGGGCTTGCCGGTCACGCGATCGATTTGCAAACGGACACGCGCGGCCAGCGTCGGTACGGAAGTCAGCGAGCGCGCGCTCATGGCGTCGCGATTTGTGCGTCGCGAAGGTGCTGCGCGATGGCGTCGAGCATCGACCAGAGCACGTCGCATTTGAAACTCAGCGCCGCCACCGCAGCCTCCTGCGACTCGCGGCTCGCGCAATGGATGAGCGTCAACTCCAGCGCTTGCGCGGAATCGGTGCGAGCTTGCGTGAGTCGCTGGCGGAAGTAGTCGAAGCCCGTCGGCGCAATCCACGTATAGTGCCTCTCGAATGCCGCGAGCCGCTGCGCCATGAGATCGGGCGCGAAGAGTTCGGTGAGCGATGACGCGACGGCGATGGGCCACGGCTGCGTGCGCGCGAAGTTCACATAAGCATCCACGGCGAAGCGCACGCCGGGAACTTCGTGGCGGCCATCGAGCAGTTCATCGCGCGCGAGTCCGCACGCTTCGCCGAGCCGCAACCACGCTTCGATGCCGCCGGGTCGGGTGTCGTCGCCATCGTGATCGGTGATCCGATGCAACCAGATGCGGCGCACTTCGCGGAGCGGGCAGTTGGCGAGAATGGCCGCGTCTTTTTGCGGAATATGGCGCTGGTAGCAGAAGCGATTTGCCACCCATGCGCGGATCGCCTCGCGCGACAAACGACCTTCGTTCATCGCGGTGTGCAATGGATGTTTGTCGTGGTAGGCGCGCGCGCCGACCTCGCGCAACTGTGCGAGAAACGTCTCTCGATCCCAGGGGAGCGGCGGCTCGGCTTTCATAGCTCAAACTCCCATCCATCCTCGGCCACACCGATCCCCGCGGCTCGCACGGCCGCATGCTCCGGCGAGTCGGGATCGAGCATGGGATTCGTATTGTTGATGTGGAGATAGATGCGGCGCTGTCCCGAGCGCTTCGCCAGCAGTGGCAGGCTTTCGGACACGGGCAAATGCCCCATTTCGTTCGCCGATCGCTGGCTTGCACCGAGATCGATCAGCTCCGTCTGCGACCAGAACGTTCCATCGAAGAGCACGACGTCCGCGCGCTCCAAAACCGCTTCGAGTGCAGCGCTCAGTTCGGCGACATCGGGCGCAAAGAGCAGGTGACCGCCTGTCCGCTCGTCGAGCAATTCGTAGGCGAGCACGTGACCTTCGCCACAGTCGTTCGACCTGGCAAAACGCGGAGTCTTTCCACTCAACGGGATCGCGCGATAGAACAGCCCGCTCGCTGAACCATCTGTGCGGCGGAGCGGCTCGAAATCCGGCGGAGGCGAGATCCAAACGATGCCACAAAACGCGCTCATCACTTCTCCGAGGTTGAGTTCCTGCGTGAGCGATTGTTGCACGGATGGCGAGGCATGCGCGCGCACCGTGCCACCTTCCCGCACGGCAAAAATTCCGAGCGTGTGATCCAGATCGGCGTTCGTCACGAGGATGCCATCGATGGGCGAGCCTCGCACTGTGCCGGGCTTCGGCTGCAATGGCGGAAACGCTTCGATC
>JBBSDS010000218.1:0-9041 GCA_038240495.1 Chthoniobacterales bacterium | reverse complement strand
TATGCAAGATCCTTCGGCAAGCTCAGGATGACGTTTGGAAGGGTGGCCTGCGGCAACAGGGTGCGCGGAATTTCTGGTCGTGTATCATTTGCTTTCAAAACGCGTGTCATCCTGAGCGGAGTTCCGTGCGGGCGAAGGTGGCACGGAACGGAGTCGAAGGATCCCGGCGATCCTGGGCGACACGATCCGTGAATGCGCGGGATCCTTCGACGGCACTCCGCCCACCTCTCAGCATCCGCTCCGCTCAGGATGACTCGCCTTTTCAAACTGACACACTATCGAATTTCTATACACCCTCTTAGCACCCGCCAATCGATCCCCCGCTCTGCAGTTACAATATGGGAACTTCTACTGAACGGTGAGCTTGCGGAAGAAGACTTGGACGGTGCCTTGCGTGGCCTGCGGGTAGCAACCGGCCTTGAAGTAGTTACTGAACTTCCAATACGAGAGGTCGCGCACCAGCTTCTCCATGCCGTCCACAGTTACATGGAGTTTGCCGCTTTTGACGACGATGGCGACCCTGACATAGCTCGACTTAACACCTCGCTTGAGCAGGATGGAGTCGGTCTCTACTCCTGAGTTATCCGGCTTTAGTTCAGCGAATAGATCGCCGTCTTTAAAGGCAATGCGCAGGAGCGGTGGCGCGTTGTCACCCTCGGGGGTGATGCCGTGAATTTGCAAGACCGTGATTTTGTTCGGCTGGAGGGCGGAGACGACGCGGACTTCGCCGGTGAGCATGTGGGTGCCATCGGCGGTCCACTCCGGAAGATGGCGCAACTCGGAGCGGACGTATTTCGTGTTCGGCGTGGCGCCCTTTTCCGCCGCATCGAGGGCGAAGCACATCTCGCGGCTGCCGGTGAGGAAGAAATAGCCGGAAGAATAGTTCTGCAGGTCTTTGACCTCCAGCGGACCAGGGATTTGGAGCTTCCACCCGCGCAGGTCGAAGGCCTGGCTGGGCGGCCCCGCCGGGGCGGCGGAGCTGGCCCGGCCAGCACCGAAGAGCAGTGCCGCGGCGAGAAGAAGAAGTTGGTTTTTCATCGTGGTTTCAAGGGTCGGGATCTGTGGCCGAGAGAAGTAACCATCGTGATCACGTCGTCGAATCCGGAGCGCTTCCTTGCGCGGGATGCAATCCGTAGGCCGTAAGTTTTTCGCGAAGCGTAAGCCGCGAAATACCCAGCCAGCGGGCGGCTTTGGCTTGGTTGCCTTCAGCCAGCTTGATCGCTTGCGCGAGGAGCTCGCGCTCGGCGTCGGCGAGCACGGTCGCGTGCACATTTTCGATCTCCCCACGGCTCGCCGCGCCAAGCAGTTCGGCGATGGATTGCGCCAACGGCTGCGGCACCGCCGGCGAAAGATGCGCGGCGGCGCAGGCCGCGCGGACTTCGACGAGACCGACGCTGTAACCGCGCGCGGAAAGCAGGGCTTTGCGCACGGCGTTTTCCAACTCCCGGACATTTCCCGGCCACGGCTGCTCCGCAAGAAAGCTCAATGCCTCGGGCTGGATGGACACTTCACCCAACTCAAACTCCGCACCGAAGCGGCGGAGAAAATAATGGACGAGAGCCGGCACATCGTCGGCGCGCTGGCGCAGCGGCGGCACGGTGATCGTGACGACATTCAACCGGTAAAAAAGATCTTCGCGAAATTGCTGAGCCGCGATGGCTGCTTCCAAATCCCGATGCGTCGCGGCGAGGACGCGCACGTCGATCGGAATCGTGTCCCGACCGCCCACGCGCTGGATTGTCCGCTCCTGGAGAAAGCGCAGCAACTTCACCTGCGCGGGCAGCGGCATGTCGCCGATTTCATCGAGCAAAATCGTGCCCGTGTGCGCCTGCTCGAAGCGCCCGATGCGCCGCGCTTCCGCGCCGGTGAATGCGCCCTTCTCGTGGCCGAAGAGTTCGCTCTCGAGCAGGTTCTCGGGAATGGCCGTGCAATTGACCGCGATGAAGGGCCTGCCCGCCCGCTCGCTGTGTTGATAAATGGCGCGCGCAATCAGCTCCTTGCCGGTGCCGGTGGCACCGCGGATCAAGACAGTCACAGGCTTGGCGGCGATGCGGCCGATTTCCTTGTAGATTTCCCGCATCGCTCGGCTCTGGCCGATGATCGCATCGCGCTCGGTCGCAGCGTCGCCCATCGATACCGGCTGCGCCGCGAGCCGGCTGCTCGCGATGGCCTTGTCGAGCACGCCGAGCAATTCCTCCATCTCGAAAGGTTTGAGAAGATAATCGTACGCGCCGTTTTTTGTCGCTGCAATCGCCGTCTCGGAAGTGCCGTGCGCCGTCATCAAAATGATCGGGAGCTGCGGGCGCGCGGCGTGCAGCCGTTCGACGAGTTCGAGACCGGTCAGTCCCGGCATCTTCAAATCGGTGAGCACCACGTCACATCGCCCGCCGATCGCCATTTCCAATCCCCGTTCGCCGCGGTCGGCGTGCGCTACGGCGTAGCCTTCGGCCTCGAGGACATTGCGCAACGCGGCGGCGATATTGGCGTCGTCTTCGACGAGCAGGAGGTGGCGTTTCATCGTGAGGAATTGCGCGGCAGGACCAGACCGAAAGTCGTCCCGCGGCCGGCTTCGGTCTGAAACTGGAGCGTGCCGCGATGCTTCTCCAGAATCCGCATGGCGATGGAAAGGCCGAGGCCGGTGCCGGCCGGCTTCGTGGTGTAAAAAGGATCGAACAGTCGCTTCTGCACTTCCGCGGGAATACCGCTGCCGGTGTCGGCGACTTCGAGGATCACGACCTCCTGCGCCAATCCATCGAGCACCAGCCGGTCGGCGCGCGTCCGGAGCGTGACCCGTCCGCGTTCGCCGATGCTTTCCGCGGCGTTCTGCACAAGATTGATCAGGACTTGTTTGAGTTGTTGGGCATCGGCTCGAAGGGTGAAATCCGCGCCCGGTTCGAGATCGAGCACAATCTCCTTTCTGACCAATTCCGGCGCCAGCAGTTCGCGCATTTCGCCGAGCAATTTGCTGACGGACACCGCGCCCCATTCCGGCTCGTTCGGGCTGGCGAAGGTCAGGACGTCCCGGACGATGCGCTCCAGACGCGCGATTTCCTTGCCGATCAACTCCGAGTCGCCGAAAGCCGGCGATCCTTTATCCAGGCTCTTCTGCTGGGTGAAGAGCCGCGCCTTGATCGCGGTCAGTGGGTTCCGAATTTCGTGCGCCACGCCGGCGGCCAGGACGCCGAGAGAGGCGAGTTTTTCCTGCCGTTCGAGCAGGGCGCGGCTCTCGACGAGTTGGGTCCGCAATGGGGCGACGAGTTCGCGGTAAAGCGCGCGCAAGCCCAGCGCGCCGAAGACGACGAGCAGCGCGAGCGCGCCGATGATCAGCGCCTTGAGAAGGTTGAGTCCGCGTTCAAACGAAGTCACCAACTGCCCGAGCGCCGCGCGGTGCGCATCGCCGAGTTGCCCGCCGAGTTGCATCAGGCTCTGCGCGGCGACTTCGACGCTCGTGAGCCGCCGGTCGGCTTCGGCGTCGCTTTCATCCGGGGTCCGGGTCGTGATCAATTTGCGGGCTTCCGCGAGATACACGTCGTACTCCGCATTGATGCGATCCAGGAGGACGCGCTCCTCCGGCGTTTGCAGGTGCACGTATTGGGCATCGATCCAGGCATCGAGTGCGCGGCTGGCGCGTTCAAATTCCACTCGCGCATGACCTTCGCCCGAGGCTTCAAACGCGAGCAAACGGGAGTTGAGACGCGCCACCGACGAGACGAGTTGGTCGGCAATCCGAAAGCTCTCGCGTTGCACCTTGTCGAACTCGCGGTGCAGCGCGCCGAACTCCCGCGCAGCGAGCCACGCGGCCCCGGCGATGAGGACGGTGAGAAGGAGCAACGCGCCACCGAGGAGGGCAAGGCGCAGCTTCGCGGAGCGGGTCATGGAGTGGTCAGCCACTGATCACATCAAGGTAAGTGGCTGCCCACATCGGCGGCAAGCGGCGAACTGTTCAATCTACTCAAGCCACTCTCGATCAGCGCTTTGCCAATGACCACGAATCGCTGGCACGGCGCGAGCTAATGGGGCGAGCCGACCATTTCTGCATGCCTGTTTCACGAAACGCATCCTCAGGAACCGAACCCGCGTCATGAAGAAATTCTTCCTCGTTGTCTTTCACTTATTCGCCGAGTCAAAAAAAGCGAAACCTGAACTCGAACGGTCGCGCGCGCAGTTTCACGCCAGCGAACCAGGCATTGACCCGAGCGCGAGCGGACGGCGCGCCGGACTGTTTACGAATCTCGGGCTGAACCCGTTCACGCCCACGACAGCGACACATGGAAAGGCGGAGCGCGGATGAATATTCTCGTCGTGGACGATGATGAAGCCGTGCGTGCAGGTCTGCGCTCCGTGCTGCTTTCGGAAGGCTACAACGTGCGCGTCGCCTGCGACGGGCGCGAGGCTGCGCAGCATCTCGAACAGTCACCCGCGGACCTCGTGCTGGTCGATATGAACATGCCGGTGCAGAACGGTTGGGGGACGATCGCGAATCTTCGGCGCATCGCGCCGCGTCTGCCGATCATCATCATCACCGCGCGGGCGGATCAGGATCACGCGGCGCGGGCGGCCGGCCTGGAGTTGATGGAAAAGCCATTGGACTTGCCCGTGCTCATGGAACGGATCGCTACGATCCTCAAGCAAGCGGAGACCTTCCCACGCGCGGCGCTCAAGTGACGGTCAGCTTCCCGGTCGATGATTGCGCTTCCAGAAACCTCCAACTCGCGAGAGAATATGGGTCCGCCAACGACAAAGATGTAACTCGCAGTGAATCCATCATCGCGATGATCGCCACCACATTTCTCAGCGCGAAGCCCGCCGCGCACCCACGCGCCGACGCGACCGGAGGAGCGGTCAACTGGGGCGGGACGGTTTCCCGCTTCGAGTGGGTCATTGCGGGCATCGCTGCGGCCGTGCTTCTCGTGCTGCGCTGGTTCTACGCCCACAGCCTGCCGTGGAATTCCGACGAACCGCAGCATCTCCACGTCGTCTGGGCATGGGCCACGGGCCTGCTCCTTTACCGGGATGTCTTCGACAATCACACCCCGCTCTTTCACCTCCTCTCGGCGCCGCTCTTCCGCCTGCTCGGCGAGCGGCCCGACATCGTCCTGCCGATGCGTCTGGCCATGATCCCGCTCTTTGTCGGAAGCTTGTGGTGCACGTATCGCATCGGCGCGAATGTCTTTTCGCCGCGCGCCGGTCTCTGGTCCGCGCTGCTGCTGGGTTTCTACCCGAGGTTTTTTTTCATGATGGGCCAGTACCGCACCGATGTCCTCTGGACGGTGCTCTGGCTGGGTTCGCTCCTCGTCTTGACCGGCGGCCAGTTGACCAAGAAGCGGCTTTTTTTCGCGGGCTTGCTCGTCGGCGCGGCCTTTGCCACGTCGATGAAAACGACCCTGCTTTTGATCGTGCTCCTCGCTTCCGGCGTGATGACGTGGATCACCTGGCAGTGCTTCGTCCCGCGGAGCACCGACTCACGCCGAAATCATGTGGAAATCTGGTCCTCGGTTGCCGCGGCGCTCGGCGGGTTGCTGCTCATCCCGCTTTTGCTCGTCGGCTTCTTCGCAATCAAGGGTGCGCTCGGACCGCTCTACTACTGCGTCGTCACCCACAATACACTTCCTGGACAACATACTCCGGCGCGCGTTCTGCGACGCCTCGCCTCTTGGGGATGGCTTACGCTTCTTCCTGCTCTCGCTCTCGCGGCGGCCACGCGCCCGCTCTTCGCAACCGCACCACACCACGCCGCACGGAAAGTTTTCCTCATCCTCTGCACCGGCCTGTTTTATCCGGTGCTGCACGGATTTTGGAGGATGATTACGGACCAGGATTACGTGCCGTGGCTTCCCCTCCTCGCGCTGATGTTCACGGGGTATGGACTGATGGTCGAAAGGTCGGCCGTCCGCTGGGGGCCGAGGCTTTCGATTTCGCTTTTTCTGCTACTCTGCGCCGGCGAATCGGTTTGGTTACTGAACCATGCTTCACCTTTCGGCACCGGCAGCACACGCCTGATAGCCACGATCGCCGAAACCCTGCGACTTACGGAACGCGGCGAGTATGTCATGGATCCCAAAGGCGAGCTCATCTTTCGCCCGCGGCCCTATTACTACGCCCTGGAAAGCCTCACCCGCCGGCGTCTCGAGGCTGGGCTAATGAAAGACGACCTACCGGAGCGCCTTATTGAGACGCGCACCGCGGTCGTCAAAGCCTCAGTTGTCCGCATGACGAAACGCTCCCTGGATTTCATCCAGACGAACTACGTTTCAGTCGGAAATTTCGCCGTGCTCGGCAAGGAGTTGCCAGCAGCCCCCGACGGCGTCGTCTCCTTTGAAGTTACAATCCCCGAACGCTATAGCATCCTCACGAAACAGGGTTCGGCGGCTGGAACTCTTGACGGGCAACCGCTGGATGGCGTGCGTTGGCTGACTGCCGGCACTCACACCCTGAGTCTAACTACGCCCGCCACAGGTGTTACCCTGATCTGGGCACGTGCCGTGGAGAAAGGCTTTTCACCTTTCCATATCGCTCCGCCGGAACGCCCACACGGCAGCTGATGATGTCGTCAGCTTCAAAGAGCACCGTGGTGCGATTGCCTTTCCTGAACCCATTCACCGCGTCGTCTTACAGACCGTTCCGGTATCCTCCCGCCTGGGTCTTCATGATCGCCTGCGCGCTCGGCTTCCCATTTTCCGGCAAAGCGACGGTCCAAATCCTCGCTCGCCAGCAAGTCTGTGTTAATTGGGCTGTCGAAAAACTGGCGCGGGCGCTGCGCGACGCGGAAATACCCGATAGCGAACAGGACATCGTGGTGGAGCGAAAGCACCTCGGACCGGCCAGCGAAAGTTTCTCAATATCCATCGAAGGAACTCACGTCCTCATCAGCGGCAGCGACAGCATGGGAGAAATGTACGGTGTGCTCGAACTCGCTGAACAAATCGCCAATAGCCACACCCACGGATCGTGGAATGAACTTGTTACCCACCTAACACCCACCCAACAAAGCCCATTCATCAAAGTCCGCGCTGACAATTCGTTTCTTCACGACGAACCGACCCCACTTGAGCGCTGGGTAGAACGTCTTCATCTTCCGCACACGCCTTTGCTCTTTGAAGATATCGGCATGTGGGAGCGGTATATCGATATGTTGGCTGCGAATCGCTTCAACACATTGGATCTCCATGGCGGCTACAACCTGTCTACCACTCGCTTCTTCAACCTCTTACCGACGCTCGTATCCGTTCCCGACTATAAAAGTGTGGGTGGACGCCGCGCCCAGGAAAAGAATCTATCCGGTTTGCGCCATCTGATTCGCTACGGTAAGAAGCGAGGCGTCGCCGTGGGCTTGATGAACTATGCAGCACAGGTCCACGGTCTTTCGCACGATCAGTTGGTCGATTACACGAGAAAGGCCGTTGCCGCACTGCAAAAGCAGCTTCCAGAACTCAAGCGTTTGGGTTTTCGCGTGGGAGAAAGTGGAGAAGAACTTTCCTTTTATAGGGAAACGTATGTTCAAGCGACACTCGGCGCCGGTCGGCATGACCTGCGTCTTTACACCCGCAGTTGGATAACAACGCCGGAAGAAATGGAAAGCGTAGCCGATGCCTTGGGTGGGGCCTTGGATGTCGAAGTGAAATACAATGGAGAACATCTTGGCCTGCCTTACCAGGGAATCCTCGGAGCGGCCCACAGCCGGTATGGTTATCAGGGCTTTATTCGACCCGAAGCTCACTATCGCGTCGTCTGGCAGGTGCGTGCGAATGGCACCCATCGTTATTGGACGTGGGCGCAAACCGATTTCGTGCGCCGTGCCATTCGATCGTTTGAGCTTGGAGGTGCAGACGGATTTACGCTGGAACCCCAGCACGCGTACTCCAGGAGCACCGCTGCCGCCTACTACGACAGTCCGGAGGATAAGAGGGTCTATACATACATTTGGGAAAAGCATTGGCCTTGGTATTTCACCTGGGGACGCCTTGCTTACAATCCGGACCTTCCGACTCACACCATCGTCGCACGTTACACGGAGCATTTCGGCGGGCAAGGCGAGTCGATCTATCAAGCGCTGCAAAAAAGCGGGACGGTCGTCCCTTTGGCTTTGTCTTATCGCTTCACGGGACCAGACCAGCGCAATATGTCTCCGGAAACACAGACAGCGGCTTTCGATCCGGAAAAGCATGAACCGATTGATGCTCTTTCGTTCGCCCGCAATACGCCCATGGATTCGCGCTCCTTTGTTGGGATCGACGAATTCGTACGAGAAAAGATCGCGGGCGTGGTGGACGGACGCATTGGGCCCGCTCATGTGGCACAACTATTCAAAACCGCCGCCGCGGAAACGCGAGCATTCGTGGCAAGTGTAAAAGGACTGAAGGGGCGTGCCCTCGACGAATGGCGACTTATGAAGACCGACATTCTGGCCGCAAGTTATCTCGGCGAGTATTATGCGGCGAGGACATGGGGGACGATGTATCTGGACCATGCCCTCCGGGTAAGCAATCGCGGCGACTATGATCTATCTCAGCAATACCTCAGTCGTTCACGCCTGGCCTGGGGGCAACTGTCGCAAGCCTGTGACTCCGTGTATGCCCCGCTCGACGATCCACTGCTCAGGCAATCCAAATACAGATGGGGCAGCCAAATCCTTCCTCTTCGGGAATTGGACG
The DNA here is from genome assembly GCA_038240495.1 of Chthoniobacterales bacterium. Taxonomy (GTDB): domain Bacteria; phylum Verrucomicrobiota; class Verrucomicrobiia; order Chthoniobacterales; family Chthoniobacteraceae; genus Chthoniobacter. The sequence goes on along the minus strand of JBBSDS010000218.1, from coordinate 390 downwards.
CCACAGTTGCCACCATGTGGGCGAAACGATCCTCTCAATCTGAGGGAGATCCGCTCGTTCTAACAGCGGGTGAACAAGGGCAGGAATTCAACGTCACGGTTGACGATGTAAAGCAAGGGGTGGACGCCGATGGATCACCTGTGCTTACGTGCAGACCGACTCCGGCGGCGAACGTGAAAACGGTGACGGTCTGGTTCAAGGAAAGACCAAGCGCTTCAAAATGGGTCGGGTTGGCGATGGCGGCAGAAGCTGATGGAAGTTTCACCGCGAAGATTCCGAGAGCTGAAGGCGGATACTTGTGCCTGCTCGAAGTCAAGAACACGGAAGACAGCGCTGCGCAATTTCCGTCGGTTCTTAAGAAGACGCCTTATTGGGTGCTTCCCAACCAAG
>JBBSDS010000217.1:0-9043 GCA_038240495.1 Chthoniobacterales bacterium | reverse complement strand
TGCTCCGAGCGCCGCCCTCGCCGTGCTGCGTGACGCTGTGCATGCACGGCAGCCGATTGGCATTTTTGAAATCCCGGATCGCAGCTTGCGCACCCTGCTGTCGTTATTCTTTCTGACGCCCATTCTGGTTGCGGCAGTGACTCCGTTCATTCGGCCATTTCGCTGGCGGCGTTTGCTCTGGACCTATGTGTTGCCGCTGGTCCCGCTGACTTGTTGGTGGGACGGGATCGTGTCGCAGTTGCGCGCGTATTCGGCGTCTGAGCTTCAACGCCTGGCGGAGGCAACCGGGGCCAAAACGTATTCCTGGCGTTCCGGTCGAGTGCCGATTTTATCAACTCCTGGCTGCCTCACGTATCTGATTGGCTCGCCAAACGAGAGTGACGACCTTCGTGATTTAGCTTCTCAAGACCTCGCTGATGTTGTTCGATCAGGCCGAACCTACGAAGAAGGACGCCGCGTCCAAACCGTAATATGAGCGAAGTCACCCGCATCCTCACTGCCATCGAGCAAGGCGATGCCAAGTCTTCGGAGGAATTGCTGCCGCTCGTCTATGATGAATTGCGCCGCATGGCCGCGCACAAGATGGCAAGCGAACCCGCCGGCCACACGCTCCAACCCACGGCGCTCGTCCACGAGGCATGGCTCAAGCTGGTGGCTCCGCCGGCCCAATCCTGGCAAAACCGCGCGCACTTTTTTGGCGCGGCGGCAGAGGCGATGCGTCGCATCCTCATCGCCCGCGCCCGCCGCAAACACACGCAGCGCCGTGGCTCCGGGGCCCCGCACCTCGACGCGGATGAACTCGAAATCGCCAGTCCCGCGCCCGACGATCAACTGCTCGCGCTCAGCGACGCCCTCGACCGTTTCGCCGCGCTTGAACCGCAGCAAGCCGAGTTGGTGAAGCTCCGCTACTTCGTCGGCCTGAAAATCGGTGAAGCCGCCGAAGTCCTCGGCATCTCCGAATCCACCGCCAAACGGTGGTGGTCCTACGCCCGCGCGTGGTTGTTCCAGGAGATTCAGTCTAATGCGCCGTGATTCTGGCATCGTTCGCAGCCATTATGGCTCGACTGGTCGGGTAACGGACCGCGCGAGGAACGGTTCGCTGACTGCAAGGCAACGGCACCAAGTCAACTTCACGCGGCGGGGCGATGATCCAGGCCTTAATGTCGTGCCAGGCTTTGCCGCGACAAGCCCGCAAACAATTCCCGCCACATACCGTTCGAAGGCCTCGGCAGAAGTTGTCTCGGGAATTGGCATCAGGGGAGAATGAACGATCCCTTGGAAAAGCGCGAAGGTTCGATTCTTTTCGCCCTTTGAACGCGACTTTGATCGCCCCGCGCACTGTCAGCAAAAACGTCAGCAACAGTGTGCGCGCGGTGCTGGCTTGGGTTGTGCCGGTGTTGAGCTTGTGTAGCCAATGAAAATGGGTAAATTTGTCCCGCAAACGACGCTTAAGGCCACCGATTCCGACCTCCGCCTCCAAACTCTCACAGAGTAACGACGGGGTAGTCGCAGGGTCGTGGTCGAGTAGTCCGAAGGCGGAACCATGGTTGCTGTTGACGGCAGGACTCTCAACTCGCAGGCGAGCCACTACGGAGCGAGGGCGCGACTGGGGCTGACGCTGGCGTCGTGGCGGGGCAGCACGGTGGCGCCACGGAGTTGGAGAATCTGGCCTGGGCGTGTCAGCGATGCAATGAACGCAAAGGTCCTAACCTGACGGCGGGAAGTGACGGACGAATGAGGACAGAGGGCCGAGGACCGGACGAGATTGGAAATTAGAGATTTGAGATTTCAGACAGGAGCGGAGAGACACGGATTTCACGAATTTTTGCGAATGGGAGAGGACGGAATTCGCACATATATAGGATTGCGAGTCGAACCGTAATTTGAAAATATGCTTCAAGCAACGAATAGGTTTTAGGGAGAATAACCTGGTTAAGATTAACCAGCGTAGCCCCTTTGAACCGCAAAGGCGCCTCATGCGATGTCTTGATTGTCATCACGAAAATGCCCTCACGGCTAAAGTATGCAGCCAGTGCGGCGCGAAACTCGAATTGTCATGCGCCGGCTGCGGCGCGATTAATTCTGTTAGTCACAAATTTTGTGACCAATGCGGCTGGCCGTTGCGCGAGGCGAAATCTGCTCCCACAGAGGCCAACCTCGACCAGATGGCACCGGCAGCGGGCAGGGAGGAAAGACGCTGGGCTACCGTCTTGTTCGCCGACCTTTCTGACTTCACCACCATGTCTGAGCAGATGGACGCCGAAGACGTGAAAGCCTTGGCTCATTGCTGCGCCGAACGAATGAGTGAGCAGGTTCAGCGTTTCGGCGGAACGCTGCTTAACGTTGTGGGCGATCAAATCGTGGCCGTCTTTGGCGCGCCACTCAGCCATGAAGACGATGCCGAGCGAGCCGTGCGTTGCGGGTTGGCGATTCGCGATTCTCCTTTATCGGGTGATCCGACCCGGCCCGTACGCGTCCATGTCGGCATCAACACAGGCGAAGTGATGGCGGGTGTGGTCGGCCCGCGGGCGCGCCGGGACTACACTCTCATGGGCGACGTGGTGAACATTGCGGCCCGGCTCATGAGTGCCGCACCCGCCGGAAGCGTGCTGGTGGGTGAAGAAACCTGGCGGGCAAGCCGCCGAGGAGTGGTTTACCGGGATCTGCCGCCCGTGGCTGTGAAAGGCAAGCAACGGCCGTTGACCGTGTGGGAAGCGCTCGAAGCCGCACCGACGATGGAGTCCCGCCCCCTTGGCGCGGCGCCACTGGTTGGTCGGGACGAAGAGCTGACCATGCTTTCCAACGTCTGGTTGAAAGTCGTGCGCGAAGCCCGGCCGCACCTCATTACCGTCCTCGGCGAGCCTGGCATCGGCAAGTCCCGCCTGGTAGCGGAGTTTGAGCGGCGCTTTTGCGCCGGGGCGCTGGTGCTCCACGGACGTTGTTTGCCCTACGGAGAATCGCTCGGCTACTGGGCCTTAACCTCGGCCTTGAAAGAAGCCGCTGGCATCACCGCCGAAGCCGGCACCGACACCGCGCGCCTCAAGTTGAATGAACTTGTCTCTGAGGCGCTGAAACCCACGCAGCCCGAACCCATTGCGGAAGCCGATGCCGCGGAGATTGCCTGCCACCTTGCCTTGCTGAGCGGACTCGATGTTACGGGGACAAGTCCTGCGAAGCCAATCGATCAACGTGTCCTGCATGCTTCCGTGCGCCGGTTCCTCGAAGCGCTCGCCCGCCGCAAGCCCCTCTGCTTGATGTTCGAGGACATTCATTGGGCCGATGATGCGCTGCTGGACTTGATCGAGTTCGTTGCCTCCCGTGCGAAGGACGTGCCGCTTTTGATCGTGGCTCAAGCACGCCCAAGCCTTTTTGAAAAACGGCCCCATTGGGGTGGCGGTGTCCGGGCTTTCACTTCCCTTTCGTTGGAGGCGCTGGATGAACCTGCGGGGCAAGCGTTGATCCAGGCCCTCTGCTCTCAGCACGGCCTCCAAGCCAGCGCCCTCGAACACATCGGCCGCGGGGCGGGCGGCAACCCGCTTTTCGCCGAGGAACTCGTAGCGATGATCGCCGAGCGTGGCATCGGGGGCGGCATTCCATCAGCGATCAAGGCGCTCATCTCCGCGCGCCTGGATTCGCTCCGCTCGGACGAACGGAATGCGATTCAACTCGCCAGCGTGTTCGGCAAAGTGTTTTGGCAAGGCGGCCTGCGCGCCCTCGGCGGCGGGGATGCAACTGCCGCTATGATCGAGGCACTGGAACAAAAGGATTTGATTCGCAGCCAGCCTCGCTCGCAGTTTCGTAATGACCGGGAGTACTCGTTCAAACACGATCTAATTCGGGACGTTGCTTACGAAACTCTTACAAGGGCTGATCGGCGCATTTTGCATGGCCGGGTGGCTGACTGGATCGAGCAGGCAGCCGGCGAACACCTGGAGGCTTATTTCGATCAACTCGCTCACCACGCTTTGGGGGCAGATCAGGACGAGCGCGCCTTGACCTTTTTGCAGCAGGCCGCCTCCCGTGCGCACCGCATGGCCGCGCATCGCGAGGAAGCTGCTTTGCTTGCGCAAGCCATCCGCATCGCCGAGGGCTTGCAAAAACAAGCTCTCGTAACTGAACTGCACGCTCTCCGCGGCGCGGCCTTCATGGGTGTCGCGATGTGGCCCGAAGCACGACCTGAATTTGAAGCCGCGCTGGCGGGATTGGGTCTGGAACGCATTGAAGCGCGAACCCATATCCTCGTTGAGTTGGCGAGTATCTGTTTTTGGACGTTGGATATTCCAAACACCCGCCGCTATGCGACGGAGGCTCTCGAGCTGACGGAGCGTGCCAACCGCGACGATCTTGCGCCTGGGGCGATAGCTTGGTTGGCTGCCGCGGAACAATCGGATGGCGACCTTGCATCGGCCCGCACCCTGTTTCGGAAAGCCATCGCGCGTGATGAGAGCCAGTGGATTGCACCCTTCGCGCTGTTTCCGCTGACTCTTTATTTGAGTGGGGAAATCGGCGAGGCGATTGAGCTTGGCCACAAGGCGAGCCAGAGGTTTAAAGACAACAAAGATACTTCCTCCACCATGTTCGGCATGCCTCATCTGGGCCTCGCGCTGGCAGCGGGAGGCCGTTACGAAGAAGCGGCCCGAGTGTTTGCTGAAGGACAAAAATTCGGTCGCGAATATGGGATCTGGCCATTCCTGGCGCGCTCGATTTCGATGTCTGCTGGATTTCATCTCGACGTGTTCGATTACGCGGGCAATGAGGCACGGGTGGAAGAAGCTCGTGAACTCGGTCGATCCAGCGGTTTCCAGCCATCGGTCATCAGTTCCTCCATCGATCTGTTGCTGAACCTCGCTCGCCGCCATGAAGTAAGCCGAGCGGAGAAATTGCTCGAGGAGACCGCCATCGCCGTGAGAAATACCAGTGGCTGGCATGGCTGGCTTTGGGATTTGCGACTGACGCAGGCCACCGCAGAAATCGCCCTGGCTCGCGGCGACTGGCAGAACGCGCTCCGCTGGGCGGATGAGTCGAACGCCAAGAGCCAGGCGCGCGGGCGCGTTAAGTATCGAGTCGCCGCTCTCGGCACCCTGGCCAATGCCTTGGCCGCGCTGGGCCGCAAGCACGAAGCCATTGTGCGTCTAAAGACAGCCGTGGAACTGGCGCGGCCCGTTGGCGACCCAGCGTTGTTTCTGCGCCCCGCTGCCTTTCTGATCGATCTCGACGGCAACGACGCACTACTCGCCGAAGTGCGGGCGACGGCAAAGGGAATTCTCAAAGCTCTCCCCGCGGAAGAAATGCGGCAGCGCTTCGCGAACGCCGAACCACTGCGTGTGCTCGGCAAGTTCAGCGACTAAACTTTGCTCCCGCGCACAGCCATGCCGACTGACGGAAATGAACATCGCAAACTGGCGGCCATTATGTTCACCGACATGAGGGGCAACGGGATTTTATGAGCAAACCCCGGAGCAAATCTAGTTCTGGCGCGAAGCGTCCCTCGTCGGCCGACACGACTGCCTGCCCGGCGTGCCACGGGGCGGTGCCGGCCGACCAGCGGTTCTGCGGTCACTGCGGCGCTTCCATGCAGTCCCAGTGTCGAGCGTGCGGGGAGGTTAATCCGGCGGCGAACAAATTCTGCGGGACTTGTGGGGCGGACCTGGCTGGCGACAAGGCATCCTTCCGTGCTGCCCACGAGGCAAAGGCTGCGTCGCCCAACCGCGAAGAGCGCCGCTGGGCGACGGTGTTGTTCGCCGATCTTTCGGACTTCACGACCATGTCGGAGCAGATGGACGCCGAGGATGTGAAAGCGCTGGCGCATCGCTGTGCCGAACTCATGAGCGAGCAGGTGCGGCGCTTTGGCGGAACGGTGCTTAACGTTGTGGGCGATCAAATCGTGGCCGTCTTTGGCGCGCCTCTCAGCCATGAAGACGATGCCGAGCGAGCCGTGCGTTGCGGGTTGGCGATTCGCGATTGCGCGTTTTCCGTCGATCCTGCGAAGCCGATCCGGGTCCATGTTGGGGTCAACACGGGCGAGGTGATGGCTGGAATGGTCGGCCCCCAGGAACGGTGCGATTACACCGTGATGGGTGATACCGTGAACACCGCCGCCCGCCTGATGAGCGCCGCGCCTTCAGCGAGTGTTCTGGCTGGGGAAGAAACCTGGCGGGCAACGCGGCGCGTGGTGAACTATCGGCAATTGCCGCCCGTGGCGTTGAAAGGCAAACAGCAGCCCTTCGCCGTCTGGGAGGCGTTGGACGCCGCGCCGCTCGCGCAATCGCGACCATTGGGCACCGCGCCGCTCGTCGGTCGCGACGACGAATTGGCGCTGCTGTCGAATATCTGGCTCAAGGTGGTTCACGAATCACGACCGCATCTCGTGACCGTCCTCGGCGAGCCTGGCATCGGCAAATCGCGATTGGTGGCTGAGTTTGAACGGCGCTTTTGCGTGGAAGCGCTGGTGCTGCATGGCCGCTGCCTGCCGTATGGCGAAGCCTTCGGGTACGGGGCGCTCAGCAAGGCGTTGGAGGAAGCCGCTGGTATCACCGCCGAACTGAGCACGGACATTGCGCGGCTCAAGCTGAAAGAGATGATAGTGCGGGTGATCCCCAGCCATCCGGGAGAACCTGAGGTGAAAGAAATCGCCCGCCACCTCGCATTGCTGAGTGGTCTTGACGCCGCCGCCGATCGTTCGACGAAGCCAGCCGACCAGAGGGCATTACACGCTTCGGTGCGGCGCTTCCTCGAAGAGTTGGCGCGCCGCCAGCCAGTCTGCCTGATGTTCGAGGACATTCACTGGGCGGACGATGCTTTGCTCGACTTAATCGAGTTCATTGCTTCGCGAGCCAAGGATGCTCCGCTGCTCATCGTGGCACAAACACGGCCTGCCCTTCTGGAGAAGCGGCCCAACTGGGGGCGCGGTGTACGCGGTTTCAATTCCATCCCGGTGGAGCCGCTTAGTGAAGCGAACGGGCGCGAACTGATACTGGCGCTGTGCCGCGAACGCGGCTTGACCGAGAGTGTCGCCGAGCAAGTGGGCCGGGGCGCGGGCGGCAACCCTCTCTTCGCCGAGGAACTGGTCGCGATGATCGCCGAGCGCGGCACGCAGGCGGGCATCCCATCCGCCATCAAAGCGCTCATCTCGGCCCGGCTCGATGCGCTCCCGCCCGACGCGCGACACGCGCTCCAATTCGCCGCGGTTCTCGGCAAAAGTTTTTGGGAGGGCGGCGTTCGCGCGTTGGGTAGCGAGGGCGACGTGAGGGCACGGCTCGAAACTTTGGAACAGGCGGATCTGCTGCGCGCTCAGCCACGTTCGGAGTTCCGTGGCGAGCGTGAATTCGCCTTCAAACACGATCTCATTCGCGACGTCGCCTACGAAATGCTCTCGCGTGCGGAGCGCAAAACGCTCCACAGCCGGGCTGCGGATTGGATCGAGCAAACCGCCGGTAGCCAACTCGAACTGCATTTCGATCAACTCGCGCACCACGCGATCAAAGCAAACGAGGAAGAACGCGCCGTCAATTACTTGAGCCGGGCTGCCGAGCGCGCAGGTCGCACGGCGGCCTATCGTCACGAAGCGGCCTTGCTGGCGACGGCGATCACCCTCGCGGAACGGCGTCAGCAACCCGGGCTGGTGGGCCAATTGCATGCACGATGTGGACGGGCGTTCCTCAACATCGCGTTGTGGGCCGAAGCGACACAGGAACTAGAGGCCGCACTCGAAAACTTGGAATCCGCCGAGGTGGAGCGCCGCGTGGAGGTCATGGTCGGCCTTGCGACGGCCTCCATCTGGCTGGGCGATCGGATAAAAACGATTCGTAGCGCGAGCGAAGCGTTGCCGCTGGCCGAACAAGTGAGCCGAGTGGACTTGGAAGCCGGTGCGATGGGTTGGCTGGCGCTCGTCGAGCATGCCGACGGTCGCCACCAGGAGGCGCGCGCTCTTTGGCAGCGTGCCATCACGCGCGCCGGTGGCGTCAAGGTGACTTCGCTGGCCTATGCTCCACACACATTTTACGTTCTCGGAGAATACGAGCAAGGGATCAGATTGGCCGAGGAAGCCGTTCAGTCGTTCCGTGGCTCGAACGACAGAACGGCCACGATCTTGGCTTTGTCGCACCTCGGACTTAACCTTTCGGCCAAGGGTCGTTACGCTGAGGCGACGGAGATCTTTGCCGAAGCGCGACGCTTCGGGCGCGAATACGAAACCTGGCGATTTCTGGCTCGTTCCATTTCAATGTCCTCCGCTTTCCATCTTGAGCTGCTTGATTTCGCTGGGGCAGAGGCGCTGGCCGAGGAAGCGAGAGAGATGGCGCGTTCCGCCAACTTCCCCTCGGCTATCGTCAGTTCAGGCATTGATTTGTTGCTCAACTTCATTCGGCGTCAGGAGGTCGGTCGGGCTGAAGGATTGTTGACAGAGGTCTCAAACGAGGCCGAGCAGGCGCCCGGATGGCACGGCTGGGTATGGAAGCTGCGCTTGATGCAGGTCCGAGGGGAATTCGAGCTAGGGCGCGGCAACTACCAGGACACATTGATCTGGGCGGAAAAGGCATTGTTGGAGAGCAACTCGAGTGGCCGGGTGAAGTATCAGATCCTCGCCCTCTGGACACGCGCCCGTGCGTTGCACGCCGGCGGTCGCACTCACGAGGCCATCGCCGACTTGCAGCAGGCGACCACCCTGGCTCGGCGCATCGGCGACCCCGCTTCGTTGGTACGCACCGCCGCGGCGCTGCTGGAAATCGCGGGTGATGATGCACTGCTTGCCGAAGCGCGGGCGACGGCAAAGGGAATCCTGAAAGCCCTCCCCGCCGAAGAAATTCGCCAGCGCTTCGCGAACGCCGAACCACTGCGTGTGCTCGGCAAGTTCAACGACTAAACTTTACACCAACACGCCACCATGCCGACTGACGGAAATGAACAACGCAAACTGGCCGCCATCATGTTCACCGACATGGTGGGTTACAGCGCCACTGTGCAGAAGAACGAGTCCCTCGCGCTCAAACTGCTCGAAGAGCACAGAAGACTGTTGCGACCGTTTTTCCCTCAGTTCGGCGGCCAG
>JBBSDS010000216.1:0-9048 GCA_038240495.1 Chthoniobacterales bacterium | reverse complement strand
GAGGGTGAAGCGCTGGCGAACCCCGAGGTGCTTGAGATTGAGGCCTTCCTCCTCGCGCAGCGTTTCCATGCCCTGCCGGAGCCCGAGCGCAGCGCGCTCGCGCTTTTCTATCTCGAGTTCTTCAGTGTGGAGGAGATCGCCCAACTTCTCAAAATGGATGTCGAGGCGCTTTCCGACACACTCGGCGCTGCCCGCGACCTGCTCCGGCAATCCCTCCGCGCGATGCACGGCGATGCTTCATCCCCGGCATGAACGCGGAAACTGCCGAGACTTTGATTCGATCTTATCGGGCCGACAAGCCCGCGGATTCGCGCACGCAAAAGGCAGTGCGTTTTGCCGAGAGCGATCCGGAACTGGGGCCAAAACTCACCGCGCAGATGGCGTTCGATCAGCAGATCGTCGGCGTCATTCACTGCATCAAACCGCCGGACAACCTCCGCCAAAAGCTCAACGAACTCAGCGCCGCGCCCGACGCGGCGAAGCCAACGCTGCGGTCGCAGTTCATCAATCCGGCGGTGCTGACCGCGCTGCTTGGCGTCCTGCTCATCATCGGGTTCATCGTTTTTCTCGTCATCGAGCGGATGGAGAAATTTCCCGGTCGGGAAGCCGTCGAGACTCTGCTCGGTGGGGCGGCGAAAATGACTGGCGTCGAGTTTGAGGCCGTCACGACTACGACCAGTCAGCTCGGAGACTGGCTCTACATGCGGGGTTACGAGGGTTACGAAGTGCCGCCGGAACTGGCCTCGCTGCCGGTCGTCGGGTCGCGGGTTTATCGGAGCGAAGGCCGGCCTGTGGCCCAACTCGCCGTCGATCTCCACAACACGCTGGTCTATCAGTTTCACGCGAGCGAGTTTGGTGTGCAGTTGCCGCCGGATGGGGATTGGCAGTTGCTGACGAAGGAAGAATGGGTCGGCGCGATCCGCCAGCAAGGGGATCATTGTTTGCTCGTCGCGTTTCGCGGGACGAAATCGGACATGCACGAATTCCTCAAGTCTTTGCCCAAAAAATGACGCGACCGACTCTAACAGCTCTGGCGCTGGTCGCGGTCCTGTGCCTGATGAATGGCTGTTCGTCGTTTGACGCTCGATGGAATGCCGCGCGAACAGACTCCAAAGTGACTCGCTGGGACGGTCATTGGAAAAGCGACAAGCACCACAAATCGGACGGCAGCCCGATGGGAGGTCGTCTGCGCTGCATTCTCGAACCGACTGACGCGCGCATGTCCGCGAATTTCCGCGCCAATTGGCTGATCTTCGCCAGCGACTACACGATGATGCTCGATCCGGTGCGACCCGGCCCCACGAAGAGTCGCGCGGCGGCGCGGGCGTATCATGGCACGCACGAATTGCCGGCGATGTTTGGCGGGACGTATCAGTACGACGCGCAAATCGCCGCCGACCATTTCACCGCGCGTTACACCTCGAGTTACGACCACGGCATCTTCACTCTCCAGCGCGTCCGTTTGTCCACAGATTGCTTTCCGCCGCATGCCCGTGATTGACGGGGTGCGCGTGAATCCCCTAAACCAAGTCATGTCCCGCAAATTTCGCCCGCTCCTCCCGGCCGTTTTCCTCGCAATGCCGGTGTGTTTTTCAGCCTGCGTCGGTACGCTTTACGATCGGACGTATTCAAACAGGAAGAACTATTTCAAGAAGCCAGAGGACAAGAAGGAAGTGTCTGCCGAGGCCATTCTCGGGGCCGCCGATTCGCGCAATCCATCGGCCACTCCGGATGCTGCTGCCGGCGCGTTGCAGCCAGGGGCCGACATTCCAGGTTTGCCGGCGGCAGGGATGCCCGCCGTCCCGGGCCTGGACGCTCTTCCCCCGCCCGCCGCTCCACCGCCGCCGCCGAATTGAGGTGCGCGCCAGAGCCCGGTTCGCCGGGGAGCGCTGCAACTCCACTCCCGCCGCCGGGTTCCATCGCGCATGGAAATTTTTCGCATCTGCTTTCCGCTCTCCACGGCTCGTCTCCTGCTTGACTTCGCCGCTCGATGAGCGAATCCACTTCCGTCATGCCTGAGCAGCAACTGAATGACACGGATGCGGCACCAGAGGAGTTGCTCGCGGAAATCTGCGTGTACGTCGGCCAGGAACTGATCGCCAAGTATTCCATCGAGCACGGCGAATACATCATCGGCCGCGACGCTCATTGTCCGATCATTGTCGATGCCGATCTCGTTTCGCGGCATCACGCGCGGCTGACTTTCAACGCCTTCGAGCTCGTCGTTGAGGATCTCGGCAGCAGCAACGGGGTTTATATCGACGGCGTGCAGGTGCAATTGCCGACGCGGATCCGGGTCGATCAGGAGGTCCAGATTGGCAGCGCCCGCCTTTTCATCCGGCTCCGCGAATCCGCGGCCAAACAGCTCGCGGATGCGCTGTGGGACAAGGATCTCGGTCTGGGGCAGGTGCGCGAACAGATCGAGGGCAAGAAGTACAAAGTCATCACCACCATCAATCGTGGCGGCATGGGCGTGATTCTGCAAACCCGCGACGTGCGCATTCGCCGGACCGTGGCGATGAAGGTGATGAAAACGAGCAGCCAGTTTTCGCGCGAAAACGTGCTCCGCTTCATCGATGAGGCGCAGCTCACCGGCCAGCTCGAGCACCCGAACATCGTGCCCGTCTATGAGCTCGGCATCGACGAGCAGGGCGAGATTTTTTACACGATGAAATTCGTCAAGGGCACGACCCTCGACGACGTGCTGCGCGGCATCCGCAATGGCCGCCAGAAGCTGATCGAAAAGTATCCGCTGGGCACGCTCCTCACGATCTTCCAGAAGGTCTGCGACGCCGTCGCCTTTGCGCATTCCAAGGGCGTGGTCCATCGCGACCTCAAGCCCGAGAACATCATGATCGGGTCGTTCGGCGAGGTGCTCGTCATGGACTGGGGACTGGCCAAAAACACGACCGGTGGCCGGCGGGAAAACACCGCCGAGCAACCTGTGGATACGGCGGCGATGCACACGCGGCCCGGCGATCTCCGCGGCTTCGAGACGATGCATGGTTTGATCGTCGGCACGCCGCCCTACATCTCGCCGGAGCAGGCGCGCGGCGACCTCGATCAGATCGACGGACGTTCGGACATTTACGTGCTCGGCGGAATTCTTTACGCGATCCTCGCACTGCGCCCCCCGGTCGAGGGTGAGACGGTGCATGAGGTCGTCGAAAAAATCATCACGAGCGCCATCGCCGCGCCTTCGAGTCTCAATGCGCCCGTCAAGAAAGCGCCGCGCAAAAGCAACGAGGAAGGCGCGCCGGAATCCTCGGAAGCGCCGGAGATTATCGTCTTCGCGCATTGCCCTGGAAAACGCGTGCCCGATGGGCTTTCGGCGGTCGCCATGAAAGCGCTCTCGCTCGATCCGGCAGACCGGTATCAGAATGTCGAGGATCTCCAGGCCGACATCTCGGCTTTTCAAGGTGGCTTTGCGCCGAAAGCGGAGCGCGCCGGCATGGTCAAGCAAGCGCTGCTTTTTGCCGGGCGGCACAAACGGGAGGTCGCGCTCTTCGCGATTTTTTTCGTCGCCTTCAACGCACTCGTCGTCGGATTTATCCTCCAGCTCACCCACTCCCGCGACCAGGCGCTGACGAGCAAAGAGCAGGCACTGGCCAGCGAAAAGCGCGCCATCGAACAGGAGAGACTGGCCGCAATCCGTCTCGATGAACTCCGCGGCACCGCGCCCACTTTTGCCGAGGAAGCGCAGCAACTCGTGGACGATCGGGAACTGGCCGAGGCGCTCGATAAAATCGACTACGCGATCCAGCAGGTGCCAAATGAGGCGACCTATCACAACCTGCGCGGCAATATTCTCCAGGCTCAGCTTCGCCTGGAGGAAGCTGGCGAGGCTTACGACGAAGCGTTGCGCCTCAATCCGAAGCTCACCGAGGCCCAGCAAAATAGTGAGTTGTCGAAGCGCATCTTCAAAAAAATCGGGGCCGACGAGCAGGTCAAGCCCGCGATTATTGCCGAGCTCTACAACGCGATCATCGCGCAAGGCCGCCGCACCGCTGCGGAATCCATCGAGAGTCAGTTTGGCGTCGATAAACAGCGGCTCTTCAAGCTCTGGCGCGAGACGCTGGACAAGCGCGGATTGCGCCAGCAGCGTTTCGAGTCAAATCCCGACAACACGATCAACGTCGATTTCAGCAAAGTCACGCAACCGGATTTAAAAAAGCTGCGCGATGTCCCGGTGAGCGGATTGGTTCTCGAAGACACCAAGATTGCGGACATCAACGGACTGCGCGGGTTGCAGCTCCAGTCGCTCTCGCTCGGCCACACGGTGGTGCGCGACCTCACTCCGCTCATCGGCATGCCGCTGCGCACTCTCAACCTCGAAGGCTCGGCGGTGACCGATCTTGCGCCACTGCACAATCTGCCACTGGAAGTCCTCCGGCTGAACAACACCCACGTCGCCAGCCTCGCTCCCTTGCAAGGCACGAAGATCGAGCAGCTTTATCTCGCCAGTTGCCGCGCGATCAAAGATCTCACCCCGCTCCGCGGCCTGCCTCTCCAGACGCTCAATCTGAACCGCACTCTCGTCACTGACCTGACTCCGCTAACCCAATCGCCCTTGCGCGAACTAAACCTCGAAGGCTGCTCCAGCCTCGTCGATTTGCACCCGCTGATGGAGATCGCCACGCTCGAAAGCGTGGTCATTCCCATGCAGTGCAAAGACATCGATTTCCTCCGCAAACATCCCGGCATCAAGCGGCTCTCCTACTCGAAGATGACGCAACCAGCGGAAGATTTTTGGAAAGAAATCGACGCGAAAGCGGCGAGGGGCGAGGAGCCCGAGGGGAAGAAATAATTCGGGCGCGTGGCGCCGGGCTACGGAAAAAGCCCCGGTTCCGGTTCCGCGCCGAGTCCTGCGCCGGTGGACGGATGCAGGATTCCGCGGTCGAATCGCCAGCCGCGAAACGGGTCGTCGCCGATCAGCCATGCGCCGTCGAGGTCGGCGAAATCGGTGCGTTGCGCGATGACCGCCCCGGCAGCGATCAGCGCGCTGCTTTCGAGCATGCAGCCGACCATGATCGTTTTTCCACGCGCCCGGCCTTGTTGCACCATGCGCCGCGCGGGCGTGATGCCGCCGCACTTGACGAGCTTGATGTTGAATCCATCGAAGCACTCCAGCGCACGATTCACGTCATCCTCGGTCACGCAGCTTTCATCGGCGACGACTGGCAGGCAGGAACCGGCGCGGAGCACTCGAGCGTCTTGCGACGGCGGAAAAGGTTGCTCGATGAAAGCGACATCGAGTTGCGCGAGTTCGCGCGAGAGGGCGCCCAGTTGCACATTGCTCCACGCGCAATTTGCATCGATCGCGAGCAGGGCGGATGAGCGCTCGCGAACTGTCCGCACCGTCTCGATGTCCGCCGCTTCGTCCGATTTGATTTTGATCCGCGGAAAACCTTCCAGTTCCTCCACCTTCACCGCGAGCTCTTCCCTGCTCGACAATCCGATCGTGGCGAAGGTCGTCACCGGCTGCGAAGCTTGATTCCAAGCCAGTTCCGAGACGGAGACCCCGCGTCGCCGCGCGAGCCAATCCCAGAGCGCAAGATCGAGTGCGCACTGCGCGGCGCGCGATGGCGCGACCAATGGCCACAGCGCATTCCAAGTCGCTTCGAGGTCGGACGTGCTTTCGATCACCAGCGATCCGAGAAAAGCGCGGGTGCTTTCCAGCTTCGCCATCACGCCTTCCTGCGTCTCGTCGTAGAAGGCATTGGGCGACGCTTCCCCATAACCCGCGACACCCTCGTGCTCGAGCCGGACGAAAACATTCCGCACTTCCGTACGCCGGCCGCGGCTGATGCGAAAGGCGCGGCGGGGATGCAATTCGCGGCTGACGCAAGTGAGGTTCACAACGAAAAAGCTGGAGCGAGAAACGCATCGCGGAATCTGTTTCCACGCTCGCGGATTTCTGGGATCGTATGTCTTGATCACCCATGCAAGGGAGCCAAATCTTCACCAGCTCCATCGGCCGATCTGCCGAAGGCCGCGATATTCCTGCGCATGCCAATTTCGCCATGTCACTCCCGGCGGTCCCGCCTCAATCGACGCTGATTATCGGCGGCACGCACGGCGATGAACCGGCGACGGTCCTGCTGCTCCAGGGGTTCGTCCACAGCGCGGGCAGGAATGGGTTGCCGCCCTGCCCGACGATCGTCGTCCCGCTCGCCAACCCTGATGGTTACTTGCTCGGCACGCGCTACAATGCGCGCGGCGTCGATCTCAATCGCAACTTCGGATTCACCTGGCGCGCGGATTGCGAAGAGCCGTCCGGTCCCGGACCGTGGTCTGAACCGGAGAGCGTCGCGCTGCGCGATTTCATCGTCGCGTGGCGGCCGGCGAAGATAGTCAGCCTGCATTGGGCGCTCGCGGAAGTGGATGCCGACGGGGTGCAATCCACCGCCTTGGCGCAGGCAATGTGGGAGTCGCTCAGCCCCAAAGCCCGCCAGCCGTATCGTCTGCGGGTCACGGAACTCGGCCGCGGCCAGCGGCGGTTGGAACAAATTTATGCAGCGTGTCCGGGCTCGCTCGGGCAATGGTGTGGCTACGGGCTGGAATATCCCGACGGTTCCGCTCCCGCCATGATCACGCTCGAACTGCCTTACGATCCCGCTGCTGAGGCTCGTCCCGACGAACTACCCGCCGACCATCTCGCGGATGTCCGCGCTTTATGGAAAGCGGATCCTTGCGCCTATCTGCGGGCCGTCGAACCCGGCGTGACGGCCATGCTGCTCGCCGCCTGCCGCTTTCCCCATCCACAGCCATGATCCAAATCACCATCGACTACCGTGGCGACCTGCGCTGCCAAGCCACGCACGGTCCTTCACAAAATACCGTCATCACCGATGCCCCGGTGGACAACCACGGCAGGGGCGAATCCTTCTCGCCCACGGATCTCGTGGCCACGGCTCTCGGCACCTGCATGGCCACGGTCATGGGCATCTTTGCGCAGCGCCATGATATCGATCTGCGCGGGATGAAGGTGACGGTCCAGAAAGAGATGACCCAGGTGCCCATGCGGCGCATCGCCCGGCTGCCCACGGAAATCGTTGTGCCGCTCGCCGCCACGCATCCGCAACGCGAAGCGCTCGAACGCGCCGCGCTCACCTGCCCGGTGCATCAGAGCCTGCTCGCGGAGATCGAGAAGCCGGTGACGTTCCTCTGGTCGGGCGCGGTTTAGACTGCCCGCGAAAAACGCTAAAAGACGCAAAAATAGAAAGGTCAAGGTCGTCCCTTGCGCGTCCTTTCGCGTGTTTCGCGGGCCACATCGACTTTTTGCACAGCCGCTGAGCTTCGACCTGCGCAGCTTGCACTCTCGACTGCCGTCGCTATAACCGCCCGCATGCCGACTCTCAAAGAGCCGTACGGACTCAAGAAGGGGCGCCGCCTCGACGACCTCGAACACAAGTCCATCGAGGAGGAAGAATACAAGCCCAAGCTCAAGGAGCAGCAACTCAAGCTGCTGAATCTCACGCGCGAACTCAGCGAGGCCAAGCGTTCGCTCATCATCGTCTTCGAGGGACCAGATGCCGCCGGGAAGGGCGGTGCGATCAAGCGTGCGGTCGAGCGTCTCGACCCGCGCCTCCTTCGCGTCCACTCGGTCATCAAACCCAGTACCGAGGAGTATCAGCGCCATTATTTGTGGCGCTTTTGGAACAGGCTGCCGCCGTACGGCCAGACCGTCATCTTCGACCGGTCGTGGTATGGGCGCGTCCTCGTCGAGCGCGTCGAAGGCTTCGCCACGGACAAGGAGTGGAAGCGCGCCTACGATGAGATCAATGAATTCGAGCGCCTCCTGAGCGACTACGGCTCGCTCATCGTCAAATTCTATCTCCACATTTCCAAAGACGAGCAACTGCTCCGTTTCAAACGCCGCGAAGCCGATCCTTACAAGCACTGGAAGATCAATGACGAAGACTGGCGCAACCGCCGGAAATGGGATGAGCACAACGCTGCGGCCGAGGATATGTTCGAGAAGACTTCGACCGAATACGCTCCGTGGAATGTCATCGCCGCGAACTACAAATGGTACGCCAGGACCAAGGTCGTCAAAGGCCTCGTCGACGCCCTCGAAAAGGCCGATCTGAAAAGAAAGGAATAGATGACCGTCATCCCCCGCCGGTTCGCGGGCGCGCACCTCGCGCTCGCGTTTTTTGCCTTTTCGGGATGCGACCGCCTTTTTGACAAAGGCTCGAAGGACGAAGTCCATGCCGCGGAAAAAAAAGCCGCCGCGGGCGACTACCACGCGGCGGTCTTGAGCTATGAATCCGCGCTCGATGGCACGGCGAAAAGCGCCGAGGTCCATTACAAGCTTGCGCTGCTCTACGACGACAAACTCAAGAGCCCGCTCGACGCCCTGCACCACATGAACCGCTACCTCGAGCTCGCGCCGACGGGCGCCCACATCCGCGAAGCCAAGGCCTACAAAAAGGAAGGCGAGACGAAGCTGATGACGCTCTGGTCGAAAGGATCGCCCGTCACCCAGCAGGAAGCTGTCCGCTTGAAAAACGAAAACCAGATTCTCCGCGAGCAAATCGCCAGCGTTCGGGCGCAAAAAGCGGTCGCCGCCGCGACGCTGACCGGCAAGGGCAATCCCATCCAAAAAGCCATTCCGCCCGGCGCGCGCACCTACACGGTTCAGCCGGGCGAAACGCTGAGCACGATCGCGCAAAAGTTTTACAAGAACAAAGCCCGCTGGAAGGACATCCAGGACGCCAACTTCAACGCCCTCGAAGGCACGGTGAAGATCAAGCCGGGGATGACGCTGATTATTCCTTGAGGCTGGGGAGCGGGGAGCTGGTCAGGCAATCGCATCAAAAATTTTTCGGATTTACCGAGGCAAACGCGACGCCGCGCGTGGCCCCCCACTGTCATTCTGAGGAAGGAAGAACCTCTGATCATTGTCTTTCTCCGCCGCGGACCGAAACCAGAGCGGCGCGCGGGCCCGGGCTGAAAGCACCGTGGTCAAAGACAGAGATCGGCTCGCCCACCCTTCCTTCCTCCGCTTGTCCCTTCCTCCTCCTCGGAGGTTCTTCGCAAGCT
>JBBSDS010000215.1:0-9068 GCA_038240495.1 Chthoniobacterales bacterium | reverse complement strand
CAGGTGCAGAGCATCGATGGGCAGATCGTCACGGCCTACCCTGTCCGCGCCCGCACCCAGCTCGACCTCGAACCGAAGATCGCGAAGGAAGTTAAGAAGGCCATGGTGCAGGTGGTTTCGAGTTCGATGGGAACGGCGGGCAAGGCGTCGGTGCCCAATGTGAAAGTGGCAGGCAAGACCGGCACGGCGCAGTGGGGGCCGAAGAGCAAGGAGCGCACGGCGGCGTGGTTCTGCGGCTTCGCGCCGGCGGACAAGCCGAGGTATGCCTTCGCCGCGCTCTACGAGAGCGACGCCAGCGACGCCAGCGTACACGGCGGCACGGTCGCCGCACCGCTCATCGGAAAGGTGCTGCGCGAGGTTTTCAAGGACGAGCAGAAGGACACGAAGGGGAAAAAAAAGAAGAAGCCGGGCGAGGAAGAGAAAGAAGTGGAAGTCCGCCGGGCGGAGCCGGTCGAGCCGATGCAGGAGCCGGCGAAGGATTGAATCGGGCTGCGTAGCCGTTGTCATTCTGAGCGGAGGTCCAGACCCGCGCAGGCGGGTGGAACGGAGTCGAAGAATCCCGGCGACGTTTAGAGAAATCCACCCGATCCTTCGACTTCGCTACCCGCCTTTCCGCCTCCGCTGCGCTCAGGATGACACCGGCTCTTTATCTGGAAACTTCTTTGGGCAGATTGTCTATCTTCACAACGAGACAGACCAAGCACCGCACATTGCCGACTACAGTTTGGTGAGCAGCCGATCGACTTCCACGTAGCGGTCGATGAGCGCTTGAATCTTGTCGATCTTTTCCACGTCGCCCGGCAGCGTTTTCACCGTCATCGAATGGATGCTGCTCGCGATGGTGTAGCTGTCGAGCGGAGAGGAAATGGTCGGCACTTCAGAGTTCTTGAGCAGGTCGAGGATCGGAGTGTTCGGCACGAGGTCTCCGGATAAGACGAGACCAGCAATGGTGTGGCCGTCGTTTTCGCTCAACGTGCTCGAGGAGAGCGCGGCGAGGATCATGTCTTCGCGGTCGCCGGGCGTGATGATCAGCGTGCCGGGTTTGAAATACTCCATGGCGTGCCCCGAATTCATCGCGCCGATGATGATCTTCTGCACGCGGCGCCGCGACTTGGTTTTGCCATTGATGAACGTGCCGCGCGTCGTCTTGCAAATCTGTCCGAGCGTGGCGTTGGCGAGGATCGGCTCCTCGGGAATCGCGCCGAGCAAGTCGATGCCGAGCCGCTCCAGTCCGCGGCGCGCGAAGTCGCGAACGTATTCGAATTTCGCGGGCAGGATTTTGTTGAGGATCACGCCCACGAGCTCGACGCCTTCCTTGTCGAAGAGCGCTTTGTTGAGCGCGACTTCGTCGATCGGTTTGCCGATGCCGCCGCCGGCGACGAGGATGACTTTGCTCCCGAGCAGGTGGGCGACGCGTGCATTGGAGAGATCGAAAACGGAGCCGACGCCCGCGTGGCCCGTGCCTTCGATGATCACGAAATCTTTTTCCCACGCCGTGCGGTCGAAGGAATTCTGAATGCGCCGGACGAGAAATTCGTTGTTCGAGTTTTCGATGTAACGCCGCGTGAAATCCGGCTCGACAGCAATCGGGCTCATCGCTTCGAGCGGAGTCTTCACGCCGAACGTCTGGTCGATGAGCACGCTGTCTTCGTCGATGCGCTTGCCCTCCACATCCACAAAGCGCTGGCCGACAGGCTTGATGAATCCGATGCGGCCGCGGCGCTTTTGCAGCGCGGCAAAGAGGCCGAGGGCGATGGTCGTCTTGCCGTCGTTTTGCTCCGTGGCGGCGACGAAAATGCGAGACGTGCTGGAGTTCATCGCGAGGCGTGAATGGCTGTCTTCATCACGCTTCGCTGGGGTAGAGCTTCCGATATTCGATGGCCTGCAGGCCGAGGATCGCCGCCACTCCGAGGATGTCGTCTTCGGAAGCGCCGCGCGACATATCCGCGCACGGCTTCGTGAGCCCGAGCAGGATTTGGCCGTAGGTTTCCGCGCCGGCGAGGTGCTGCACCAGCTTGGCTCCGATGTTGCCGCTATTGAGGTCGGGGAAAACCATGACGTTGGCTTTGCCGGCGACGAGACTGGTCGGCGCTTTGCGGGCCGCGAGGTCGGGCAGGAGCGCGGTGTCCGCCTGGAGCTCGCCGTCGATTTCCATCTCGAGTGATTGGTCCTCGGCCTTCTTCCGGGCGAGCGCCGTGGCTGCCGCCACCTTTTGCGGTGAGGCAAGAGTCGCGCTGCTTTTCGTCGAAAAGCTCAAAAGCGCAATGCGCGGTTTGTTGCCCGTGAGCTGGCGGCAAATCGTGCCGGTTTGAACCGCGATGTCGGCGAGTTGCTCGACGGTCGGCTCGGGTATGACGGCGCAATCGGCAAAGAGCATCACGCCGCGCTCGCCGTAGCGTTTGTTGGAAAGGTCGAGCATCATGCAGCTCGAAATGCTCGTCGTGGTCGGCAGCGGCTTGATGATCTGGATGAGCGGGCGCAGCGAACTGCTCGCCGTATCGCGAGCACCGGTGACGATGCCATCGACCTGCCCGTACTGGACCATCATCGCCCCGAAATAATTCGGATTCGCGAGGAGTTCCGCGGCCTGCTTACTGCCGAGATCGTGGTAGCGCTTCAGCTTTTCGAGACGGGTGATGAAGGTCGGCAGTTCCGAGGAAGTCTGCGGATCGACGACGCCGATGTGGTCGAGGCTGATGTTTTCTGCGTGGGCGATTTTCTCGATCTCGTCCTTCCGGCCGAGCACGACGGGCGCCCCGAGTTGCAGCTTCACGAAACGCGCCGCGGCGCGCAGCACCCGCGGCTCGGTTCCCTCGGGAAAAACGATCCGCTTCGGATGCCGCTTCAGTTTTTGGAAGACGGTCTCGATGAATCTCATGGCGCGCAAGGTTGGCGGCATTCGCGCGGGTGGACAAGGGGAGAGTTCGCGCGCCGCGGCGCAACCGGACTCATTGAAACGGAATGACGGAATTTGACCAAATGACGGGATTTATCGCGTGTCGCAGCTCCTGCGGTTGCTCTTCTTCATTCCGTAATTTCGTCAAATCCCGTAATTCCGTCCTTCGTATGTTCTCCTCGCTCGCCGATTACCACGTCCACACCCCGCTCTGCCATCACGCGAGCGGCTGGCCGGTGGAATTTGCGCAGCGCGCCGTCGAACTCGGCCTCGGCGAACTCGGCTTCGCGGATCACAACCCGATGCCGGAGCGCTTCGACGATTGGCGGATGGCGATCGAAGACCTGCCGCGCTATCTCGATGAGGTTGAAAAAGCGCGTGCGCAATTTCCGCAGCTCACGATCCGGCTCGGGCTCGAATGCGATTACCTCGCCGGTCGCGAAAAGTGGATCGAGCAACTCCGCACGATGGCCGATTGGGATTTCCTCATCGGTTCGGTGCATTACATCTCCGATGGCTGGGCGATCGACGACCCGCAGCATCTCAAGCGGCACGCCGGCAATGCGGAGGAAATCTGGACCGACTACTGGCGCTGCTACGAAGCCGCGATTCGCAGCCGGCTCTTCGATTTTGTGGCGCATCCGGATTTGCCGAAAAAATTTGGCCATCGCCCTGCCGGTGACCTGCGCCGCTTCTACGAACCCGCCGTGGGCGCGCTCGCCGAGTGCGGCGTGGCCTTCGAGATCAATACCGCCGGGCTGCGCAAAGACTGCCGCGAACTATATCCCGCGCGCGAATTTATCGAGCTGGCGCACGCTGCAGGGGTGCCGGTGCTCATCAATTCCGACGCTCACGCCGTCGCGGAGCTCACCGCCGGTTTTCCCGAAGCCATCGCGCTGGCCGAGGATTGTGGCTTCACGGAAACCGTCCGGTTCGCCCGCCGGCAGCGCTCGCTCGTCCCGCTGAAACGAAATCAGGCATGAGCGCACCGCCCATGAAGCTCGTCGCGCGCGGGAGGACCATCGAATTGTCTCGGCGGCCACTGGTCATGGGGATCGTGAATTTGTCGATCGACTCGTTCTCCGGCGATGGGCTGGCGGACGTGGATGCCGCCTTGGAGAAGGCACGGGGCTTGGTCGCCGATGGGGCGGATATCATCGACATCGGGGCGGAAAGCGCGCGGACGAATCGGAAGGTGATCTCGGAGGAAGAGGAAGCGGCGCAACTTGTGAGCTTTTTCGAGCGCTGGCGGACGGAGTTCGGAGTTCGGAGTTCGGAGTTCGGTGGGGAGCCCGGCAGTGGCCGATCTCCCATCTCCGATCTCCCATCTCCGAGCACCTCCCCGCTGCTCTCGATCAATACCTGGCGTCCGGAAGTCGTCCGCGCGGTGCTGCCTCGCGGCGGAGACATTCTCAACGACATCGGTGGGTTGCCGACGGATGAAAACGCGCGCATATGTGCCGAGACCGGCGCGGCGCTGCTGATCATGCACAGCGTCGGCGAGCCGAAGGTGCCGCACACGCACATGGGCTACGACGACATCATGGCGCGGCTCGATGAGTTCTTTGCCGAAAAGATCGCGCTGGCTGAACGCGCCGGCGTGTCGCGCGAAGCGATCATTCTCGATCCCGGCATCGACTTCGCCAAGCAGCGTGCCGACAACCTGCGCATCTATCGCGAACTCGACCGCCTCGCAAAGTTCGAGCGCCCGATCCTGCTGCCCGTCTCGCGCAAGACGGTGATCGGCGAAGTGCTCGGTCTGCCGAACCCCGCGGAGCGCGACGCGGGCACCGTCGCTTGCATCGTGCAAGGCAGGCTCCGCGGGGCGAATATTTTCCGCGTCCACAATGTCCGCGCGGCGGTGCAGGCAGTGCGGGTGATCGAGGCGGTGGAATCTTCCGGCGACACGATTTCGCGAATCGTGTCGTGAGAGCTGCGACCGCGACTCTCGCCCAGATGAATTGCCGAAAGTCGAATTGAACCGCAGAGGCGCAGAGGGAATTTGGATTTTTTCCTCTGCTGTCCTCTCAGTTCCCTCTGCGTTGGACTCAGGCTTTCCGGGCTCTCTCAGAGATGGACAACCGCCATGCCATCCAGTAATCCGCTTTCTCGCTGCAACGCCTCCCATGGAAACCTCCCGCCTTCCATTCTGCGTCGATGGCCTCTACGCCGGTTGCGCGAAGCTCGACGGGCTCGTCATTTTGAGCCCGGAAATTCTGACGCTCGAATACCGGATGAAGGACAACGTGTTCGGTGCCTTCAGCGGGCAGATCAATACGCGCACGATCGCGTGGCAGGACATCGAACGCGCCGAATGCGGGCTCGGTTTCTTTTCACCCTGGCTCGCGCTCACGGCGCGTACCTTGAATGCCTTCGACAAGCTCCCCTGCACGGATCCCTCGCAGTTGAGGCTCGGCATTGCGTGGAAATATCGCCACCAGCTCCGCGCTCTGACATCGGAGATCAATCTTCACTTGTCGTTCCGGGATGCAGACCGCCTGCGCCATCGGCTGCCGGGCGGCGCGAGTTGAGGAGTTTCTATCCGACCGTTTCCGGCAATCGGACCGGCACGCCGTGCCGGGCTAGGTAGTGCTTCACGTCGCTCACGGTGTATTCGCCGAAGTGAAAAATGCTCGCGGCGAGGACGGCGTCGGCTTTGCCCTCGGCGAGGACTTCGACCATGTGGTCGAGCGTGCCGGCGCCACCACTCGCGACGACGGGAACGCCGACCGCTTCGCTGATGCGACGCGTGATCGTGAGGTCGTAGCCGGCTTTGGTGCCGTCGGCATCGATGGAGTTGAGCACGATCTCCCCGGCACCGCGTCCGACGGCTTCGGTCGCCCACGCCACGGCGTCGCGCCCGGTGGGTTTGCGCCCGCCTTGGACGAAAACTTCCCATTTGTCGGGGGCGACCTTTTTCGCGTCGATGCTGACGACGATGCACTGGCTGCCGAAGCGCTCGGCACCGGCGCTGATCAGTTCGGGCGTGGCGATGGCGCTGGAATTGATGCTAATCTTGTCGGCGCCCGCGTGAAGCATGGCGTGCATGTCTTCGGTCGTGCGGATGCCGCCGCCGACGGTGAGCGGCATGAAACAATGCGCGGCGGTGCGTTCGATGACATCGATCATCGTGCCGCGGCCGTGGGCACTGGCGGTGATGTCGAAAAAGACCATCTCATCGGCTCCCTGGTCGTTGTAGCGGATGGCGAGTTCGACGGGGTCGCCGACGTTGCGCAGACCGCCATCTTCAGCGCGTCCAAACTGGAGTCCGCGGGTGACTTTTCCATCGTGAACATCAAGACAGGGAATGACTCGTTTTGTCAGCATTAGTCGAGATTGTGCAAAAATTCGGCGTTATTTGGCGGCTTTGAGTCCGAAAATTGTAAATACTGGGTGACGAATGGAAAATATTGTTGACCCCCTGTTTCGCTCTCCCTAAAGAGTGCCGCCGTTTTACAACGAACGAAACCACAAACTGCCAACCGCTATGCCCGATACGAAGATTGATCCATCCGCTCCCACCTCTGCTGTGAATAAAAAGGGGGGCGCTTTTCAAATCTCCAGTGACCCGGTAGTTTCTGGTGCAGAGGAGACAGAGGCTCATAAGTTCGAGATCGGTTCGACTTCGGACGCTTCCGGGACGAGTGGGACGCCGGCGTTTGAGAATCTGGGTGACTTGCCGGCCAGTTACCAGGAAGACACGCTTTTCCTCGTGGCCCGCGATCCGCGCTGGGTATTCACCTACTGGGATTTCGATTGGATCAAGTATTCGGCGAGCGCTTTCCGCGGTGGCGTGAAGCAGTTTTTCCTCAAGATTTCGACGGCCGCCGGTGCCGATCAGGCGTTGATCGAGATCAACCCGGAAGCGCGGAATTGGTATGTGCCGGTGAGCAGCCCGGACACGGCGTACGTCGCCGAGATCGGTTTCTTTGAGAAGTCCGGCGCTTGGAATCGCATTGTGCAATCGGGTGTGGCGGTGACGCCCGCGGATGCACTCTCGAGAGATTCCGTGGCGGATTTTGCCACGGTGCCCGCGCACCTGACCTTCGAGCGCCTGCTCGAACTCGTGAAGGAAAAGATGATGGAAGGCGAAAGCCTGATTAGCGCGCTGGCTCGGATCGCCGGTGAAGGCCGCCTCGAATTCCGTGCGGGCATGGCTCCGAACTGGACCGACGAACAGAAGCGGCTCCTCGCTGCGCTGCTCGGCGACACGCTCGTCGATCGCCTCGGGCTGGGCTCGGACCAGATCGACCAGTTGCTCCGCAAGCAGCTCCAGCAAAAGCTTCACAGCGAAAGCGCGAGCGGATTGTCCGGAGCGTTGCTCGAAACGCTTGGGCCATCATCGAGCAGTCTCTTCAGCGGCATCGGCGCGAGCTGGAGCGCGCAGCCCTTCAGCGCGAAGAGCGAGCGCGGCTTCTTCATGCACGTCAACGCCGAGATCATTTTCTACGGCGGCACGGACCCGGACGCGACCGTCTGGATCGATGGGAAAGAGATCCAGCTCAAGCCCGACGGCACCTTCCGCTACCACTTCCGCCTGCCGGATGGCGACTTCGCGATTCCGATTTTGGCGCAATCGCCCGACAAGGTGGAGCAGCGCTCGGCGACGCTGTCGTTCGTGCGTGGGACTTCACGCGGGGGCGACGTCGGTGCGACCGCGCAGCCGGCCGAACTCGCTCCGCTCATCGGCAGGAAATAAACTCAGCTCAAAGAGCCACAGTCTGGTTGCAGCCGGGCACGACCTTCCCGGCTGCTTCGTTTTCTGGCGCTGGTGTTTGGGTGCGCGTTGCGCGTAAGCTGGTGGCGCTTTGAAACGCCCCAATCGCGACCGCTTCGCCGACGATTTCTTTCATTGCCTCGAGTTCGAGCGGAACTCTTCGCCGCGCACGCTCGTCAACTACCGGCACGCGCTCGCGGAGTTTCGCAAGGCTCCGAATCTGCCCGCTTGGAAGGAACTGAACGCGGATCATTTCCGCCGTTACCTTTTCGATTGCGACAAACGTAAAATGGCGCGCCCGACGATTCGGCTGCATTTCGCGGCGCTGCGGACGTTTTTCAAATTCCTGACCGAGCGGCATGGCTTGAAGGAGAATCCGTTGAAGGAAGTGCAGCTTCCGAAGCTCGAGAAAAAGCTGCCGGTAGTTTTAACGACGAAGCAAATCGATGAGCTGCTGACCGCTCCACTGCGCGTCGAGAAATCGAAGCAGGCGCCCGCGTGGATGGCCGCGCGCGACGTCGCGATCCTCGAGCTTTTTTACAGCAGCGGTCTGCGGCTCGCGGAACTCGTCGCGCTCGATGTCGCGCACGTCGATATTTTTTCAGAAAGCGTGCGCGTCATCGGCAAAGGCCGAAAGGAGCGCGTCGTCCCAGTCGGTGTTCCGGCGCTCGAGGCCGTGCAAAAATACCGGCAGCAAGCCGATGTGCAGGCGGGTCCGCTTTTCATCAGCAAGGTCCGTCGGCGTCTCGCGCCGGAAAATGTCTGGCTCGTGCTGAAGCGCTATCTGCCGCACACGAGCATTCCGATCCACATCAGTCCGCACAAACTGCGGCACAGCTTTGCCACGCATCTGCTCGATGCCGGCGCGGATTTGCGAAGTGTCCAGGAACTGCTCGGGCACGCGAGCCTCTCGACCACGCAAATCTACACGCACGTCACCATCGAGCGCTTGAAGACGGCTTACGACGACGCGCATCCGCGCGCCTGATCACGCCAGCCTCCGCTGCAGATTGAGGTGAAAATTTCCGAGCGGAAACTCGTCTTCGTGGACGAGCGCGATCCAGCGTTTCAGGTCACGCTCATCGTTGATCACTTTTTCTCCGGCTTTCCATTGCGACGCGACATTTGGACGGATGTAGCGTGAAACGAGTTCGTGACCGGCGAGCCAGAACGCGAGCTTCGAGCAATCCGCGGCGCTCTTGTAGAGCGCGGTCAATTCCTCGCGCAGTCCGTGCATTCCGGCGGCGAGCCCTTCCCAGTGGATGGCGAGGCGATTGTCGCGCCAGACGAGGACATCGTGCTGATGGAGATATGCAAAGAGCAACTGGCCGCCGAGCGCATCGTAGTTGCGGACGCGCGGACCGGTGATCGGGAAACGCAGCACGCGGTCGAGCACGATCGCCCATGTGACGTAGCGCGCGAATGGGAAGCCGTCAGCCGCGAGCCGCGCGGCTT
>JBBSDS010000214.1:0-9069 GCA_038240495.1 Chthoniobacterales bacterium | reverse complement strand
TTTTGTTGCCTCGCGTGACCCGCAATAACAATGCAATCGCCAGCAGCATGCCACAGATTGCAGCGTTGGGAAACATCGAAATCTGCTGATCGGTCCAATCCGTCAGACGCGGCAGATTGAAGGCCCAGCCGAGCAACGCGGATGCAACCAACGGAGCGAGACCGCCGGAAAATGGCGCGGCCAGTTGGTAGCCGAGCGATACTCCGGTGTAGCGGGTCCGCGTGCCGAAGAGTTCGGAAAAGAATGCGGCCTGCGGGCCGTACATCGCCGCGTGTCCGATCATGCCGATGACGATCGCCGACCAAACGAGCGCGGTGCTTTTCGTGTCCACGAGCCAGAAGAACGGGAAAGCCATCGCGAGCAGGAAGATCGCGCCACCTAGATAGACCGGCCGTCGTCCGACGCGGTCGGACACGGCGCCGAAGAACGGGATGGCCACAAGCTGCGCGGCCGAACCGAGGAGCACGCCGTTCAGCAGTGTGCTCTTCGCGAGGCCTAGCTGCTGTGTCGCGTAACTCAGAACCCAGACGGTGAAGATGTAGAAAAATGCGTTTTCCGCGAGCCGCGCACCCATCGCGAGCAGGACGTTCCGCGAATGCGTGCGGAGGACTTCGATGATCGGCAACTCCGCCGCAGGGCGCTCGCTCTTTGCCTGTTCAAAAATCGGGCTTTCCAACACACGCAGGCGGATGAAAAAGCCGATGCCCGTGAGCAGGATGCCGAGCAGAAAAGGCACACGCCAACCCCACGCCAGGAATGCCGGTTCCGGCAGCCGCGAAAAGATGCTGAAGACTCCGGTGGCCAGCAGCAGACCCACCGGCACACCTGCTTGCACCCAGCTCGCTAAGAGCCCGCGCCGCCCTTTGTCCGCGTGCTCGACGACCATGAGCACCGCACCCGCCCATTCGCCACCAACACCCAATCCCTGCACGAATCGCAGAGCAACGAGGAGCAATGGCGCGAGCACGCCCGCCTGCCCATAGGTCGGCAGCACGCCAACGAGAAACGTCGCCAAGCCCATCATCATCAGCGTGGTCACGAGCATGGATTTGCGGCCGATACGATCGCCGAAATGGCCGAAGATCACGCCGCCAAGCGGTCGCGCGAAGAACCCGACGGCATAAGTCGCAAACGCCGCCATCGTGCCGGCGGTCGGATCGAAGGTGGGAAAGAAAAGACGATTAAAGACCAGCGCCGCAGCGGTGCCGTAGAGAAAGAAATCGTACCACTCGATCGCCGTGCCGATGAAGCTGGCGACAACGACGCGCTGGATGGAGTGAGGGGAATTTTGTTCGGAGTTCATCTGCGCGCGGTCGAAAGGACATCACGAACGAGGCGAAGCGCCGACCTTTTTCGTCGTTCCTAAGAGTGTCCGTTGCGCGTTACTTTAACTACGATAACCCACTCCCATGAACACCTGCTCCCGCCGCACCTTCCTCCAGACTTCGACTGCCGCCGCTCTCGCCACCACCCTCGCCCCGGCGCGCGGCCAGATCACCAGCGCAAAACTCAAGCTCGGGCTCATCGGTTGCGGCGGGCGTGGCTCGGGCGCGGCGGCGCAGGCACTCACCGCCGACAGCAACACCGAGATGTGGGCGATGGGTGATGTCTTCCGCGATGCGCTCGACAAATCGCACAGCTCGCTCGCCGCGCAGTTTGGCGACAAGCCGGGCCGCGTGAGCGTCTCGGAGGAGCGGAAATTTGTGGGTCTCGATGCGTATCGGCGCGTGCTTGCGAGCGGCGTGGATCTTGTGTTGCTGGCCACCCCTGGCGGCTTTCGTCCGCCGATTCTGCGCGCCGCGATTGAAGCCGGAAAACACGTCTTTTGCGAAAAGCCGATGGGCATCGATCCGACCGGCGTGCGCTCGGTGCGTGAGTCGGTGCAGCTTGCAAAAGAAAAGAAGCTGGCTCTGCGCGCGGGCTTCAACATGCGCTTCGAGCCCGCCTACCAGGAAGCCATGGAGCGTGTTCACGGCGGCGACATCGGCGACATTGTTGCCATCTATTCGACGCGGCTTGGCAACCGGCTCACGCGCTTCAGCGGCGAACGACTGCCGGGACAGACCGACCTCGAATGGCAGCTCCGCAACTGGCATTTCTTTTCGTGGCTTTCGGGCGACTATATCATGGAAATCAGCGTTCATAGCGTGGACAAAATCGCGTGGGCGATGCGCGACGAACCGCCGATGAAATGCCATGCGACCGGCGGTCGGTGGCAGCAAAAGATCGGCGACATCTGGGATCAATTTGACGTGACCTACACATGGGCAAATGGCGCCATCGCCATACTCAAGACGCGCTATCAGGACGGCGTGTACAACGAACAAAAGGACACCGTCATTGGCACGAAAGGCCGCTGCGAATTCAATGGCTACGCCGCACAGATCACCGGCGAGAAACCGTGGCGCTACGCCGGACCGAAGACCGCGTCCCACCAAATCGAGCACGACGAATTTTTCGCCGACCTGCGCGCGGGCAAGATTCCCAACGACGGTGACCGCATGGCGCAGAGCACACTCATGGGCATCATGGGCCGGATGTCGGCCTACACCGGCAAGGAAGTGACGTGGGAGATGGCCCTTTCATCGAAGCTCGATACGATGCCGAAAGATCTTCGGTGGGACATGGCTCTTCCCGTTCAGCCGGTCCCAGCGCCGGGTGTGACACAGTTTGTCTGAGCAAAAGTGTTAGTCGAAATGCCGGTCATTCTAGAGCGTGTCATGCACTTTGCGCACGGCCGACGCAGGTGGGCCTTTGGCCCACAGGTATGACTCTTCGACAAGAGTGCATGACGCGCTCTAAGCCAGGCCCACGAAGTTTGATTTTGATTAACGCACAGACGCAGGGAAGTAGAGGTCGCTCTCCGTTTGGTAAGTGCGGGAGTGCTCGGTAATCTCTCTGCGATCTCTGCGCCTCTGCGGTTTCAACGAAGCCGCTCGAACTTCATGGATACGGGTGAGCGGAGCAAAGTGGAAAGGAACTTCAAGCTCTATCCTTCCTTATCCGATCGCGCGGCGGAGTAGATTGTGCGTGATCCGTTGCACACGCTCGTCGGGTCCATGCGGGCGGCTCCAATGCGACCATGGAAGCATGTGACCCGGTGGGTGGCTGAGACCCTGACACCAGAAGATCGTAGAGGCGTTGAAGACGAAGTTACCTTTCGGGCCGGGATAGATCGTGCTGGTCCACTGCATGGGTTGGGTGCCGCTATGAAACGCCGTCCCACCGCCGACAACTTCAAGTCCCGCAATCTCGGGCGGATCACCATGGTATTCCCAACCAATGAGGCCGGGAATGAATTCTCCACGCTTCATCCCCGTGCCTTCAAAGACCCAGTGCCCAGGCTGCTGGCAGACCCAGTCCCCTCCTCCATTGACCGGCTCGACGTTTCGCGAACCGACCAAATAACCTTCGTCCGGACCGCGCTCGGGAAACGGGCCGTGCTGATGCTCGCGATTCACGGCGTAACGGTAATCGCCACCATAAGGCCCGCCCCGAAACATGATGCGATTGTCGCGTCCATCATGGCTGGCCCGCAGCGGCGTGACCCAGCAGACTGCATTACCGGAAAAGAAGAGCACGTTGACGCCGGCGTCACGCATGGCGACCACACTGTGATACTGGCGAATGTCCCAGTATTCATCATGGCCGACACTGAGGAAGGCTTTGCACTTAAGGCCGCGCTCAGGCGTGAGTAAGTCGCTGTTCGCGCCGTAAGTAACATCGTAACCTTCGCGCTCCAGCCAATAGGCCATCGGAAACTCAAAGCAGAGCCATTCGCCCGAACCAATCGACTGCGGGTTCTCGTAGATCTGCGCGTACTTGGCGTAAGGTCGGTCAAAGCTCACATCCGACCAAGGCCCCTGATTGCCGCGAGGATCGGTGTAAATGGAGTAGTCGTTTGGCCAGCGATTGTAGGCCTGCCAAGTGTGGTCGCTGCATTGGAAGAGAATGTCCGCCTTGCGATCGTCCTTCACGATGAAGACGACATAGCTCTGCCAGTAAGGCTTGTCGGTGGATTCGGGAAGGGTCGTTAGGCGGCCGAGATAGACGCCACTAACCCAGTCGTCCGGGATGGTGAGTGAGGCGCAAGGCTCCCACCGGCATTCGTGCAGCCGTTTCTCGCCAATGGGTGGGACGGGCTGTTCCTGGCCAGCGAATGGTCCGAGCACCGTCATCAACCGCGCGCCGCAACCGCCGTAATAACCGGTGCGAAAAATCTCGATGTGAAATCGCGCCGCCGGCTTTGTGCTCACGAAGATGTCCAGGCTCTCGCCGGCCTTTACCGACTGCCGTGAACAATAGCCCTCGATGTCCGCCGCGCGAAAGCCCGCGGCCTTATCGAGCCGGACCCGCGTGAGTTGCCAGTCGCGCGTGCCGGGTCGGGCGTTCTCTTGCGTGATGACGTTCGCGCGCGTCTCAGCGGCGCCACTTGCAACCCCCGGAGAGCCGGCGACCAGGGCTCCGCTGAGCGCAGCGGTCGCCGAGGCCTTTAAGAAGCCACGGCGGGAGATGTCGTCATCACGATCAGAATGAGGGAATGGAGGCATGGCAGTTAGACGCTTGGACTGGCGAATCAAGATGGCTCAAAACGGGTGAAAGCCCAAGTTCGCAAAAGGTGGACGAGAGCGGCCGTTCCAATTGGGCAAAATCGCCCACCTCGCAAAACGACAGTCGCGCCCGAGGAGGGTTTCCTCTCGCGGCTGGCCGGCTACGGACGGCTGTCACGCCGCCGACGCGGAACATTTACCATTGCCTTACAATTCTCCCCATTCGCCTTCATACGATCTTAACGGTCGGCGTGTTTCTTCGACGACGTGAAATCCACCGACTCGGTCTCCACCGCGGGCTCCCCTGCGTCGCGCTCCACTTTGACCATGCGCGTCGTCTGCGCCTGGTGCAATCGGCCCATGAATCCGTGCGCCACGCGGGAGCGGACCAACCGGATTTCCCACGGCATCTGCCGCCGTTGCGCTCGAGAGCACTTCGGGATCGTGCTCTAGCCGGACCGACGGAACATCGGTGCGGTCTGACCACTCAGGGGCGCGCCGCGGAGGATCACTCATCGAGATGAAAGGATGAGTTGTCGTTGGCAACATCCACGACACGGCTGCGGCGGGCAGATTGAGCAAATTGGAATTCGACAAATTCATGGATGAAGGCCGTAAGGTTGGTCCATGACAGACTCACCGCAAAACACGCCGCCCGGCGAAAACCCGTTTCCACTTTGGAACTTCCTCATTGCCGGCATTATCCTCCTCATCGTCATCTTCGCGCTGCTCGTCATTTTCCAATATCTCCCGATCGGAGAAATGCTGCGGGCCTCACCGTTCTGATCGTTCATCAGCACGCGCATCTGCGGACCCGCCGTCGCTGTTTCCAAGGCGACTGGAGACCGCGCTCGATCCTCTTCCGACACGAGCCACGTATCTACCAGAATACGCCCGACGAGAATCGAACTCGTAACCTGCGGTTTAGAAGACCGCTGCTCTATCCAGTTGAGCTACGGGCGCTTTTCAGAGGAAACTTGGGAGATTTACACGCCGCATCCTTGATTTCTACGGTATTTTCCTACGGTGCCGATATGAACACGGACGCTGCTCCGAATATTGGGAAAAGACGCGGCTGAATAATTTGGTGCGTCATACGAATGGCCGCTAATATGCGCGCCTCTATCGCAACGGCAAAGAGAAATGGCAGTCCCTCACGACCTCGCATTTCAGCGTCGCAGAGGCCAAGCTCGCTCAACTTCAGAAGGAACACCGGGAGCATCCTGCAGCCTCTTTTGATGCGGGCAACGCGAAAATGAATTTTGGGAAAGCGTCTGGTCTTCACGAGCATCGCTTGGGCCAAGACACAGGTCTTAAACGGCGGACTCGCAACTACTGGAAGGAAATCCGGGCTTCTCTGCTCAAAACCTGGCCGGAATTGCCGACTTTCGAGATTCGGCGCATCACACATGGCTAGTGCAAGGATCGGGCGGCACGCTACGCTAGGGATTTCAGCGCCGCGATTCGCAGAACTGTGCCGACCTCGCCGAGGGGCTCGCCTTCACGGGTTGCCGCATCGGCGAGTCCGGCTACATCGAGTGGCAGGACTTGCAGTTTGATGATGGAGAAATCGTTGTTAAGGGGTGACCCTGAGGAGCCCACAAAAAAATGGCGAGATCCGGCGGGTACCAATGATTCCTCAAGCGCGAGAGCTCTTTAAAAAGGTGCGGGCCGCCAGGATGGATGAAACGGGAAGCGCAAAAGTCTTCCTCGTTCACGAGTGCCAAAAATCCATGGATCGAGCCGCAAAGAAAGTCGGCATGGCTCGAATCACACATCACGACCTGCGCCATTTCTTTGCGACAATCTGTATTGAGAGCGGCGCCGATATTCCCACCGTCTCCCGCTGGCTTGGGCATAAAGACGGCGGGGCGTTGGCGATGCGCACCTATGGCGTCTTCACATGGATCGCCTGCCAGTGCCGGTTCAGCACCAGCACGGTGAGATGATTTAGCATTTAGAGAATTAGGATTTTGGATTTGTGCGCTGCGTGGTGCGGCGTGCGGTGAAAAAGATGGCGGTGAGTTCTCTGGCTTCGTTGAGCAGGGATTCGACGCGCTTGGCGGGCAGCAAGCCGTCTTCGATGATCAGTTCCATCCAGAGCGCGCTCTCGTCGGATTCCTCCAGCACGTTCCCGAGCTTCGAGATGAATTCCGCCGTCGAACGAGCACGACATGCCGCTCGATAGTTTGCCGCAACCGAAGTTCCGCTCCGCAACAATTGATCGCCCAGCACCCGCCCTTTGTTCGTCTTCGGCAAATGCTCCACGAGCTTCATTACCCGAAGGGCAAACGTCTTCGTCCGCTGTTTTAATTCGTCCTTATTCATAGCTGTCTTTCCAAATCCTAGTTCCTAAATCGCTAAATCTTAAATTCCCGCCGCCATCTTCACGAGCTTCGGATCGAACTGGCCGAGGACTTCGACCAGATCGGTCTGCGCGGCCATGACGGCGTGGGTGTCCTTATAGACACCCGGCACTTCATCGAGGCCCGCTGAGAGCAGCTCCACTCCGCGCTCGGCGAGCAGCTTCTTCGTCGCGCTCCAGGTGAAGCTCTGCATCGCCTTTGTGCGGCTCATTACGCGGCCCGCCGAGGAGGCGGAAGGGAATAGCGGAGGTCGGTGGGTGGGCGAGCCGCCGTGCGACGCGCTGTGCAGCGACTCGGGGGAACCCTTGCCACGCACGACGTAGCCGGGCGACGCCATCGAGCCGGGGATGATCCCGAGCACGCCGGCGCCCGCGGGCGTTGCGCCTTTGCGATGCACGATCACCTCGCGTCCGCCGTGGGTTTCTTTCCACGCGAAGTTGTGGTGATTCTCGATGTCGAGCACTCGGTGCGCGCCGAGCTTGCGCCCGATGTGATGGTGGATGAGCGCGTGATTCGCCGCGGCGTAGCGGCCCATCAGGTTCATCGCGGCCCAGTATTCCCTGCTCGCCCGTCCACCAGCCCCCGCTATTCCCCTCCGCCTCCTCGGCCGTCCGCATCATCGAGGGACAGCCACGCGAGGTGTTTGAGTTCCTTCGGCAAGTGCTCGTGGCGGGCCATCGCGCGCTTGCTGTAGAAATCGCACACCTGCGCGCCCGTGCCGCGCGAACCCGAGTGCGTGAGCAGCGCGAGGTATTCGCCCGGCTCAAGGCCGAGATCGTTTTGCTCGACCGTGAACGCGCCGAACTCGACGAAGTGGTTGCCGCTTCCGCTCGTGCCGAGCTGCTTCCACCGAGGAGGCGGAGGGGAATAGTGGCGGTCGGTAATGGGCGAGCCGCTTTGTCGTGAAGGCGCTGCGTCACGGGCGAGACGGTCCAGTCTTCGTCCATCACGTCGTGTTCGCGGCGCTCCTTGAACTCACAGCCCATGCCGAAGCGCGTCTCGCTCTCGATGAGGTTCGCGAGGCGGTCGCGCTGGCCGGCGAGGGTGTTCGCCTTGCGATCATAGACGGTCAACTTCATGCGGCACGCGATGTCCACGCCGACGGCGTAAGGGATCACCGCGTTGTCCGTCGCGAGCACGCCGCCGATCGGCAGGCCGTAGCCCAGATGGGCATCCGGCATTAGCGCGCCTGCCACCGCGACCGGCAGCGCACACGCATTGGCCATCTGCTTCACCGCCTCGGCTTCCTTGCTCGCCCATCCACCAACCACCTCTATGCCCTTCCTCCTCCTCGGCCCCTCGCCCCACTGACGCCACGGCGCGAACGCACTGCGCGGCAGCGCCTCCTTTCCAATCGCGGAGCGGTCACTGCGTAGCCGCCGGAGCGGCAATTCCGCGCGCGGCGTGAAAGCCGGGCGATAGATCGCACGAGCCAGCGGCGCCCGCAGTTCGTCAGCGAAGAACGCCGACGGATCGGCGACGATGTTGAAAATCTCGGCCTCCAGCAACGCGCCGTCCTTACCCTGAGCGATGAAGCTCTGGATGAACTCGTGCGCGAGTCGGATCGGCTCGCCCACAGGCACGCCGAGGCGGATGAGGTCTTTGGTGTTCATGGTTTTGGTTCGGTTGAAAATGGTGGGCGCGGTGTGCGGACACACTCCGAGTGCGCAGCGGTGTTTGTTCTTTTTTGTCGAAAGGATACAGCCGGGGAAGGCTTGTCACCCTCCCCGGCTGCGTTGATTCCATTCCTCAGTCGAGGAATGTGACGTTCGCCATGTTGCGAGTCGCAGTTTCGGTGTTCATCCAGACGCGGTGCCACTCGTGCAGCGTGATCGTCGCGTGGTCGCGATGACGCACAGTGCCGCGCGCATACACCTCCGCATTGCGGAAGCGTACCTGCCAGCCCCAGCGCGCCGCTTTCGGGTCGCGGGCGATGAGCGCCTGGTATTCCGACTCGGTGATACCGTTCGGAAACCGCGCGCACGTGCGCACTCGATCCCCGCCAGTGCGGAAGACCTCGGCGACGATGTGCGGGCTTGCCACCTCCGCGGCGGATTGGCTCGTTGCGGAGGATGCGCTTGCGATCCGCGACCAAGTTTACCGATCAGTTCGAGAACAGCGAGCCGTAGGGCAAAATTTGTATGCACTCGCGC
>JBBSDS010000213.1:0-9071 GCA_038240495.1 Chthoniobacterales bacterium | reverse complement strand
ACACTACGGCCCCGTTCGATTACTTGATTGTCGGGCTGAAGCGCATTTTGGATTTTGGATTTTGGATTTTAGATTCGGGCAAAACGAGCGGGCTGCGTGACCAGACGCTCGATCTGGCAGGGGCGCTGATTTCGCCGCTGCTTGGGGTGATGGGCGCGATGTTTCTTGCGCTGTGGGCTTGGACGTTGCGACTGCGGTTTTGGGGAATGGCGCTCACGCTTTATGCGGTCAGTCCGATCCTCGTGCATGGCACCGTGCTTGGCCGACCGGATCACCAAGCGCTACTCATCGTGCTGTTCGTGGTGGCGTTCGGCGCGGAGTTGGCACTGGCGCGAAGCCGGTCCGAGGTGCCGAGCGAAATGTCGGTGCGGGCCTGCGGCTTCGCCAGCGGCGTGGCATGGGCGTTGAGTTTGTGGGTTTCGCTTTATGAACCACTCATCCTCCTCGGTCTTGTGCTCGCCCTCTGGCTGATCTTCGACCGTCGAGGATTGGTTGTGCGGGCGCGGCTTCCGGGGGCGGTGGCGTTCGGGGCAATCCTTGCGCTGGCATTTTTTATTGAGGGTTGGCGGATCGCTTTGCCCGACGCAGCCCTGCGCGCCTCTTTTGTGAACTGGAAACAGATGATCGGCGAACTCGCTCATCTTGATCTGCGCTCCCCGCTGCTCTTTGGCTGGTTGGGATGGGGTGTGGTGGCGACGCCGGTGCTCTTGTTGCTGGCGCGCGATTCGGACCGGTGCGCGCTGCCATTATTGCTGGCGCTGGGCGTGACGCTCGGTCTGACGATGTGGCAAATCCGCTGGGGCTATTTTCTCGCGGTGGTTTTTGTGCTCACGCTGCCGGCGCAGATGCTGGCTCTGCGCCGGACTTGGGTCGCGTGGCTGGTCTTCTTCGTCGGCCTGTGGCCGGTCTTGAAAGATTGGGACGCGCGACTTTTTCCCGCGGATGCGGCGCAAGATCGGATGACGATGCAGCGGATCGAATCGGTGGCGCTGCGAAATCTGGTTGCGGCCACGGCGGCAGACCCCGGACCGGTCCTCGCGCCGTGGTGGCTTTCGCCGTCGATCGCTTACTGGACGGGGAATTCCTGCGTGGCCGGCAGTTCGCACGAAAGCCTGCCCGGCATCGTCGATACGGCGCGGTTTTACCTGAGCGATGATCCCGCGACCGCTGCGGCGATTTTGCGCGCACGGAAAGTCCGCTGGGTGCTGTCCGACGAGCCTTCGCGCGTGATCGGCACGTCTGCTCTGTTGCTCGGTTTGGCACCCCCCGCCGAATCTCTCGCTGCGGTCTTATTCGATCGCCCGCGGGACGCGCCCATTTTTCTCCGGGAGTGGAAGCGGAACCCGCAGATCGCGGCGACGTTCGGCCCCGATGTGGCCTCTCCAAATTTCCGCCGGGGTGATAATGGCGTGACGTTCTATCGCCTCTACGAAGTGGACGATGCTACGCTGCCGCCATGAGTGACGAATACGACTTCATCGTGATCGGCGGTGGCAGTGCCGGGTATGCGGGCGCATCGACGGCGGCGCGACTTGGCTTGCGGACTGCCGTGATCGAAGGCGGCCGCGATGTCGGGGGTTTGTGCATCCTGCGGGGTTGCATGCCGAGCAAGACGCTGCTCGAGAGCGGGCATCGCGCAGAAGCGATTCGTGGGGCTGGGGAATTTGGTCTGCGTGCGGAATATTTCGGCGCGGATGGTGTCGCGATCCGTGCGCGGAAGTGGCGGCTCATCGGAGAGTTCGCCGACTACCGCCGCCAGCAACTCGAGAGCGGCGCGTTCGACTTCGTCCGTGGCGACGCGGCATTCGTCGATCCGCACACGATTGACGTGCGCCTGCGCGACGGCGGGCTGCGCCGCCTGACCGCGCGCATGTTTCTCATCGCGACGGGTTCGCGAGTGCAGTGGCGCGAGATTCCCGGTCTGCGCGAAACCGGATTCTGGACGAGCGACGAATTGCTCGATGCCGATCACATTCCCGACTCCGTCATCGTGCTCGGCGGCGGTGCTATCGCGCTCGAAGCTGCGAGCTACTACGCTGGGATCGGCTCTCGCGTCACCGTCATTCAACGCGGAGAGCAGTTTTTGAAAGAGTCGGATGCCGACGTCGCCGATGCCCTGACCGAAGCGCTCATGCATCGCGGCATCGAGATTTTCCGCGGCACGAATCTGCTCCGGGCCGAGCGCGCGGACGGCGTGAAGCGCATCCACTTCACCCATGCTGGCGGCGAACGCAGTGCCGAAGCAGCGGAGATCATCTACGCGCTCGGTCGCGAGCCGGTGATCGATTCGCTCGGGCTCGCACACGCCGGCGTGACGACGAACGGCCGCGCGATCGTCGCTGACTCTCAGCAGCGATGCGGTCCGGCGCATATCTTCGCCGCGGGCGATGTCTGCGGGCCGCACGAAGTCGTCCACATCGCGATCCAGCAAGCCGAACTCGCCGCGCGCAATGCGGCCCGCAGTCTGGGCCGCCTCGAAGGCTCGCCGGAGGAGATGGACTATCGTCTCGTATTGCTCGCCGTTTTCACGCAGCCGCAGATGGCCTCGGTGGGTCTGACGGAACGCGAGGCGCGTGAGAGTGGACGGGAAGTTCGCGTGGCGAAGTATCTGTTTGCCGATCACGGCAAGTCGATGGTGCGCGGGGAGACGCACGGCTTTGTAAAGCTCATCGCGGATTGTGTGACGGGATGCATCCTTGGCGGCGCGTGCGTCGGGCCGGAAGCGTCCGAGTTGATTCACGAGATCGTGGTGGCAATGCACTTCCGTTCCACTGCTCGTGACCTGGCCCGGGTTCCGCACTATCATCCGACGTTGAGCGAAATCTGGACCTACCCGGCGGACGAACTCGCGGGCGCCGAACTCCGGGCGTCACTGTCTTCGCCCGGCGACATGCCGAAGTGCTGAGCCAAGGAGCGGAAAACGCATTTCCGGTTTCGATTTACATCGGTGAGAAATGGCCGGCGCAAAGTCGTGCGACCAAACCCTTGACACCGGATTTCCGACGCAGCAATAGTCGCGCGTGTTTAACCGACTCCGCGGGGACGAAGCGAAAAACCCTGATCCGACTGAACAACCACCCGGACCAGACGCCAGACCCGCACCACCTATAATACCTCAAAAAATGGCTGATAGCACCACCGGCAAAAATCTCCTTTCCGCAGATGTCGAAATCAAAGGATCGATCAAATTTCAAAACGAACTCATCATCGACGGCAAAGTTGAAGGCGAGATCACCTCGACGGGGATTTTGACCGTCGGAGAAAACGCCGAGATTCGCGGCGAAATCAAAACGAAGTCGGTCACCGTGCTGGGGAAGGTGCATGGCAACAACACCGTCGAAGAACGGTGTGAATTGAAGGGCCGCGCGGTCCTTCAGGGCGACTTGAAAGCGGCGCGCCTCGTCATTGAGGACGGAGCGACTTTTGTGGGCAAATCGGAAGTCACGCCGATCAAGGGTGGCATCAAGCCGCCGGAGAACACCCGTCCTCCCGAAGCCCCCAAGCAGACCGCGCCCGTCCGCTAAACGCGGCCCTCTGTGGCCAGCCCAAATACCCCGAAGCAGCCCGAGAAAATCAACGCTGATTGTCCGCATTGCGGCTTCAGCCAACTCGAGTCTGCCTACGCAAAATCGACCTTCTGTCGCAAGTGCGGCCAGCATTACAGCATCGAGAAGCTGCTGGCCAAGGAAGCGACGGCGCTAAAAGAGCCGTCGATTTTCGACAAACTGTCGAAGCTGGTTTCCGGCGAGAAAATTCGCGACATTTGCTGCTGTAGTTGTGGCCACAAGCAGCGGGTCAGTTCGTCTGCGCAGTCCAGTCAGTGTCCGCAATGCGGATCGTACATCGATCTCCGCGATTTCAAAATCAGCGGCCCGTTCGGTCGAAGTATTCAGACCCAAGGAGAGGTCATCATCACGTCGAAGGGAGAGCTGACCAGCGCGAAAGTCTCCTGCGGGCATGCGATTATCGATGGCAAGCTCCGCGGGAATCTTTCATGCACGGGTGCCGTGTCCGTGAGGATGCACGGCAAAATTCTCGGGAGTCTCGATGCCCACACATTGATCATCGAAAAGCGAGCCAACGTCGAGTTCGCCCGCCCGCTCAGAGTTCATACCGCGGACATTCGAGGCAAAATTTCCGCACGAATTATGTGCGAGGCTGGCGTGACCATCGCGAAGGGCGGGGCGCTCGACGGGGTCGTCTATGCCAAGGCGATTAACATCGAACGCGGTGGCATTTTTAACGGCGAACTCTTCATCGGCCAGCAGGAACTCGTACAGCCGGAACTGCTCGCTGCACATCCGGATCAAACGGAAATGTTCGGCGGAGGTTCGCTCGGCTTCGGGCCCGCTTAACAGCCTTTTGAAAAACCTCAGCAGGAGTCATCCTGAGCGGAGCGCCGCGATGGGCGACGGTGGCGCGATGCGGAGTCGAAGGATCGGGCAGGTCCTCCGAGTTTGGAGGTATCAACAGACGTTAACGACCCTGCCGACTCACGTTACTTCTTCAGCCGCCGAACCTCTTGCGCCGCTTGCTGCGCGGCGGCGTTTTCCTGATACTGCGTCATCACCTGCTCGAAGATCCGCCGTGCTTCCTCGGTCTTGCCTTTTACTTCGAGGAGGCGCGCTTGCGCCATGAGCGCGGCTGGAGCGCTGAAGGAGTTCGCATAGCTCGTCGAAACTTTTTGATACGTGCTCAGCGCCTCATCCGCTTTGCCCTGCGCTTCGAGATTGGCCGCGATGCTCGTCCACGCGCCGCTCAAGAGTGGGTGCTTGGGATATTTTTCGATGAATGTGCGCAGCGTCGCCGTGGACTCATCCAGTTTGCCTTCCTGGCGCAGCTTTTCCGCCAGCATCAGATGCGCGTTGCCCGCGGAGATCGTTCCGGAATATTTCGCGATGACCTCACGGTATCCATCCGCCGTATTTGCCGCGCCGAAAAGCTGCTGGGCAGAGGAGTTGGTCCGTTGACGGATGTACTCGGAAAGCGCAAAGACGGTGAGTGCGACGGCGAAGAGCCCGGCAAGAAGCAGGATCTTGCTGCGGTACTGAATCCAGAAAACCAGCGGATCAAATCCGGTTTCCGCGGGCGTCGTCGTAGGGGTGGGGCTGGGCGGCATAGGGCGGGTAAGCTTCCAAACGCCCCGCGCTCACGCAAGGCTCAATCGCGGCGCGCCAAAATCTGATGTTCCTGCTTGATCTTGATGATGCTTTTGGCCGGCGCGATGCCCCGCCATTGCGTGCCCGGATAGAGCACCGTATGCCTGCCGATGAGCGCGCCGGGATTGATCACCGAGTTGCAACCGATCTCGGCGTGATCGCCGATAATCGCTCCGAATTTCTTCAGTCCAGTGGGAACCAATCCATCGGCGGTCGGGATGACGATCTCACTGTGGTCGAGTTTCACGTTCGATAGAATGACGCCCGCGCCGAGGTGCCCCCGGTAGCCGATGATCGAATCGCCGACGTAGTTGAAATGCGGCACCTGTGCTTCGTCGAAGATGATCGAGTTCTTGAACTCGCACGAGTTTCCCAACACGCAGCCCGAGCCGACGATGACGTTCTCCCGGATGTAGCAGCCGTTGCGAATCTCGCAGCCCTCGCCGATCCACGCCGGCCCTTTGATCATCGCGCCCTGCTCGATCACCGTGCCTTTGCCGACAAAGACTGCGCCGCTGACGAACGGCTTGCCGACGAGACGCCCGTGGACCGCCGGTTTGAGGCGGAATTGCAGATAGCTCGTGATTTGTTTGAGTGCGTCCCACACGTTCACGGAGTTTTCAAAAAGCATCCGATGCTCGGTGTGGTTCAGGTCGAGGTAATCGGCGGGGGCAAACGTCATGTCCTGAGAGTTAAAGGCGATCCCGTGATTTCAGGAAATGACGAAATGCGGTGAGGCTCCTCAGCGGGGCGTCAACTTTGGGCCGTCTTTGGTGTCTTTCACGTTCCATCCGAGTTGGGCGATTTCATCGCGCAAGCGATCACCCTCCGACCAGTTCTTCGCGGCGCGTGCCTGCTGACGCTGCTCGACGAGTGTCGAAACAGAAGCCGGGATATTTTTCGCACCCCGACTCAGAGCGAGAATTCTATCGACCTTAAGCCACCAATCGAGAACAGCTTCAGCATCTTGAGCCGCGAGCAACCCGTTGTCCAAGGCACGATTCGTTTCTCGAATCGTTTCAAAGAGATGCCCCAATGCGGCTGAGATATTGAGATCATCGTCAAGCGCTTCAAAAAATGCTGTTTGCGATGGCAGGGAATAGGATGACGCAACGAACGTCTTCTTAGACCCAAGCCACTCTTCCATATCAGTTTTTGAGCTGAAATATTGGAGGTGACCCGCATGTTCGAGCATTCGCAATCCCCACTCGTCGATGCGATCGAGTGAGGCGCGGGCCGACTCCAATCCGGCAATCGTAAAATTCAACGGGAGGCGATAATTGACCGCCAGCAAAGCATAACGCACTTCGCGCCCGGTCCAGCCTTTGGCAAGCAAATCACGTAGCGTGTAGAAATTGCCGAGCGACTTGGACATTTTCTGGCCGTCAACCATGAGGTGCGCGCAGTGCAGCCAGTAGCGGACGAATTTTTTTCCCGTGCAGCATTCCGCCTGCGCGATTTCCGCTTCGTGGTGCGGGAAAATATTGTCCACGCCGCCGCAGTGAATATCGATTTCCGGTCCGAGCAGCGCGGTCGCCATCGCGCTGCACTCGATGTGCCAGCCTGGCCGGCCGCGGCCCCACGGTGAGTCCCAAGCCACGTCGCCGTCGTTCTCATCCCACGCTTTCCACAGCGCGAAATCGCCGATGTTTTCCTTTTCGTATTCGTCGTTGCGGATGCGCCCCGTCGGTCGCAGCTCGTCGAGGTTCAAGTGCGCGAGCTTTCCGTAGTCGGGAAATTTCGCGAGACGGAAATAAACCGATTTGTCCTCCGCCTGATAGGCGATGCCCTTTTCCTCCAGCAATCGGATCATCTCGATCATCTTCGCGATATACTGCGGCTCCGTCGCTGCCGGGAAATGCTGAGCCCGCTTGATTTGCAGCGTCTCGATGTCCTGAAAAAATGCGTCTTTATAGACTTGGGTAAAGTCCGCCAGTTGTCGCCCGGCGGCGCGCGCGCCGCGGATTGTCTTGTCGTCCACGTCGGTGAGATTCATCACACGTTCGACATCGAAGCCGCGCGCCTCGAGGTGCCGCTGGAGCAAATCTTCAAACAGGTAGGCGCGAAAATTTCCGATGTGCGCGTGGTTATAGACTGTCGGGCCGCAGGTGTACATCTTCACGCGCTTGCCCGCCGGATCGAGCGGCGTGAAGGTGGCGAGCTCGCGGGTGTAGGTATTGAAAAACTGCACAGGCATGGTGCGGATTACGCCTCGGGTTGCTCCACGCTCGCGACGGCCATGGCGGCAATACCTTCACCACGTCCGAGAAAGCCCATTCGTTCATTGGTCGTGGCTTTCACACCCACGCGAGCAACGGGGATTTGCAGCGCCTCGGCAAGATTGGCGCGCATCTCCGAGACATGCGGCGCGATCTTCGGCGCCTCGGCGATCAACGTGGCATCGATATTCACGATTCGCCGGCCGACGCTTGTGACGAGTTGTGCGACTTTGCGCAGAATCTCGAGGCTGCTGATCCCGCGGATCGATTCGTCGCTGTTCGGAAAATGATGACCGATGTCCCGCTCGCCGATTGC
This sequence comes from Chthoniobacterales bacterium, assembly GCA_038240495.1. Lineage (GTDB taxonomy): Bacteria > Verrucomicrobiota > Verrucomicrobiia > Chthoniobacterales > Chthoniobacteraceae > Chthoniobacter. The sequence continues at coordinate 1,377 of JBBSDS010000213.1, read as the reverse complement.
GCCGAGCACTGCATCCGCAATGGCGTGCGCAAGCACATCAGCATCGCTATGGCCGTCGAGACCGTGAGTGTGGGCGATTTCCACGCCGCCGAGGATCAGTGGGCGACCCTCGATGAAGCGATGCACGTCGTATCCGATGCCGACAAGATTCATACGTTGAGATCGATGAGGCCGCTGGATGCCACGACGGAGATTTTGTCCGGGTTGTCCACGCGGGTCGTCATTTCGAAACGGCCGCCCGCCGCTTCGACGAGGAGTTTGCCGGCGGCCACATCCCACAAACTGACTGACTGCTCGATGTAGCCGTCGAGTCGCCCGCAAGCCACGTACGCGAGATCGAGCGCCGCGCTGCCCATGAGCCGGCATTTGCGCGCGCGCTGCACGTACTTTTCGAGCAGCGGCAGTCCGGCAGCGATGGTCGCGCCAGTTTTGGAGAAGCCGATGGAAAGAGTTGCGTCGGAGAGTTTGGTGCGCGTGCTCACGGCGATTGGCGCGCCGTTCAGCGTGGCGCGTCCGCCTTTTGCCACTGCCCAGAGCTCGTCGCGCATCGGATCGTAAATCACCCCGACGATGATTTCGCCGCGCTCGCGCAGCGCGATCGAGATGCAGAAGTGCGGGATCGAATAGAAATAATTCACCGTCCCGTCGATCGGATCGACGATCCACTGAAACTCGCTCTGCTGATTTCCCGCGATGCCCTCCTCGCCGTAAATCGCGTGCTCCGGAAATTGTCCGAGCAGCCGTTGCGTGATCAGTTCCTGCGAGCGCACGTCGAGGTCGAGCTTGATGTCGTGAGCCTCGAAAGCGTTTACTTCCAGCGCCTTTCCAAAATGTTCCCGCAGCAGTTCTCCGGCGGCACGCGCGGCGCCTGTGGCGGCTTCAAGATAAGGATTCATGGGCATTGGCGGGTGAAAGGCCCGCCATTCTCCACAAAAAAAATGGGAGGAGAAATGAATTCTCCTCCCATTTTGTGATAGTAACGGAAGCCGTTACTTACTTCTTCTTGGCCGCTTTTTTCGCGGGCGCAGCTTTCTTGGCCGGAGCTTTCTTGGCTGCTGGTTTTTTAGCAGCAAGTTTCTTCGCCGGCGCTTTCTTTGCAGGAGCTTTCTTAATCGCCATTGATAATCCCCCCTTTCAATCCGCAGTAGCGGGTCGCAGAAAATTTTGAAGAGTGTGAAAGAATTGTCATCTCTTGCGTTGCGAGTTGTGGGTAATGAAGTTGTGCGAAAGCGTCAACGAATTTTTTCTTGCGCGCTCGCGAAAAATTTCGTTTCGCGCGAACGGCGCGCGAGAAAAGCGAATAGAAAAAATCAAACGCGCGCGAGGCTGTTGCTCGCGAAGCCTTTGTTTGTCGATGTTGCGCGGCGGTGAGTAATT
>JBBSDS010000212.1:0-9078 GCA_038240495.1 Chthoniobacterales bacterium | reverse complement strand
TAACCGCAGAGGCGCAGAGGACGCAGAGTTTCGCAGAGATAGAGAGGACAATCGAAAAACGCCCGTGCCTCCGCGGCCCTCTCATTCTTCTCCGCGCCTCTGCGGTTTAAGAAACCGGCCGCTGGATTTTACGCTTTGCCGCTCAAGCCGAATGCCTCGTGAGCGAGCAGCGCGGCTTCGTTGATCTTCGTTTCGTCGATGATCACGGCGGTCTTGATCTCGCTCGTCGAGATCATCTGGATGTTGATCCCGCCGGCGCTCATCGCTTCAAAAAGCCGCGCGGCGACGCCGCTATGCGAACGCATGCCGATGCCGACGATGCTCAGCTTCGCGATGCCTTCCTCAGTCACGATTTCCTTCGCGGCGATTTCCTTGATCGCACTTTCCAGCGCCTTTTTCGTCTTGACCAGATCGTCTTTGTTCAGCGTGAAGGAGATGTCGTTGGTGTCGCCGACGCTGTCGCTTTGCACGATCATATCGACACTGAGGTTGGCGCCGGCGAGCGCGCTGAAAATCTTTGCGGCGGAACCGGGCCGGTCGGGCACCTGGCGAATGGTCACCTTGGCCTGGTTCTTCTCGATGCTGACGCCGCGGACGACGACATTTTCCATATTCTTGGTCTCCTCTTTCACGATGGTTCCGGGGTTGTTGTTGAAGCTGCTACGCACCTCAAAGATGACGCCAAATTTTTTCGCAAACTCGACGGAACGCGACTGCATGACCTTCGAGCCGCTCGACGCCATTTCGAGCATTTCGTCGTAGCTGATTTCCTCAATCTTCCGGGCGTTCGGGACGACGCGTGGATCGCACGTATAGACGCCATCGACATCGGTATAAATCTGGCAAACGTCGGCCTTTATCGCCGCGGCGATGGCGATGGCGGTGAGATCGCTGCCCCCTCGCCCGAGCGTGGTGATTCGCCCGTCGGTCGTCTCGCCCTGGAAGCCGGCGACGATGACGATGTTTTCGTTTTTGAGGTGCTCGTGAATTTGCTTGGGCGTGATGTTCGCGATCTTCGCCTTGGTGTGGACGCCGTCGGTGATGATCCCGGCCTGCGCTCCGGTCAGCGACACGGCTTTTTTGCCCATGCCGTGGATGGCCATCGCGGTGAGCGCGATCGTTGTCTGCTCGCCGGTCGAGAGGAGCACATCCATCTCACGTTCAGCGGGATTGGAGGTGACTTGTTTTGCGAGCTTGATCAAGCCGTCGGTCACGCCGCTCATCGCCGAGACGACGACGACGACGCGATGACCGGCTTCCTGCGTGGCGATGACGCGGCGGGCGACATTGAGAATGCGCTCCGGGTCGCCGACGGAAGTGCCGCCGTATTTTTGGACGATGAGGCTCATCGGAAAAGGGGTGGGAAGATTGCTGTCGGGTGCATCCTTGTCAATCGCTGAGGCGCGCCTCGGCTAGCGTTGCAAGCCGAGCGGCATCCAGCCGACCTTGAGCTTGCGCCCGTCCTGTGCGGCGCGGAAATGGAGAGCGCCGTCCGGGCGGGCGGTGAGATGGCAGTCGATGGTCGCGGGTTGCCCGGCGACCTCACGGATGCCCTCCACGGTGAAGGCGCCGAGTCCGCGCGGTACGACGCTTCCGCCGGCCTCGCCCTGTTGCAAAGAGACGCGGACTTCCGGCCCCGACGCACGCCAGGGAAATGAACCCTCGGTCGGCAATTGCGCGCCGCCATGGAGAACGATGCCGCCTTCGTCCCCATCGACGACGAGCAGCACCGGACGTTGGAGGAAGCCGGATTGGTGGACTTCGAGTTGCACTCCGCAGCCAGTGAGTTCGCCGGACCATGCTTCGATGGTTGTCTCGACGGCGGCCTTGAAGTCGGGCGGGACTTCGCCCGTGGCGGCATCGCGGAGGACGCGGATGGCTTCGTCGGTCAGATTGAGTTGTTGCAGAACCTGCGCGTAATTCCAGTTGAGCCGTTTCGTGAATTTTCCGCTCTCGACGTGCGGCTTGATCACGCTGACGAGCTTTTCAAAATCGTGCGCTTCGCCGAGGGCGGCGGTGTAGTGGAGCAGGACGTCTTCGGATTCCGGCGCGAGGGCGTAGGCGCGTGCGGCCCATCGCACCGCGGGCATCGCATCGCCGCGCTGGCGGGCGACATTGCTCGCGAGGATGTAGGCCATCCACGAGCGGCGTTCGTCGCCAAATATCCCGAGTTCCTGTTCCGTGGCCGGGTCGTGCTCGTCCGCGCGCAATCCAAAGCGAAGGCCGATCGCTGCCTGGATGTTGGGATCGATTTCGAGGACGCGATCCAGCGCCCGAACTTCTCCTTCCTCGTCCTCGGCGGCGCTGCAGATTTGGGCGAGGAGAAAGAAACCCTGCGGTTCATTTGGATTGGCCTCGGTGTAGGGCGTGATCGTGGCGCGGGCGGCTTCGAGGTCGCCGGTGGCGCGGTAGCCGGAAGTGAGGGAAAAAATGGTCCGCGGATCGGTCGGGCGCAAGGCGTACGCCTGTTGCAGCGCCTGCAAGCCCTCGGTGGGAGCGAAGGTTTCGCGGATGAGTTGCTCGCCGTAGTTCAGCAATTGATCGGGGTCGCGGGCCAACTGCTGGATTTGCTGCGCCGCCATTTGGCGAAAGGCCGGCAGCTCCATGAAGAAGGCCGAATTCGGATCCTTGGCATTGCGCATGAGCTTGACGACTTCGCGCAACTGCGCGAGCCCTTCGAGCGCGGTCCGGTCCTGCGGGGAAATCGCGAGCGCCTTCCGAAAGGCGGCCACAGCGGCGTCGCGTTCGCCGCGCATGCCCTGCACGACGCCGAGGCTCGTCCAGATCGGGGCGGCGTTTGGAGTCTTCTCGCCGGCGGCTTCGAAAAAGCTGACCGCCTCATCATCCTGGCCTTCGAGACGGGCGAGCGATCCGCGGTGAAACAGCGCGAAAGCGGTGTCCGAGTGCAGCTCATCGAAGGCCTCGAGCTTCTCGAAAGCCTTGACGATTTCGGAGCCCTCGAGCGCTTCGGCAAATTCGTCGAGATGCTGCGCCGCTCGAAGAAATGTCGTCCACGGTTCGCGGGCTTCCGGGCCCATCGCTTCGATGGCGTCGAGCAGGTGCTCCATCTCGAACGGTTCGCGGTTGGCGACCGCGGGATTGACGTTTGCCGGCCACGGAATGCGATGCGGCAGTCGAAAGAAATCGAGTTCCCAGGAGGTTGATTCGATCCAGCGGAAAGGGGCGTCAGTCATGAGCGGGGTCACGGCGTGAAATCAGGGGCGCGCAGCATCGTGGGGCGGCGCGGACATGTCAATTGACCAACCGCAGTGGTTGTTGGCCCTGCTTTAGAACGAGCCTTGTAAAGGCGGCTCTGTCCGCAGGACGTGCCGCTTTTGCTTTGCGAGAGGCGGCACGTCGCCAAAGCGCGACAGAGCCGCCTCTACAACCTGAAAAATGAGGGCGAACACCGCACATAGGTTCGTTGACTCACGCCGCGAGTCGCATCAAAGCCGACCGCATTTGCCGCAGGTAATCAGTTCGCGATAAGCCGAAGGATCGCGGATTTCTCGGCTTTGGCGGGAATGACTGAGCCGCATTGCTCACGGGCGATGTCGGGATCTTTCAAGCCGTGGCCGGTGACGGTGCAGACGATGCGGCTGCCGTCGGGGATGCGCGCGAGGAGTGCTGACGGACCGGCGTTTGGGCCGATGGCTTTGAAGAGGCCGGCGATGCTGGCGGCACTTGCGGGTTCGACGAAGATGCCTTCGTGTGCGGCGAGCCACTGCTGCGCGGAGAGGATTTCCGCGTCGGTGACGATGTCGATGCTGCCGCCGGAATTGGTGATGGCGGCGGTGGCGAGTTTCCAACTGGCGGGATTGCCGATGCGGATGGCGGTGGCGACGGTGTCGGGTTTTTCGATGACGCGATTGTGGAAGATCGGGGCGCTGCCGGCGGCTTGAAAGCCCATCATGCGCGGGCGCTTGGTCGCTTTGCCGAGCTGGTGGAACTCTTCGTAGCCCATCCAGTAGGCGCTGATGTTGCCGGCATTTCCGACGGGGAGGATGTGGACGTCGGGCGCGTCGCCGAGGATGTCGATGATCTCGAACGACGCGGTCTTCTGGCCCTGTAAACGATAGGGGTTGATGGAATTGACGATGGCGATGGGCTCGGTCTCGCCGATCTCGCGGACGAGGTGGAGGGCGTCGTCGAAATTGCCGTCGATGGCTACGACCTTCGCGCCGTACATGAAGGCTTGGGCGAGTTTGCCAAAGGCGATCTTGCCCGCGGGGAGAAGGACGATGCAGGCGATGCTGGCGCGCGCGGCGTAGGCGGCGGCGGCGGCGCTGGTGTTGCCGGTACTGGCGCAGATGACGGCCTTCGCGCCGGCTTCAACGGCTTTCGACAAGGCCACGGTCATGCCACGATCCTTGAACGAGCCGGTCGGATTCATACCCTCATATTTCACGAAGACCTCGCAGCCGCGTCCGACGTGCGCGCTGAGTTTCGGCGAGTGGATGAGCGGCGTGCTGCCTTCGTTCAGCGAGATGAAAGGCGTGGCGTCGGTGACGGGCAAATACTTGCGCCAGCGGGCGAGCACGCCGCGATCGTGGAGGGAAAAGGAGTTCAACGTTTGCGCCCGCGAGAGGGTTTCCGCTCCGGTTCGGTGTGCGTGGCGAGATGCAAGTCGAGGATCGCAAATCCACCTTCACGCATGGCGACGGCGAGGGAACCCTTGTTGATCGAGAACATCGCGATCTCAGGATGATCGACGACAAACTTCCGGCCGTTGGCCATGTGCATGGAGAATGGCTCGAAAGGCGCCTTGTCGAGGAGGAGCTTGATCTCGTTCGATTGCATGACAGGAAACTAAAATGCGCTCGGACGGAGGCAAGCCGCCTTACGCGAAATTTTCCACGCGGATCAGCCGCGGCGTTTTTTGCACGCAGGAAAGCGCGCCGATTTTCTCGACGGCGGCGGACATCTGGCCGTGCGAAGCTTTGTGAATGACGAGGACGAGCGGTACTGCGTCGCTGGCGCTGGTCTCGGGCTGGAAGATGGAGGAGATGCCGATGTTCAGCCCGCCGAGGATGCCGGCGACTTGCGCGATGACGCCGGGGCGATCCTCGACGGCGAGGCGCAGGTAGTATTCGGAAATGATTTGATCGATCGGCTTGCAGGTGCCGTAGAGCCCGTGCGGCATGAACCCATAGTTGCTGCGCGGCGATTGCAGCGCGGCGGCGGCTTCGGCGATGTCGGCGATGACGGAACTCGACGTCGGATCCTGGCCGGCGCCGCGACCGTAGAAAAGGGTGTCGCCGACGATGTCGCCGTGGACCGCGAGCGCGTTGAAGACGCCATTGACGGAGGCGAGGACGTGCTTCTCGGGGATGAGCGTCGGATGCACGCGGACTTCGATTTCGCCGCGATCGTCGGCCTTGATGATGCCGAGGAGCTTGATCGAGTAGCCGAGCGTGCGCGCGAAGCAGATGTCGTTGGCGGTGACTTGCTCGATGCCTTCGACGAAGATTTTGTCGGTCGGCACCCAAAACCCATAGGCCAACGACGCGAGGATGATCGCCTTGTGCGCAGCGTCCCAACCGTTCACGTCGAGCGTCGGATCGGCTTCGGCGTAGCCCGCGGCTTGTGCCTCGAGCAGAGCGGCTGCAAAGCCCATGCCGCTCTCGGTCATGCGGGTCAGGATGTAATTGCTGGTGCCGTTGATGATGCCGTGGATGGACTTGATGTGGTTGCCGATGAAGGCTTCGCGGATCGACTTGATGATCGGTATGCCACCGGCGACTGCGGCCTCGAAAAAGACGGGCACCTTGTGGCGCGTGGCGGCTTCAAAGATTTGTTGCCCGTGCTCGGCGAGCAGCGCCTTGTTGCCGGTGACGACGATTTTGCCGCGCTCGATGGCACCGAGCATGAGGCGCAGGCTTTCCTCTTTTTGCCCCATGAGTTCGACGATGATCTGGATCGCCGGATCGTCGAGCAGGTCTTCCCAGCGCGTGGTCAGCAGCTCTGCGGGCGTGGCAACTCCGCGATCGCGCGTGAGGTCGCGGACGGCGATCTTGTGGACAGTGAGTTCGAAGCCGAGACGCTCCCGGAGTAAGGCGCGATTTTGCGTCAGGTGTTTGAAAACACCTGCGCCGACATTGCCCATTCCAGCGAGTCCGATGCCGAAGTTTTGCATGCGAAAGGGGGCGGACTATCGCGCCCGGATTTTCGACTGTAAAGACGGGAGTTGGGCGCGCGCGCCGCCTACAAACTGAGCGGCGCGCCGGGTGTCGGCGTGAGGATTTCGCTGCCTGGGAGGTCGGCGGAAAGCGTGCTGCGAAACCACTCGACGGCCTCTTCGTCGCCATGCACGAGGATCACCTTTTTCGGGCGCACTTTGTGCACGTAAACGCGCAGGGCTTCGCGTGAGGCATGGGCGCTGAAGTTGAATTGCTCGACGGCGCAGTTCAGCGGTTGCGGAGGAAACTCCGGGCTGAGTTGCACCGTGTCACCGGGTTGGGCGCTGCGGATGCGTCCGGCGGGCGAAAGAGGATCGGCATAGCCGACGAAAAAGAGCGCTTGTCCGGGATCGCTGAGGACGTGACGGGCGTATGAATTCGAGAGTGTTTTCTCGGTCATCATGCCGCTCGAGATGGCGTAAAGCCGTCCGCCCTTGAACGGCGTGGCGTCGGCGGCTTTGCCCGCCATCGTTAACGGTGCGACGGCGTCGAGGATTTGCAGGTCCGGTTTCTGGCGCGGCGTGTGGTGGGCGAGGCGGTCGTAGATTTCGGTCAGCTTCGTGCCGAGACCGCCGATGTAGATCGGGCACTGATTGAGGCGTCCGGTGCGCCGGAAGTCGTGAAACATCGCGAGCACTTCCTGCGTTTTTCCGAGAGCAAAAAGCGGAATGAGCACGCCCGCGCCGCGATCAAAAGCGGCGCGGATGGCGGCGGCAAAACGCTCCTCTTCGCCAGCCCGCGTGAATCCCTCCGGTGTCTGGCGATCACCGCGCGTGGTCTCGATGATCAGCACGTCGAGTTCGTGCTCCGGGAAGCGCGCGCCCTGCATGATCGTCTGGTCGTCGAATTGAACGTCGCCGGTGTAGAAGATGGTGCGACCTGCGGCGCGGATGAGTGTGCCGACGGAACCGAGGATATGGCCGGCGTCGAAGAACTCGAAGGAAAGCTCGGCATCTTCATCCGCGCGCAGCCGCTCGCCCTCAGCGCTAAACCGCGTGTGCAGTGGAATCGGACGCCAGCGTTTCACAACGCCCTCGACCTCTCGATGCGAAAAAAGCGGATAGCTCGTGACGCCCTCCTCGCGCTTCTTGAGCATGACATTCACCGAGTTGTGCAGCATCACGTCGCTAAGCTGCCGCGTGGCCTCGGTCATGAAAACCGGCGCCTGTGGCTGGCGGCGCATGAGGACCGGCAGCGAGCCGAGATGATCCTGGTGCGCGTGGGACAGGATGATGGCATCGACCGAGCCATCCGCGACGAGCTTCATGTCGGGGAGCGCGGCCTCGCCGTCGAAGCGCGGGTGCAGCCCGGAGTCGAGGATGATGCGTTTGCCTGCGAGTTCGAGGCAGTAGCTGTTGGCACCGATTTCGACCCGCCGTGTGAGATTGGTAAAAGTAAGACCACCCATGTCCTGCGGCGGAAGATGCGGGCGAGAGGCTGGCGATGGCAAATGTTTTCGCGAGACCAATCGCGCGGAGACCAATGGCCAAGCGCCTTTCCGGGCGATGTGCGCGCCCCCAGCTAAAAAATGACGGGCTTCTTCGGGCGCCCCGCGGAATCCGGCGTGACCACGCGGAAGAGCACGCAAATGCACACCGCACCCAGCGGCACGACGATGGGCAGCCAGACCAGCCAGCGATTGAACACGGCCAGCGAAACCAGCACGTAGGCCGCCAGTACCACGAGCCCGACCAGGATGGTGGTCCACTTTTTCCAACGCGGCACCCAGTAGCCGATGAACATAAAAGCCACGATCACGGAGTATTCGGCCCACTGCGGCGCGCGCTGGATGAAGGACTGGTTTTGAATCGTGGCGATCGCAGCGGCGAAGAGCTCGCCCGCAGAGCCGTTGCGTCGCGCCGCCAGCGGAATGGTCTGTGCCGCGGAGTCCGTGCGGGAAAGAAGGACGACGCTGCCTTTGATATTTTCCAGCGCGGAGAGCCCTTTGCGGCCAGCTTCGGACTGTTCGCTGGCGAGCACCAGTTCATCGAAGCCGATCGTCGAGCGCGGCGACCCGAAGTCCACGCGCATGCGCCCGGAGGCATCGATCGGGATGCGGATTTTTTTCCCGACGGCAATGTGGGAACCGAGTTCGATAATCACGTCGTCGGGCGTGAGTTGCGCCCAGAGCATCACGGCCTGCAGAGTGAAGGCGGGCGTCACCTGGCCGCGGTACCGAAAGATCAGCGGCACGGAATTGAAACGCTCGTACAGGGGAGGGAGATTTGTGAATCCGACGGTTGAGGAAAGTCGAAAGGTCTCTGCCGGCTGCTGCTCGACGGCCGTGAACTCCGGGATTTCGCGCTGGCTGCCGTGGAGATTGCGCAGCAGCGGAACCTCCTGAAGCGGAGGGATGACATCCGGATCGTCGGGGATGCCGAGGCGCGAGCCGAGCAGCATCTTCGGAGCGCGCAGGATATTGCCGCGAAGGATCTTCTCGTACTGCGCGAGCTTCCGATTTTGGTCTTCGGGAAGCGTGATCGCCCGTTCCCAATCGAGCACCTGATCCAGCGCCACGACTTCCGGTTTCAGTGGAAGCACGGACTGGAAGAAGAGCGAAAAATCGAGCGGGTTCCACGGCCACGGGTGGTTCGTGAGACTGCTGTCATTGATGCCGACCAGCGTCGTCGGTGCGGGCTTGGCGCCGCTGCGGCTGTTCATCGCGAGGAAGTCCGCGAAAGCATTGTCCCACGAGGCCAGCGGCTCGTGCCGGGATTCCCGGATGAGGGCAAGACCCGCCAGCAGGACGAGGATCACAAATTGCGCTCCGGTACGAAACATGGCGCGGAGCGTGGAGCGCGACGCATCATGGCTGAGCGGCCGCGGCTCGGCATCCTGATCTCGGGCACCGGTAGCAACATGGCGGCGCTGCTCTACGCGTCGCGGCTTCCAGGAAGCG
>JBBSDS010000211.1:0-9244 GCA_038240495.1 Chthoniobacterales bacterium | reverse complement strand
TGTTGCCAGTGCAAGGCATCCACGCCCTGCTCGGCTCCCAATGCGATCAGCACCCCCAAGACGACAACGCCAATTTCCGAGAGAAATTCACGGAGACCATGCATTGATTTTGGCTTGTGAATGTCCATCGCCCGCCGCCCTAGTTTGAGAGGATCCTACGGGGGTTGAGGAAGTAAGGCCAGCGGCGGTGCGTCAGAAGCCAACATCCGGCTTCTACCCAAAGGCGGGCCGCCCCCTGAGTCATGTGGGCGACTGGCGGCGGCAGGAGCCGGTGGCAGGCAGGGGGCCGTTTGCCGCCTGACTGCTTACGGGCGCCAGTCACGAAGTAGCTGCCGTTCGCCAGAACGCGGACGGACGGCGGCTGACGACCCCGCTGCAGACTTTGGCTCGTTGCGCGGAAATAGGCGCCGAAAGCGGACGGGCGGCTAGTAGCGCGGTTGCGGACATCGGAGCGACGATATCAGCACTCGGTGCACGCGCAGCGAAAAACGCGTTCCGCCCGAACTCGACGATCATGCAGCAGGTCGCGGGCTACGGGGATGCTGCCGAAACCGCGTGGTTCAAATGGGAACCCCCGCCAGTCGATTGAAATATCCCCAAGATTGGCTAAAGTTTCCGAGGGCCTCTTTTTGGAGGGGGTAGCGTTATGGCGACGATGTCATTGGATCCACCGCGCCTTGGCGAAACATCGGACGAACCGGCACGAGGGGACCGCGAAGTCCGTCAGCTGCGCGTCGAGCGGGAGATCCTCTCAAAAGCCGCGGCCTGGTTTGCGCGGGAGACGGTGGTGCTCCCATCCGGGTCTTCCGGTTTATGAGCGCGAACTAGGCCTGATTCGCGGTTGCCACAATGGCGCGTGTGTTAGGCGTGTCGAAGGCGGGTTTTTACGCTTGGATGCGCCGCCCTCCTTCGCCCCATGCTGTCGCCGACGTAGCGCTGATGAAGCGAGTGAGGACCGTTCACGCCACCTCGCGCCATACTTGACGCGCGCGCCACGCGTCCACGCGGAGCTGCGAGCGCTGGGGGAGAAGCATGGGCGCAGCCGCCGCCGCTTCGCATCCCAGGCCGAAGCAAAGATGGCGTGCTTCAGCTACATCGAGGGATGGTACACTCCCGCCCGCCTGCATTCGGGGCTGGCTACCGATCGCCCATGACCTACGAAATCGAGGAGAAGCCCAACCTGATCAACGCTTAAATCCAAAGCCCGCCAACCGTCCACGAAAGCCGGGCAATCCCAGGGAGCAGGTCAAGCCCGCGAAAGCGGGTCAATCCCAATCCCAATCCCACACATCATGGGTCTGCCGGTCTCAGGCTGGTGAGCGTAATGCGAATGCGCGTCTTGAAGGTTTCGAGCCAAGCCGCTGCCAGAGAAGAATAGGGCATCGTGTCCTCAGCCAGCGACTTCATCTCCGCAATCGTGCGGTCCAGCAGGAGCTGCAATTTGCTTGCGACCCCGGCAGCGGGTATGCCCAGCAGCGCTAAGCTTGCTGCCGGGGTTGTCAGGGCTTCGACCGCTTCGGCGAGCTCAATGACTTGGTCCCCGAGGAACTCGAGCCTGCGCAAGAGGCGCGTGCGGTCCTCGACCAGCTTCTGGCGGTTGAGCCCGTAAATCTGGATCGAGACGGCCCCACGCTCCTGACTGACGAGATCGCCGGCAGGGATCATCAGCCCTGCTGGATGCCCGGGATCGAAACTGTAAGCGAGGCTGGATGCCGGATCCTCGTTGCACGGGTTCAGGAGGAAAGGGTGTTCAGCGGAGAAGTCCGTCGCTTCGGCGACCGCTCGAAGACCCGACGCGCCGAGCGGGAAGCTGTCCTTCTTGCCCGCTTGGCTCACCGCCGGCTTTGCGGTCGCCGCAAGCACTGCAAGGCTGGTCGAGGTCGTGATCAAGATCTGGCCGCGCTTCCGATTGCAGTCGATGCAACTTGGCAGCAGATTTTCCCACACCATCGCGAGCCACCAATAGCCGCCATGCGCCTCGTCCTCGGCGACCGCCCCCTTGGGACGGTAATGCTCGACGTCGACCGGCGCAGATGCGGCGTACAACGTCTCGCAATAGGCGCATTTGCCGTGAAATAAGGTTTCCAGCGCCGCGTGGACATCGTCGCCCTTATAGGCTTTGTAAACGAAGCTCTTTTCCTTCGTGGCACGGCCGCCCGGTGGCGGGGGCGGTGGCGGCGGAAGAAGGCGGTGCGCTCTGGCCTTTGTCAGCTCTGTCGAACCAGCGCCGCCTGCCAGCAGCGATTTCGGTGCGGCAATGGTCGTGCGGTGGACCCGTCGCATCTCAGAGCGCCTCAAGCGCAGCGAGGATCGATTTCTTGGTCTCCTCGCGCAACTTCACCAGGCTCTCGCGGCTCGCGTCCCGGCGGCGCTCTAGATAGATCGCCACCGCCTCCTGGACGATGCGGTGCACCTCGCTCGACCCCACCGGTAGCGCGGTCGCGATATCGCGCGCGAAATCCCTCAGCACCCGCGCGTCTGCCGCGCTCATCGCGGCGCCTGCGGCACGCGCCGCGATCAGGTCGGCGATCCGCGCAAGCCGCCGGTCGGCTGCGGCATCGTCGGTTGAGAGCAGCTGGAAGAAGTCCGAGGTGAGCAGCTGTTCGATGCGCAGGTCGCTCACTGGCGGCAGGCCTTCGATCTGTTCAACCAGGATCGGCAGCTGGCTCTCGCGCGAACTGTCGACGGTGGCGATCCGCTGCAAGGCGACCACCTCGCCGTCGTCCATCCCGCGCAGGCAGAGCGGATCATGCGTGGTGACGATGAAGGTCATGCCGGGGAGCGCCGAGCGCAGGCTCGACATGACCTGGACCTTCCAGCGCGGATGGAGATGTGCTTCGATCTCGTCGATCAGCACGATCCCCCGCGCCGTCTCGAAACTCTCGAGGCCTTCATAAACACGCGGATCGAGCAGCCCCCGCATCACATCGCAGAGCATCGCGAGCATCGAGCGATAGCCCGAGGAAACCGCCTGAAGCGGTGTCCGGTTGTAGCGGACCGAGCCGTCGGGTTCGCTCAACGAGGTCACCACGCAGAGCTGGCGCGTGGTGCGATCGCGCTGAATCACGTCGAACTCGCCTTCGACAGACAACAGCCCGCGCAGGGTTCGGATCACCAGGTTGAAGTCTTGCTGATTCAAAGACTTGAGCCATGGCTCCGGATTCGAGAGTGTGTCGCCGTCGAATAGGTTGCGAATATGCTTGTGCGGCGCAAACCTGCGCGTACCGGTCGCGAAGCGCCGGAAGGCTCCATAAGCAAACACCGGCACGACCTGGTTCCCGAGCTCGCTGCGAACGGTCGCAACGCCCTGCTCGATCGCGAGCGTGGTCGACTGGCCGGTTGCCAGCTGGACACGCACCTCGGCGCGGCGCGTCAAACGCCCGCGTTCGAGACCGAGCTGTGCAGGGTCGAGGACAAATTTGCTCCAAGGCAGATCCAAAGCATCGCGTGCGCTTTTAGTCGTAAGCGCGAGCGCGATACCTTCAAGGATCGAGCTCTTGCCCGTCGCATTTTCGCCCAGGATCACCAGCGAGGGCGTGCGGGGCGGCACCTCGGGGTCGGCGTCCTTGTCAGAGGCGTCGATCTTGAGCGTGAGCTGTTCGATGGCCTTGAAATTGGTGATCGCGACTTCGCTGACCGGCGCGCGGACCGAATAGACTGAACTGCCGACCCAGCGGCCGGCGCGTAGTCCGGCGTCCTCGCGCGCAAGCGCTTCGAGCGCGGTCTCGACGCGTCTAGGCGCCTCATCCAGCCCGCCAAGAACTTCGTAGAAGCGTTGGATTTGCGCGCGCGACGTCCGCGGCTTTATACCGCTGGAACCGCCGATCCAACGCGCTATCCGCCGCAGTAACAGGAACCAGGTGCCGCCAAACTGAAGATTTTGGAAAACGAACAGGGCGTCCCAATCCGCCTCCCCGCGAAGGTCTGCGCCGCGGCCAAGCGCCTGCAGCAATCGATCAAGCAACCGCCGATAGGCGAGATAGCGCTGGTGGCGGCGGTCGGCTCGATTGAGGTCGTAGACGGCGATGGTCGTTTCGCCGATGCGGGAGTCGCCGAATAACTCGCCATCGATCTTGGGAATGAAATGGCGATCAAAATCCGACCGTGTTGTCGGGTCGAGCAGGAGGATATCTTCCTTCGGTGGGAAGGATGGCCAGATCCCTTCGCCGCTCTCGACATAGGCCTCGACCTGGCGAAGCAGTGGCAGTTGCGCACGCGACTCCAGTACGGGGAATTGTGGTTCGCGCGGAATGCACCCGCGGCAGATTGGCAAAAGGTTCTGCCAAGCATCGACCAGCCACAAATAATACAGATGCGCGTTGCTTTTCTCTTTAAGCGGCAGAGCATTGCCCGGCGGGCGGAATCGGTGGACGCTGAGTTCATCCGTCGCCTCGCAAAAAGCGCAGCGATTGTAGCTGATGGCGGAGAGCGCCTCTACTAGTCTGACGTCGTTCGCGTTGATCCCGAGCGGCGGGACGCTGGTCTGGGCGCGCCGCTCGCGATCGAGCGCCCAGAAGTCGCGCATCTGTTGCCGAGAGGCGACCGCCGTCTTCGAGCGCAAGATGCCGGGCGCCTTTTCCGGCCGCTCAATTCGCTGCATCATGGCTCTCCGCTGGCGGCGTCACGATCGGTTGTGCCGCGAGGCGGTTGGCCAACTCGGACACCTCGCTGCTTTTCCAGGCGTGAAGGTCGCTGTCGGTCGTCGCGCGCTGGCGCGCGCTCGAGCGCATGAAGCCGCGATAGGCCGGTTCGGGATGCGCCTCCGCAAGTTCGAGGATGGCGTAGTAGACCAGCTCGCCGGGTATCTCCGCGAGCATTGCGAACAGCCTTTCTCGTGCATCTTGCGCATCGTCACGTGGAGTAGGCGAATAGGCGCCGTTGCCGGCGCGCCGTATGTCGTCAGCGACGCGGATCACCCGGTGGGCGAGAAGATAGAGTTCCTTGAGATAGGTGGGCGTTCGGAATGTGCCAAAGACTGGACTAACGTCGCGTCGGCTGCCGAGCAGAGCGTTGATGAAGTTGGCGCTGAAGCGGCTCGGATTTGGAACGGTCCCAGTGTCATAGAGGTGCGTCAGCATCGGGACTCCCAGCGCCGGGTCGGCATCGATGCGCAGCGCGTGCCAGACCGGCAGCTGGTCCTCTGGTGTGCTGCCTGATCCGATCTTATCAAGCGCGAGCGCAGACATCTGCTGTTCTGACGCGCCCCCCTCCATCAGGATCGCGCGGCAATAGCTCAGACATTGCTCGCTCGGCGCATCATGGCCACTCAACCAGTCGAGGATTCGCGGCGCGATCTCGCTGAGAAGCCAAGGCGCGTAGTAGACGAGGTCGTTCAACATATAGTGCAGCGGCTGATTGGCCGGGCTGTTGTCGAGTTCCCATCGGGTCTCCTGCCAGAGGAAGTCGCGCGCGGCCTTTGGCCGGGCCTTACACAGCGACTCGAACCAGCGCGGGAAACCATTCAGCTCCCACGGGCCGTATTGCAGCGCGCGCTTTGCGTCTCTTAGAGTGAGCGCTCGAGCGCCATGGCCATCGCCAAGCTCGATATCCAGGCCCGCCATCGCGAAGATCAGCGCATAGGGGATCGAGGTCGTGTTCGCGCCTTTCGAGCGCACGCCGGGCTTATAGGCGCGCCAGAACGCAACGGCGGCGTCACGGTACGACTCGGCAACGGCAAGCCCGAATTCCGGAATGAGCGACTGCCACTGCGCGCCTTGGGCGCGGCTGCTGCGCAGGCCGTCGCCCTCGATCATGCGGAGCAGATGATACTGCTCATTGCTGATCTTGCCGGGTTTAACGCAGGGCGGGGATCGCACAATTTCGGGATTTGCCGCGAGGCGGCTGACGAAGTCCGCGCGCGCGGCGGCGTTCCGGCGGTCGCGCTGGCGCGCATTCTTGCTTAGGTTGCGCTCGTAGCGCTTGTGCTCTTCCAGTTCAGGAGGAGCTGGCGGGTTGAGGCTCGCGTCCAGTTGGCTTTCGAATTCAGGCACACCTGCAACAGCTTGGCGTAGCGCTCTCAACAGGGTGGCGGGCTTGTTATTCTCGCGATAGATTCGCACCGAGCGCGCGAGCGCGACTAGCCGGTCGTCGACCAGCTCGCGCTCCGACACCCATGCGAGCGATCGCGGAAAGCTCTCTTGATCGAACGCCCAGAAATGGCCGAGCCAGCTGACCGGCCAGTCGTCGGTCAATCGCTCGCCTTTGGCTGCGAGGCCGATCCGCCGCTCAGCGACCGTCCACCAGAACAAGGCGTCATTGAGCTCGGGCCACTGCGGAACGAGATCGGCAATGATCGATTTGCGCTCCGGAAAATCGTCATTGCGCCAAAAATGCAGGGCCGGGGAGGCCGCCAGCAGTTCTAGCGAGGGCTGCAGGAGAGCAGTCGGCGATCGGCCTTCGATCAGCCGTTCGACAGCGTACAAGGCCGGACTCATCAGCCAGCGATACGCTTCCGAGACCCGGCACTTGCCGCGTTCGATATGCGGTTCTCGGGCGATAAAGCGCTGCAACCCGCGCGCCAGCGCAAACAGCGGCTCGGCGCCGGCGGCGCCGTCGAGCAGCGGCAGGCGCCGCACAAAAGCTTTTAGCGCTTGGCTCAGCCCGCTCACTTCATACTGTTCGCGTGGCTCGAGCCGTTCGATCGACGCAAGCAGCAGGACGACCGATTCCATCGAAGCCGGCGCGTGATCGGCAAACTCGCTGAGAAGGCGTCTGGGAAGCAGGTTTGAAAGCGCATTGAGCGTGCCCCAAAGCGCGTAGATCGCCTCCGGTGCGGCGATCGTCGCCACCGAGCGGATCGAGACAAGCCGAGCGTAGATCCCGCGCTCGGGATCCGCTGCGATTGCCGCGAGCGGCGGGACGCATGCCGCCATTTTTCCCTGCCAGACGAGCCGGCCGAGCACGAAAATCGCGTCGTCATTGTCGGCATAAGTCGTGATAAGATCGATAACGTGCGCTTCGAGGTCAGGCTGGGCGATGCGCGCGATCGACGTATTGTCGAGACCGCGCAATCCGGAATCAGGATTGATTGCCGTCGTGATTAGAGTCGCGAGCATTGCGCGGCGAATTTCGAACGGCAGGCGCGCCGCGTCACCGCCTTCGATGGCCACCTCGGGATAGTGTTTGAGGACCCGTTCGCGGATCCCGGCATCGAACAGGATCAGCCACGATAGGATCGGCCGCAGCCGCGGCGCCAGCAAATTCTCGCCGTGGGGGCTGCGAAAAATGAACGCCTCGATTTCCGATCGTGCGCCGGCGCGTCCGAGCTGGCGGGCAACCCACCTCGCTGCGAGCAATTCGCGGATCTCGCGGTGTCTGAACCGGACCGCGCCGTAGATAGGGTCGCTGAACACGCCGGTGCGGAGCAGTGCCTCCACTTCCGGGGCAGTCCAGCTCGAGAGAAGGGACACAGCGTCGATCGCGTCGTTGCTGACAAAGCCCGGCAGGCCGATATTGGGTAAACCCGTCAGCATGGCCGCCATCGCCAGCAATTCCACACCCTCCGCGGCGCGCGCGGCCGTGGGGAGCGATTCCGGTAAATCCGACACAGTTAGCTGGCGGCGAATACCGCTCTCGAGGATTTCCAGCCGATTGTCGAGCGCGTGCCGCTCCCGCCAAGTTGCGATCAGGTCTCCGAGATCGAAGGGCACGCGCGCGAGCGGCAGCAACGCGCTTCGGTCGATTTCCGCGAGAAAGTCGTCTGGATCGGTGATCCCGTTGTGCCCCGCGAACAACCGGATGTCGGTCTCGTTCAATTGGTCGAGCTGGTATAGACTGACCAGTGGCTCCTTGCTCTTCGTCTCGGAATTGCCTCTCGCAGTAGCACCGGACCTTGCAGTCTCTTGTGATGCATCCGGCGAGAATTCCACTTCGCCGGCTTGCTCGACCTGCAGCTCGGCAATCGGAAGCAACTCTTCGATTAGTGCGCGGTCGGCTGCGGTGCGCCAGGCGTAAGGCCGGCTCGAGATATAGATGTGGGCGCGGTGCCGTGCAGCGCGGATTCGGCCGGCGAAAGACCTGATCGCCTGCTCGAAGGCTCTGGGCTCCGTGAGCCGGATCTCATCGACGGAATCTAGGAAGAACCAAGCCTGGTGGGTGCCGTCGAGCCATTCTTCGAACGCTCCGGAAGTGCCGATCTCGAAGGATTCGTCGAAGGTGTTGTCAATCTCCTCGATCCGGATGAAAAAGGAGGACTTGCCTGCAAAGCGCTGGCGCTCGGCGGCAGCCTTCAACTCAAAGGTTTTCCCCGCGCCGGCGTCGGCGAGGATGACGACCCGATATGCTTCCAGCAGCACATCCCAGCCAACGGGGGAGGCGCGTCCGAGCGACGACCAGATTTCGTCGAGCGGAAGATCGTCTTTTTGGTAGAGCGCGGCAACCGGCAGGAAGCGGCGTATGACCGGAACCTCTTTCATCACCGCATTGGCCCGGCTTCAAGACTATGGAATTCAATCACCAATTCTGACCTCAACAGCGAGAAGCGACGCGCGGTGGGCGCGCGTGGAAAATTTCAAGCGTGCGCCCCCTTTTCAATCTGGCCAAAAGGACCACTGGCCCCGCGCCACGTTAGCCCATGCATTTCGGTCCGCGCTAGACGCCTCGAGGACTTTCCACAGCGACAACCTCCGGATCGGTACGAGCGCGGCCCCCAGGGCTTTGGATCTGCGCGACTTTTAGGTCGCTGACTGTCCGGCGTCAGCGCCAGTGAGACAGATTGAGGGTTTTCGACAGCGGAGGAATTTGGTCTCGTTATTATGACGAAGGACCTCCGATGCGACCAAAATCACCGACCCCCAGAGCGATGCCTGGCGAGCGGGTTGTGCAGGACATCAAGCGCGCGACGCGGCGCCAGTTTTCGGCTGAGGAGAAGATCCGGATCATCCTCGATGGCCTGCGCGGCGAGGACTCGATTGCCGAGCTGTGCCGTCGCGAGGGCATCGCCCAGAGCCTGTATTATGTCTGGTCGAAGGAATTCCTCGAGGCTGGCAAGCGATGGTTGGCGGGCGATACCGCGCGGGCAGCGACGACCGACGAGGTCAAGGATCTGCGGCGTGAAGCGACCGCATTGAAGGAAGTCGTTGCCGAGCAGGCGCTCGAACTGCGCCTGCTTAAAAAAAGCATGATTGCGGCTGGGGGCAACGAGGCATGAGATACCCCGCCGCCGAGAAGGCCGAAATCATCCGCCTCGTCGAGCAATCGAGCCTGCCGGCAAAAGCGACGCTGGCGCAGATCGGCATCCCCCGCG
>JBBSDS010000210.1:0-9265 GCA_038240495.1 Chthoniobacterales bacterium | reverse complement strand
ACCACTGGATACTCCGCCTCGCTGCTCACCGGTACCCCGTCCTTCCCCTGCTTCGTCCATGTGTAAATCACCCCTCCCGTCACCCGCGCATACGCCGCGTAGTCCTGCACCCGCGTCTCCCAGATGCTGAAGAGCACCCTCGTCCCCGGCACCGGCACGAACTTCATCCCGAGCGTGTTCACAAACGGCGCGTCCTTGGTCGACGCAGCGGGCGTGCCCGCGGAGGGACGCGCTCCTGCGCGTCCCTGATCTCCGGGGCCTGCACCAACGGATGTTTGGGACACGCCGGAGCGCGTCCCTCCGGGTTTTGGCTGCCTCGCCCAAATGAGCGCGGCGGCAATGAGCGCCACGATCATCACGCCGACGCCGGCGTAGAGCGGCATCTTCGAATTCGTCGGCCCGGGTGGCGTGATTGCTTTCATCACCGCGGCTTTTGGCTCCGGAAGCGCAGGTTGGGCGACGGGATGTGGGTGGACGACTTGCGTCGGGCCAGTAGGGACCGTCGCGAGCGGCGTGCGCGCGGCAATGACATCGGCCTTCATCTCCGTCGTCGATTGGTAACGTCGCTCGGGCTGCTGCTGCATGGCCTTGATGACGATGCCGTCGATCCGCGCGTCGCAGCCGATTCGTTGCGAAGGCGGCCGGAAAATGCCGCGCGGCACTTCCCGGCAGAGCATCTCGTACATCATCACGCCGAGGCTGTAGATGTCGGCGCAGTGATCGACGTCCATGGAGTTCATCTGCTCCGGGGCCATGTAGGCGGGCGTGCCCATGATGGTGCCCGTAATCGTGTGGCCCATTTGCTCGGCGGCCGGGTCGGTGAGCCGGGCGAGGCCGAAGTCGGCGACCTTCACATGGCTCTCGGTGTCGATCATCACGTTGGCCGGCTTGATGTCGCGGTGGACGATGCCTTTGCCATGCGCGTAGGCCAGGGCGGTGCAGACTTGCTCGACGATGGAGAGCGCCTGTTCCGCGTTGAGTCCGACCTGCCGGATGATTTCGGCGAGGTTCGCGCCTTCGACGTATTCCATGGCGAAGAAGAGGTGCCCCTCCCGCGTCGTGCCGAAGTCGAAAACGGTGATGATGTTCGGGTGGTGCAGCTTCGCCATGGCGCGCGCCTCGCGGCGGAAGCGGTCGGCGAAGTCTTTGCCCACGCTGATCTCCAGCGGCAGGAGCTTGATCGCCACGAGCCGGTCGAGCTCGATCTGCCGCGCCTGATAAACCGCGCCCATCCCGCCGCGCCCGAGCAGTTTTATGACTTCGTAGTTGGGAAAAAGGCGCGCGGCTTCCTCGATGCTCGGCGGCTGCCATCCCCCCTGTGTGCCGCTGGTCATCTTCACCGTCTGCATCGCGCGGGCGAGAAGTTCGTCGGGCTTGAAGGAGCGGAGGGCTGTAGGCAACGGTGCGTCGGCGCCTGCCGCGCCAGGCATGTCGCAAGCGCAGAGGAGCACAGTCAATTCGCTGTCGATGTCCAAAGGCTCGGCCACGGTGTCGGCGATGAAGCCGCGCAGCAGCTCGCGATGGCGCGAACGAAATTCGAAGACCGCCTTGCGCGCCGCGCCGACGGTGAACCCCATGCGCCGTGCCGTGGCCTCGTAGCGCTCATCGTTGCCGCCCGCCTCAAAGCCGGCGTAGGGCGACATTTCCACAAAGAGCGCATCCTGCCCGCGCGCCGCGTATTCCGCGCGCAGGCCGTCCATCGCCAATTCGAGCACCGTGAGCGCCCAACGGCGTTGGAAAATGCCATCGGCGGCACCTTCAGGCTCTTGCGTGTAACGTTGCTCCGCCCACTCGGGTGCAATCTCGATGGCTGGCTCGGCGACGGACGCCACGCCTTGCTCCGACAGTTCCGCCAGTCGTGCCCGGAGCCATTCGCGGAACCGCGCTGCACCGGTGTGCTCCGGCCTCGGCGGGGCATCCGTGAGCCAGCGGGTGAAGCAAGCCTTCGTCGCCGCCTCCGCATCCTCCCGCCCGGCCCGCCGCCACCACGCGTAGACGCAATACCAATAGCTCCCCGCCAGTTCGCTCAGCGCGTCTCGATCATCCTGCATCGCACGTGCCCAGCGGCTCGGCGGAGTTGTTCTATCAATCTGCGCAGTGGTGGAAGCGATGTCCATGGAGCGCAAGTAGCAGCACGTGCGCGAGCACACCAAAGCCGCACCATACGGTCAAGACCGCGGGCGCCGACGGTGCAGATGGAGATTATTCGGTGTCCGATTGTCGAGGGGCAGAACTGGTCCGCGATGAAAATATTCAGGCTCGCTCCGCCTGCACGTCGGATAATTCCCCCGGCTCGCAGACGATAGTGAGAGCAATCGGGCGGCAGCAAACTGCGCAGTCTTCGATCGTCATGTAGTCGCCTTGCGATGTGTCGATGGTTGTCGGGAAAAACTCGCCGCACCACGGACAACCGACTTCGGTTTCGACGACGTAGGTCACAGCTTCAACTTGAGGCGCGGCGCGTCTCCCCAGAGGTCTTCGAGGCTGTAGAAGCTGCGCTTGTCGCGATGGAAGATATGCACGATCACATCCGAATAATCTGCGACAATCCACTGGCTGCCCGGAAAGCCGTCCACCGCCATCGGCTCGACGCTGTGCTCTTTCTTCAAGCGATCGTGTAGCTCGCTCGCGATGGCTTTCAAATGCGGCTCGGAAGTGCCGGAGCAGATGACGAAGAAATCCGTGAAACTGGAAATGCCGCGGAGGTCGATCGCGACGATGTCTTCGGCTTTTTTGTCGGCGGCGATGTCCGCGCAGAGGCGGGCGAGAGTTTCAGCTTTGATGGGACGGATCCTGGTAGAGGTGATGAGCAGCGATAATCGAGCGCACAGGCTCAGGAACCAAATAGCGGATCGACTCCCCGTGCGCAACCCGGCGGCGAATCTCCGTGGCCGAGATGTCGATCAGGCGTGGAAGTGTGCGGAAGCCGGTCGCGGTTGCAGGAGAGTTTTCGCCGCGGCCAAAGACGACGAACTCGGCGAGGCGGCGCAAATCTTCGATCCGCCGCCAGGTGTGGAGTTCGCGGAGATTGTCGGCGCCGATCAAGTAGTAGAGCCGGGCTTCGGGATATTGCGCGTGGATGCGCTCGACGGTGTCGATGGAAAAGCTCGGGCCCGCGAGGTGCAGTTCGGAGTCGTCGAGAATAAATTCCGGTTCGTCTGCCAGAGCTGCGGCGAGCATCTCGCGGCGAAGGGCGTCGGGAGCCGGTGTGGACGCGAGCTTGTGCGGTGAGAGAGCCGCCGGAATGAAGATCACGCGTTCGAGCGCGAGCTGTTCGAGAGCGTCTCTCGCGAGGATGAGGTGGCCGTGGTGGACGGGATCAAAGGTGCCGCCGTAAAGCGCGAAACGCATGGGTCGCGAGGGAAAATAGGGTCTCGAAAAATGTGGGTTTGACGAAGCGATTCGCTACGCTGTGCTGGCTATATGGAACGATCCTCCCTTGGTCAATTACTCCTCACCGGCGTGCCCGGCACGGAACTCGATCCGGATACCGCCGCCGCTTTCCGGCGCATTCAACCGGGCGGCTTTATCCTTTTCGGGCGCAACATCAAATCGCCCGCGCAACTGCGAAAATTGATCGACGATTTGCGCGACCTGAGCGCGGTCGAACCGATCATCACCATCGACCAGGAAGGCGGACGGGTCTCGCGGCTGAAGCTGATCGGCAACGAGCCGCCGAACGCGAATCAGCTTCGCGACAAAGGCGACCTCGACCTTATCCGCCGCCACGGTGCGATCACGGCGCGGCTGCTGCGCATCTTTGGTTTCAATCTCGATCTTTGTCCGGTGCTCGACATTTCCTTCGACGACGAGGCGGATAATTCGCTGCGAGGCCGATGCTACGGCAACGACGTGGCGCAGGTCATCCGCAACGCCGATGCCTTCAACGAGGCGCTGCGCGCGGGCGGCATCCTGAGCTGCGGCAAACATTTTCCCGGCTATTCGCGCGCGCCGCTCGATGCGCATCACGAACTGCCGGAGATTGCGCTGAGCCGCGCGGAACTCGACACGCATGAGCTCGCCGTCTTCCGGTATTTTGCGGACAAGATCGATTCGATGATGATCGGCCACGGCTTCTATCCGAGCCTCGAAGATACGCGCACGCCGTCTTCGCTGTCGCGGCGCGTGATCACGGATTTGCTGCGCGGCGAGCACGGCTTCACCGGACTGGTGATGACCGACGATCTCGATATGGGCGCGATTCTGAATCACTACGGGCTCGAGGAAACGATCCGGCTGGCGATCACGGCGGGCAATGATCTCGCGATGATCTGCCACCGCGTGAACATGGTGGAGGAGGCGCTCGGATATCTCGGCGCGGTGTCGTCGGGAGAACTCGATCGCGCGCTGGCAAATGTCGCGGCGTTCAAGGCGAAGCAGGCGTCGCCCGACGCGTGGAGCGAAGCGGAGTTTGCGCGGCGCGATGCGGAGGTATGGGACTTGCGCGCCGCGACCCTCGGCGCCGAAGCCGCCTCGCAGCGCTCGCCGGAAGACGGCGCCCGTTCGCCGGTGGAGATTTACTGAAACGAACAACGGCAGTGGGTCGTGCAGTTAGACCAGTTGCCAAAAGAAGTTTCCGGATAAAGAGCAGGTGTCATCCTGAGCGCAGTTCCGTCGCGGGCGAAGGTAGGACGGAACGGAGTCGAAGGATTCCGCCGACGTTCAGAGAAATCCACCCGATCCTTCGACTTCGCTACGCCCGCATTTCCGCTCCGGCTGCGCTCTGGAACACCCGCGATTCTGGAAATGAATTTTGGCCGATGATTAGCGACTTGCGGTGCGCTCTTCCAGCAGAGGCATGATGGCGGTGCGCAGTTTTTTTCCGACGGCTTCCCACGTGAAGTTTTCGAGGGCAAAACGGTGCCCAGTTTCGCCGTAGAGCCGGCATTTCTCGGGGTCGGAAAGGAGATCGGCAAGCGCGGAGGCGAGGGCGGAGATGTCGCCGGGCGGCACGACGCGTCCGGTTTTAACGTCGAAGACGAGATGCTCCAGCGCGCCGACGCGGGTTACCACGACCGGTATCTTCAAGGCGAACGCTTCGAGCACGGCGATCCCAAATGGTTCGAAGCGGCTGGGCAGGCAGAGGACTGTCGCTTGTGTGATGAGCTGCTTCACCCGATCGAGCGACACCTTGCCGAAAACCTCGATTTGCGGGTGCTCGATTTTCGGCGACGCGCCGACGATGCGGAGCCGGGCGTCTGGAATCCGGGCGAGAAGTTGGGTGAATGCCTCGACCAACTCGGGCCCGCCTTTGCGCTCCCAATCGAGGCCGACGAAGAGCACGGTGCGATTGCGGTAGCCGTCGTTGTCGAGCGGAACCGGTGTCGTGTCGATATGGCTGCCAGCATAGACGCAATCGATGCGGTCGGGACTCGTGCCGTAATCTTCGATCAGCGAGATGCGCGCATTTTCGCCCATGACAAAAATCCGGGTCGCTTGCCGATAGACCTCGCGTTCGAGAGAGATCCATTTTTCGGTGGCGAGGAAAGCGCGATTGAAAGTGGGAGAGCGGAGATTCGCGAGGTGCGTATGATCCGTGTAGATGAAATGTGGGACACCTTCCAAATGGGCGTCGAAGAGCGATTGCGTCGAAAGCGTGAAGGCGAACTCGTCTTCGCGTCCGGCAAGATGCGAGAGGAGGAGGCGCCGGATTTGGCGGTGGATGTAGGGCGTGTAATAGAAGCATGGCGAAACCGGTCGCCGATGCCGGAGGATCGCCCAGCCGTAGAGCGCGAAGACCCAAAGCCAGTTGATCAACATCACGCCGGGATTTTTTTTCAACAGATCGAGGCCGACATCGATTTCCTCGACTTGGAACTCCGGAAAATTCCGCTCCAGTTCCTGCCGGGTGCGGCGGTTGCTGCCGGAAAAATTTCCGCGTTTGAAAAAGCCGATTTTCAGACGCGAGCCCCCCTTGTCCTAAGCCCGGTTGATTCCTGAAACTTGGCCAATCCCGGAACTCAGGCGGCCCCGAGTTCGACTCCTGGCAGGGACTCGCGATCTTTCTCTTTCAGCCGGACCCACTCCTGGAGCGTCTCCGCTTCCGCGGACGACCGGACGGTGGGCGAGGCTCCGCCAAGCAAAACGATGCGAACCGTGTCGAGGAGGATAAACACATCGAGAAAGAGGCTCATGTGCTTCATGTAGTAGAGGTCGTATTCCAGCTTCCTGCGTGCGTCGGCGACCGATGCTCCATACGGAAAACTGACCTGCGCCCAACCGGTGATGCCGGGTTGCACCATCGTCCGCTCCCGATAGTAGGGAATCGCCGTTGCGAGCGACTGAATGAGTTCGGGCCGCTCCGGCCGCGGGCCAACAAAGGAAAGGTGGCCGCGAAGCACCTGCCAGAGTTGGGGGATTTCATCGATCCGATATCGGCGGAGAAATCGTCCGACGAAAGTCACGCGCGGATCGTTTGTTCCACTCCACTGGATGCCATCTTTTTCCGCATTCACGTGCATCGTGCGCAGTTTGATCATCTGGAACTGGCGGCCAAATCGGCCGGCGCGCGTCTGACGATAGAAAATGGGGCCGGGCGAGGTGAGGCGGATGGCGAGCGCGGCGAACGCGACCAGCGGAGCGCCGAGGATCAGACCGAGAAGCGAGCAGACGATATCAAAGAGGCGCTTGACCTTTTTGATGTAGAGCAAATGCGGCTCACCGCTCGCGCTGAGCAGCCATTCAGGCGTAAGCAGTTCGAGCGGGGCATATTGCTCGATCTCCTCGCAGAGGATGACCAGAGGCATGACCGATACGCCGGAGTAGCGCAGTTGGCAGAAGCGCCGCGTGAGCGTCGAGTCGGCGAGACTTTTTGTGGTGCAAAGCACCCGGTCAATATTTTCGCGGGCGACAATCTCCGTGAGCTCTTCCGTGGTTCCCAGCACCCGTGCGTTGCCGCCAGGTTTGTAGCCGTTGAACAAGACGAGGCCGACGAATTCCAAATTGTGGCCGCCAAAGTTGGCGAACAGCCGCGTTTCCGCTTCGTCCAAGGCGCAAGCGACGACGTAAGCGACACGCTCCCTGGAGTTCCGCAGCGCGTGCAAGAGCAGGCTGTGATGAAAAAGACTGCCGATATATGCGGTGATTGCCCCGAGGAGCATGACTCCGCGGCCCAGCGGACGGGCGGAATTCAAGTAGGTGCCGCCGATAATTACGAGCACCGCGACGAGCACACAGGCAAGGAGGACCAGACAGCGTTCGAAAATCCCGCGGCTCGCGCTGTGGGTGGAATAGAAACCGACGATGTAGATGACCGAAGAAAAGACCAGCGCTCCCAAGATGAGAAACGGCCAGTTCGCAGCGAGCGAACCCGCGCCCTCTCCCCCGAAGCGCAGGAGCATGCCGATGACAAACGCCGCGGCGAAAAGCACGGCGTCCATCGCAAAATGCAACGAAACATGAAACCAATGTTTCCCGAGAATGCCGTTGCTATTCATGAGGTCGAAAAGTCACGGACATGGAACTCAAAAGTTCAAGGGGGGAGAAACTAAAAACTTTATACGAACAACCCTGACCCTTCCTTATCCAACCCCTTGCTGGCAAGGCATATTTTCTGTTTTACCCGGTGCGCGACGAAAGGCATTTTGCAAAAACAACGCAACATCTGAGAACGCGATGTCCCCGTAGCTCAATGGATAGAGCAAGCGTTTCCTAAACGCTAGATGCGAGTTCGATTCTCGCCGGGGACACCACTATCCCAGCGCAATTTCCACGAGGTTCACGGCGGTCATAGACCGCCGCTACAGTTCGTCTTTCGACAAATTGATCCACTGCCAAACGTCCTCGCGCCTTTGGTTATTTTTTTTGCGGGGCGGTTTTTTCAGGGACGGCGGATGCCGGTTGATGCACTGACAAGAGGTTTGCGGATTCAGGCGCTCTGCCTACAGTCGGTCCCGCTATGAAAAGTTTTCTCCGTTGGATTGCCGTTGCCGCATCGTCCGCGTTTCTCATTGCGGGCTGCCACAAGAAAGAAGCGCCGGTGGCCGAAGTGGTGCGCGATGCCGAAGCCAAACTCCCGGCCAGCGAGCAGGCCGCGCCGGTCGAGACCAAGTCCGTGGCCTCGGCGATGCCCGGGGGCGACCAGGCTGCTTACGAAGCGTGGTTCAAGAAGTATCACCTCAATCTCAATGACCCGAAGATGCTCGATGAAGACCCGGACGGAGACGGCTTTTCGAATCGCGAGGAATTCCTGGCCGACACCGACCCGCGCGATCCCAACTCCCGGCCGGGCATTCACAAATCGATCCGCTTGAAGGAATACAACGAAGTCCGACTGCCGCTGATTCTCGAAGCCGTCGAAGGCGACAAGGCGCGCATCAAACGGACCGATCAAGGCGAGAGCCACGCGGAAATGATCAAGGCTGGCGACGTGGTCCGTGGCCTGCCGCTCAAGGTCGTGAGTGTCGAGTCCCGCTTGGAAACCGGCAAAGACGGCCTGCCGGCGGACCTTTCCAAGGTCACGCTCGAAGACTCGTCCACCAAGGAGAAGTTGACGCTCGTGAAAGACATGCCGGCCAAGACTTCCGCATCCTACGCCACACTCGTCTCGCCCGACGGGAAAACGACGCTGAAGGTGCATCAAGGCGATGTCTTTACCTGGCCCGCGGAGCAGGGTGCGACTTACAAAGTCGTGGACATGAGCCAGGATCAAGTGGTGCTCCAGCAAATCGAAAACAAGAAGGTGTGGACCATCCCGCGGATGTGACGCCGCGGCGCGCTGATGGGCAG
The DNA here is from genome assembly GCA_038240495.1 of Chthoniobacterales bacterium. Taxonomy (GTDB): domain Bacteria; phylum Verrucomicrobiota; class Verrucomicrobiia; order Chthoniobacterales; family Chthoniobacteraceae; genus Chthoniobacter. The sequence continues at coordinate 538 of JBBSDS010000210.1, read as the reverse complement.
TTCCGCGATGCCAAACTGCTCGACTTCACTGCACGCGCAGCTATCTAAGCCGACCCTATGTTTTGGACCGAAGATGTGGCCGGGAAGTGCTCCGGCCCGCAGATCATCAATGACTCGAAGACGCCGTCCGGTCGCGTGCATGTCGGCGCGCTGCGCGGTGTGCTGATTCACGACGCCATCTTCCGGACGCTCCGCGCCAAGGGGATCAATGCGCGCTATTTTTTTGGGGTCGATGATTACGATCCGCTCGACGAAATCCCCGCGGGGAAAGGCGAGCATTTTGAAAAGTATCTTGGCCAGCCCCTGTGCAATGTGCCCTCGCCGGATGGCTCGCCGGCGACGGACATGGCTGAGCATTACATTATGGAGTTCTTCGATATTTTCGAGGAACTCGGCGTGCAGGTGGAAAAATATCGGATGCGGGATGTGTATCGTTCCGGTCGTTTCAATAGCGCGATCGACACTATCCTGCGCCACGCCGCAACGGTGCGTCGCGTTTACAAGGAAGTCAGTAATTCCGACCGGCCCGAAACGTGGT
>JBBSDS010000209.1:0-9282 GCA_038240495.1 Chthoniobacterales bacterium | reverse complement strand
TCTGTCGCGCTTTGGCGACGTGCCGCCTGTGGCCAGCAAAGGCGGCGCGTCCTGCGGACAGAGCCGCCTTTACAACGCTCGTTCTCAAACGGAGCCACTACCGGCAGGCGACAAGTTTGCCCGCTACCTGGGCGACAAACCGACCGCCGCTCAAACCGTCCCGCACTCGACTCCGACGTGCCGCTCTCGCGCCCCCGCTATGTCTTCGTAACGGCGCGTCCGCTGTTTTTCACGGCGCAGCAGGATGACCAAAAACCAGACGATGCCGACGTTGATCACCAGCAGGCCGAGTTTTACCAAGCCGAAATGTTTTAACACCTCCAGCACCTCGATCGGAACGAAAGACGCCGTGACAATGATGGTGAGATACTTCGCCCACTGCTGCTTAAAAAAGAGTCCTGTGCCTTCCGTAAAAAACACGCCGGCAAAAAGAAACGTGAGGCCGCTCCATTGGCTGAGTTGCTTGTCGGTCACCGCATCGAGCTGGGCGAGCAGCGCGACGATGTGGCGATTCTCCATATTCAGCCCGAGGAGGCTGATCCAATTGCCGACAATACCGTCCACGTCTTTGTGGAGAAATCCGAGGAGTCCGATGGCGAGCGCCGTGAGCAGAAGTCCTTTTACAAGATTCAAACACGCGATCCAGCGGAGGTAGCGATCTTCATCGCGCAAGGGGAGGGGGGCTGCGGCCATGTGGAATTATTATTCCGCATTTCCGAAATTTTGCCACTCGCAACTTTATGGTGCGTGTAAAAATTGAGTGTCGCGGCGAATAAAATTCCGCGATCTATGGTCGGCCACGGAAATCATCCCGCGCGAATGTCGTATCCACCACCCCGCCCATGAGTCACTCAATCGAACGCGCTTACGAACTGGCCAAAGAACGCTACGCGGAATTCGGCGTCGATACCGAGGCGGCAACCGCATCGCCGCCTGGGTCATTGGAACGCGCAACGCGATCAAGGCGCTGCTGCTCGCGCTCCTCGAATCAATCGCGGCATTGCGAGAAGCCGAAGCGAATGGCGATCTCACCGCGCGACGCGCACTGCTCGAGGAATCCAAGTCGCTCCCTTTCGGCTCCGCGTGGGATGAGTATTGCCGTCGGGAAAAAACGCCGATTGGCAGCGAATGGCTCACCGAGTTGCGCGGCTACGAAACGGAAGTCCTCAGCAAGCGCGCATTGTAAGCCGACGAACCAATTCGGCGTGGGTCGTTCGGCTGCGGATCGGTTAGGTCGCTCTACCGGAGCACGGCGCGCAATTCATCCGCCAGTCGGTGCCCGGCGAGGGTGACCTGCCGGTTCGCGACCTCGTGCGCTTTGGTCACGTAATCCGCCGGGAGCTCGCCAGCGGTGCCCTCCGTCAGCCCGTAGGCTATTTTGTGACGGCGCCAGCCGTCGCTAATCGCCAGCGCGCGGCTTTCCAAACTCCAGCTCTCGGGCGTGGTGTGCGTGGCCAGCTCCGGCATTTTGGTTCGCGGGAAAAGCGGCGCCAGCTCTTGCGCGTGGTGCAGGGAGGCGACGATCATTGTGACTGGAGCGAGATGGTAAAGTTGCGGACCAGGACCAAAGAGTTGATCCCAAAGTGCGTGGAGCTTGATCGCACCGCCGCCGGGCGGTTTGACCCACGCGTTATTGCCTCCGCGGTCGCCCTCGGGTTCGTGGAATTTGTCGTCGAAAAGCGTTTCGCAATGCATCGGCTGATGAATATCGCCGACGAGATGAAGCAGGTAGCTGAACATTTTGGCGCGGGTCCGCGTATCGTAGTTCGAGGTCAGCTTCGTCACGGCGTTGCTGGATTTCCTGATGCCAGTGAGCACGTCGTCGCCGGGCGTCGGCGCGGGCTTCATCGGAAAATTGGGAGGAATAAGTGGATAGTCGATGTAGTGCCACTCGGGGAAAGTTTCCGGGTTGTCGTGATTGCGAATGTCGTCGGGATAGAGACTGGCGAGCATCGCGACGAATTTGCCCAGCGGCAGTTCGGGAAGACCGGCAGCGGGATAAATCTCCACCCACTTTTCATACTTCGTGTGTTCCTTGAGAATCGCATCGACCTTCGCGCGTTCGGCATCCGAGAGCTCGTCGTAGGCGAGCGCGGTGATGATCATGTGACCGGGCGCACTCCACGCGGAAGCACGCGGACAGAGCACAAAAAGAAAAAAGGCGCAGGCGGGGAGAAACCATTTCATGAAGTTAAGCGGAGTGAAGGGTGGGGGATGACGAGAGTTAGTCGCAGCCGTCAATGGCCGGATTTTGCAGCCGTGGTCATGCGACCGAGACTGATCACCATCAGGATGCCACCGATGATCCCGAATGGTGCCATGAAATAAAAGTAGTAGTCCCAGCTCTTGTCAAAAAGCTTGCCGAGAAAGTAGCCCGCAAGGCTGCCGCCAAAATACTGAAACGAATCGATCAAGCCCGAGGCAAACCCCGCGCGTCGCGCGCCACCGATATCCATCGCCGCGGCGGTGCCGAGGATCGAGTGCGTGGCGTTGGCCGTGAGGGAAATGAGGACGAGAAACACGACGGCGGCATTGGCGGAATGAAATTGCGCCGCGGCGAAAATGACGGCGGCTTCGATAAAGTAGAGCCCGGCAGCGACTGGCGCCCGACGACCATTGAACAGCGTGTCCGAAACGTAGCCGGAAACGAGTGAGCCGGCAGAGGCGACGAACGGAATCAGGAACCCGACCCATTGAAACTGCGCGGAGTCGAGCTGGACGTGATAGACATCCTGAAGCAGCCGCGGAAACCACTGGTCGATGCCCTGCCGAACCGCTCCGGTACAAGCGTAGGCGCAGGCGGTGATCCACACGATTGGCTGGCGGACGATGGTTAGAAACACCTCGGAGATCGGCATTTCAACGGCATTGGTGTGCGGTTCGTCGGGATTGACGGCGGGAAACCGCGCCTCCTCTGGCGTGTCTTTGACGACCATGGACATGATCACTGCGGCGATCGTGGCGAGCGCCGCCGGAATCCAGAAAAGCCACCGCCAGTGGAGCGGCGGCACATGCCACATTCCGAGGAACGTGAATCCAGCAAGCAATGCGGGTCCCAATTTGAAAATCCCGAACCGCCCGAGATTGATCATGAATCCGAAGATGCCGGCGAATCGTCCGCGCTCGGTGTGACTAAACCACGCCGCGTTAATCTTGATCATGCCCGGCGCGCCGAACGCCTGAAAGTAGCCGTCGATTCCGCGCAGCACCACAAACAGAGCGAGCGTTCCCCAAAACGACGCGGCGCCGAAAAGCACATTCATGACGACCGTGCCCGCAGCGCCGATGAGCATCGCGCGCTTGCCGCCGAAGTGATCCGTCAGCAGCCCGTTGATGATCTGGCCAAAGGCGTAGGTCATCAGCGCCGTGGTGATGAGGAGACCCATGTCCGCCTTGGAAAAACCGAACTCCGTGCTGATCGCCTTGTTGGCCAGCGGGAGGTTGTACCGGCACATGTAGAACGATGTGTAGAGCAACCCGATGAAGCTCCAGTTCAGCCCGCGGCGGGCGCGGTAACCGGGCGGATACTGCGGACGATGGCCGGTGGAGGGGAGGTCGGACATTGGGTTTGTTCGGGGGCGGATTCTCGCGCTTTTAGGGAAACGTCGGGCGCGTCTATTTGTGCTCGTCGGGCGGTGCGTCGTGGACGACTTCTCCGCGCTGGTCTCCACTCTCCAATTCCCACAGCAGCCAATCGTCATTCGCCACGTAGCGCTTGAGTTTGTTGTCCCAGCGGGCCGGGATTTCATGCGCCAGTTTCTCGAGGAAAGGCAGCAGCGGATTTTTGGGAGGATGAAGTTTTTCCTGCTCGTCGATGGGAGTCGGACCCCACCCGAAACGCTCGGCGTACTGAGCGAATCCGAAGCCATCGAAGAACCCACCGCCGCCGATCAGCGGCATGTACCAAAGGCTCGGGATGGCTCTCGGGTTCGGCTTGATGGGCACTTCGGCAGCCAGTTTCTCGAGGAGCGCGAGGCCGTCCGGATCGCCGCGCAAATGCTCGCGCAGCTTGTCGAGCGTCGGAAAGGTGACGGGCGGACTGACAAAGAGCACGGGCTTCAATTGCTGTCGCGAAAGGACGATCTCGTGAACCGTGCCGACGCTGTAAATATTCGTCGGCACATACGCGATGGTGAAGTCGCTCGTGTCCACCATGCGCAGATCGATGTGCAGCGTTTCCCAGAACTTTTCCGCGCACCGCGCACGCGTCTCATCGCTGTGCTGGCCTTGCTCAAAGGTCCACGCGTCACGCGTATCGATCGTGTTGACGTCCTCCAGGCCGTACTCGTGCAGTCCTCGGACTGAAGGCTTGAACCACGGATCAAAAACGACGCCGCCAAACGAGCGCAGAAAATCGCCGACCCGATTGCGCCAGCCATATTTTTTCTCATCGGCTCGCGACGCGACAAAATCCATGGGCCCCGAAAGATAGACGCGCGCACCACGGAGGAAGTTGTGCTGCTTCATGCGCCGAGATTAGGGCGTTCGCCCGCGCTTTGGAAAGAGTTGAGCGCCGCAATGTTGCATGGCAGCGAGGCGACGGTCAGCGGCCTGCATCGGACGGGGCGTGATTTGCATTGTCAGCGCGGTCGGTGTGGGAAGAATCAGTTTCATGCCCCCCGCATCCCCAGCGCCGCTGCGCCGCTTCCTCGATGAAGTCGGCACGGTGGATGCCATCGGCGTCGAGGAACGCGTCGCGAAGTACACGACGCGCAGCATCAAGAAAAAATCGAAGGTCTTTGGGCTGAATCTCTCCGTCTCGATGATCGACCTCACGACACTGGAGGGAAAAGACACGCCGGGAAAAGTCGCGTCGCTCTGCCAGAAAGCGATCGCGCCGCACGAGGGCTTCGATGTGCCGAGCACGGCCGCGGTGTGCATCTATCCGGCGATGGTGCGACATGCGAAGCGCCACGTCGAAGGCACGAAGATCAAGGTGGCATCGGTCGCGACGGCGTTTCCATCCGGCCAGGCGCCATTGAAAACGCGGCTTGCCGAAGTGCGCGCCGCGGTGAGCGACGGAGCGGATGAAATCGACATGGTCATCAATCGCGGCGCCTTTCTCGCGGGCGAACTCGCGCTCGTGCAGGACGAGATCGCGCAAGTCGTCGAAGCCTGTGGCGAAGCGACGCTCAAGGTCATCCTCGAAACGAGCGAGCTGGAAACTTACGACAATATCCGCGCGGCTTCCTTCGTCGCGATGCGCGTGTTGCGACGCGGAGATTTCATCAAGACGAGCACGGGCAAGACTTCGGCCAACGCCACGCTGGGCAACAATCAGGTGATGCTCGAAGCGATCCGCGACTTCTATCTCGATACCGGCATCGAGATCGCCATGAAGCCCGCCGGTGGCATCCGCACCGCCAAGCAGGCGCTGCATTTTCTCGTCGCGGTGAAAGAGACGCTGGGCGACGCATGGCTGAATAATTCGCGCTATCGCTTCGGCGCGTCTTCACTGCTCAATGACCTCCTGCGTCAGCTCGAAAAGGAGCGCACCGGCGCGTATCAGGCGCCTTACGTTTTCAGCGATGCGACCGAGGGATATTGAGATCAATGAGGCTCTGGTGTGCTGCTTGACGAAGCGCACGCTTTCACGGACGCTTCGGGCATGACCTCGCTGCCCGTCACCCAAGCTCGATCCAAGCTCTACCAACTCCTCGATGAAGCCGCCGATTCACACGAGCCTATTCAGATTACGGGCAAGCGGTCCAACGCCGTGCTGGTGTCTGAAGAGGACTGGCGCAGCATTCAGGAGACGCTCCACCTCGTTTCGATTCCGGGAATGCGCGACTCCATCCGGAAGGGCATGGCTGAACCGCTTAGTAAGGCGTCCAAAAATCCCGGCTGGTGAGGTGGTCCGTCGTTTACACCAGGCAAGCCCGGAAAGATGCGAAAAAGATAGCTTCGTCAAACCTCAAACCACAGGCCCAACGTCTTCTCGACATCATTGCCAGGGATCCTTTCCAGAATCCGCCACCTTACGAAAAGCTCATTGGCGATTTGGCCGGGGCTTGTTCGCGCCGCATCAATATTCAGCACCGTTTAGTTTACCAGGTCTATGCCGCCGCACGCACCATCAAGGTCATCCGCATGTGGACTCATTACGAATGAGGCGAATGCTTAATCACGCGCAGAATGAATGCACCGGCGCGTATCAGGTGCGGTATGTTTTCAGCGACATCAGCGAAGGATTTTGATCATGGCAGCCAAAGCTTTTCCCAAACGCCTCGTGGCGCGACGACAACCGACCCGCGAACTCATCTTCGGCGACCTGTGGGAGTTTGATCCTGCGCCGGAGACGGCGGACCCGCGGCTGAAAAAGCGCTACGAATTGTTCATCGACGGAAAGTTCGTTGCGCCGCAGAGCGGCAAGTCTTTCCCGACGATCAGCCCGGGCAATGAGCAGAAGCTCGCGGACATCGCGATGGCCAGTCCGGCGGATGTGGATGCGGCCTATCAGGCTGCGCAGCGCGCTTACGACAACGTGTGGGGCAAAATGCCCGGACGTGAGCGCGGCAAATACATCTATCGGATCGCGCGGTTGTTGCAGGATCGCGCGCGTGAATTCGCGGTCGCGGAGACGATGGATGGCGGCAAGCCGATCAAGGAGTCGCGTGATTTCGACGTGCCGATGGCGGCCGCGCATTTCTTTTACCATGCGGGTTGGGCGGACAAGCTCGACTACCTCGCACCGGGTCGCCGCGTGGCGCCGCTCGGCGTCGTGGGGCAGGTGATTCCGTGGAATTTCCCGCTCCTCATGCTCGCGTGGAAACTCGCGCCGGCACTCGCGGTGGGAAATACCATCGTCATCAAACCCGCCGAGACGACGAGCATCACGGCGGTGAAACTCGCGGAGATTTTTCAGGAAGCGGAACTGCCGCCGGGCGTGGTCAATATTGTCACCGGCGCGGGCGAAACCGGGGCCGCGGTGATGACGCATCCGCTCGCGATCAAGGTCGCTTTTACCGGCTCGACCGAAGTCGGAAAAATCATCATGCGTTCCCTCGCGGGCACGGACAAAAAGATGACCATGGAACTCGGCGGGAAGGCGGCGAACATCATCTTCGACGACGCGCCGCTCGACCAGGCGGTCGAAGGTGTGGTTAACGGCATCTTCTTCAATCAAGGCCACGTCTGCTGTGCTGGCTCGCGTCTGCTCGTGCAGGAGAGCGTGGCCGATGCGGTGCTGGCGAAATTAAAACGGCGCATCCAGGTGCTGCGCGTCGGCGATCCGCTGGACAAGAACACGGATGTCGGCGCGATCAATTCCAAGGAGCAACTCGGGCGCATCCGCGAACTCGTGGACAGCGGCGTGAAGGAAGGGGCGGAGATTTTTCAGCCGTCATGCAAGCTCCCGACGAAAGGCTTTTATTTCAAACCGACAGTCTTCTCGAACGTGACGCAGAGCCATCGCATCGCGCGCGAAGAAATCTTCGGTCCGGTGCTCAGCGTGCTGACTTTCCGGACCGTCGAGGAAGCCATCGAGAAAGCGAACAACACGGCCTACGGACTGAGCGCGGGAGTGTGGACGGACAAAGGCTCGCGCATTTTGAAGATGTCCGTGGCGCTCAAGGCGGGCGTGGTCTGGGCGAACACGTTCAACAAATTCGACCCGACGTCGCCCTTTGGCGGATACAAGGAAAGCGGCTTCGGGCGCGAAGGCGGGCGACAAGGCTTACTCGATTATGGACGACTCATTTAACCGCAGAGGCGCAGAGATCGCTGAGGTTCCTATTTCGGTGCTTTCCTCCGCGCCCTCTGCACCTCTGCGGTTTCTTTTTTCATGACTCGACTCCCCATTACCAAAACTCCGAAGGTTTACGTCGGCGGCGCATTCATCCGCAGCGAGAGCGGGCGAGTCACTGCGTTGAAAGACTCGGCCGGCAATTTTTTTGCGAACATCCCGCAGTGTACGCGCAAGGATTTGCGGAACGCTGTCGAAGCGGCGGCCAAGGCTGGGCCGGGGTGGGCGGGGCGCACGGCCTACAATCGCGGGCAGATCATTTACCGACTCGCGGAGATGATCGAAGCGCGCGCCGCGGAGATGATCCAAGCCGTGCGCATCGGTGGTGCGAGCGCAGCAGATGCTGCAAATGAAGTCACCGCCACTATTGAGCGCCTGATTCATTACGCGGGTTGGGCGGACAAGTATGAGCAATTGCTCGGCAATGTGAACCCGGTCGCGTCGCCGCATTTCAATTTCACCGTCACGGAACCGATGGGCATCGTCGGCATCATCGCAGGCGACGCCGCTCCATTGCTCGGACTGGTCTCGCTCATCGCCCCGGCGATCACGAGTGGCAATACCGTCGTCGCGCTCTCCTCGACCACGCAGCCGTATCCCGCGATCGTGCTCGGCGAAATGCTCGCGACGAGCGACCTGCCGGGCGGTGTGGTGAATTTGCTCACCGGCATGCGCCAGGAACTCGTGCCGACTTTTTCCACGCACGAGCACTTCCGCGCCATCTGCGGTGTGGTGAATGCGGAAGATCGTGAGCAGATCAAACGCGGTGCGGCGGAGAGTGTGAAACGTGTGCGGTTGCGCAAGGCGGAGGACAGCGTCGATTGGTTCGCCGACGACTTGCAGGGACTTTATGAGATTCGCGACCTCGTGGAGTTCAAGACGACGTGGCATCCGATTGGAGCTTGAGAGGGACGTAGCTGGTCGGAAAAAGAGCGACGGGATTCTTCGACTCCGTTCCGCGCCGCCTTCGCCCGCTGCGGAACTCCGCTCTGAATGACATTCGGTTTTGAAGATGCCTGGTGAAGCTAGTCCACGGCTCGCCTGTTATTCGGATTGAAGAAAGGCGGCACGTCGCCAAAGCGCGACAGAGCCGCCTCTACACCTGCACATAGAGCCACTACTCAAGCGCGAAGCATTACTAAATTGGAAGCTGGTTGGCGGTGGTCGCTTTTTTTGCGTTTGTCTGCCAGCCAGAATAGGACGGTCTGCCGCAGCGTGGGATCCTGGGTGATCCGCAGGCCTTCCTTGCGTTCATTGGAATCCGCCGGAAACAGGTTGGTGTAGATTTGGACGAGGCGCTGATAGGCGGCCGGGACGCTGTTCCTGGCTTGATTGAAAAGGGAGACGGCCTGCGTGATGCCCGGGTCTGTGGGCGAATCTTCCGCGCGTCGGGCATAGTGCGCTTCTCCCGCCAGCCATTTCGCCTCCACATCGCCGCCCAGCGCGAGTGTATCCAGACTGGCTTGCGCGCGGGTGTGGAGGTCGAGCTTCTGAGCCGGAGTGAGGTTAATGCCATCGTCGATTGCGCGTTTCACCAT
>JBBSDS010000208.1:0-9286 GCA_038240495.1 Chthoniobacterales bacterium | reverse complement strand
GAACCAAACCTATTACGGGGTGAGCAACCGGAGCGGTAGCACCTTTGTCATTGTGCCGCCCGGCTCGCAGGTTTCCCCCGGAGCCACCCTGGTACACACGGGAAATTTCGCGGCGTTTTTCGGTGGCACCGGTCCGCAGCTCGATGCCATATCGCAAACCTTTCCCACCATCTCCAGGCCCTTGTTGAAAGGGTTATACAAGATTTCTTTCCAACTGGCATCCAATCCAAATGCCGTCGGAACCAAGCCTTCAATGTTTCAGGCAGTTTGGAATGGCCGCACTATTTTCGGCACAGCGAATACGCCGTCTGGCGGGTATCAGCAATTTACCTTCAGTGCGCGAGCCACGAAGAGCTCCTCAACTCTCGCTTTCCAAGGATTTAGCTTCCCCGACTTTTATAACCTCGACGACGTTGCCGTAACGCTGGTCAAGCTGGAGCAGGGATCCTTCGCGCAGTATGCTCGGAGCGCGAGCCTCACGCCTAACCAGCGCTCTGTGGCGACGGCATTCGACAGCGCAGTCTCCAATCGGAAATCCGACTCACTCGTGAAGTATCTCGACTATCGAGAGCTCAACCAACTGCCCGCAGACTTTGACAGGATCGCGCCCGAGGAGTTGACGAGTATTTATGCAATCAGCACTGCGCTGGCGACCGTGCAGAACACGAACTTGCAGCGACGGACAGACGACCTGCGCAACGGTGCAAGCGGCTTCAGCGCAGCGGGTCTGGCCATGAATGGCAGTGGGCCGGGATTCAGCGGCACGATGGATTTCCAGACTGGAGCTGCGGGACCAACGGGCCGCAACGGCAAGGACTCCAAGGAAGTAAAAGAAGTGGCACCCGCCGCCGACAAGCGCTGGGGCGCCTTTCTCACCGGCGTGGGCGAATGGGTGGACGTGAACAGCGACGGCAACGCGCGCGGTTACAACATCAGCACCGGCGGCTTCACGCTCGGTCTCGACTACAAAGTATGCCCAAACTTTGCGCTCGGCGTGCTGGCCGGCTACGCAGGCACGGGCACCGATCTTACCAATGGCGGCAGCGTGCTGGTGAATGGTGGCAAGCTCGGCATTTATGCCACGACCTTCATCGGCGGCTGGTATGCGGATGTGGCCGTCACTGGCGGCCTCAATGGTTACGATACCAGGCGTAGCGCGCTCCAAGGCACAGCCCGCGGCTCGACAAACGGCGGCGAACTCAATGTCCTCGCCGGCACCGGCTACGACTGGAAACTCGGCACATTGCAGTTCGGCCCCACTGCGACCTTCAATTACACGCTGGTCGGCATCGACGGCTATACCGAGCACGGTTCGCTCGTTCCGCTCAACATCGCCAGCCGAAATGCCGAGTCCATCCGCAGCGCCTTTGGTTTAAAGGCCAGCTACGACTGGAAACTCGGCGGAATCGTGATCAAACCCGAACTCCGCGCGGCGTGGCAGCATGAATACGGCGAGAGCAGCTACGGCTTGGACGCGAGCTTCGCCAACGGTGCCGGCGACAGCTTCCTCGTCAACGGTCCGCAGATCGGGCGCGATAGCGTGCTGCTCGGCTCAGGCTTTGCGATCCAGTGCAGCGAACGCTGCGCAACGTATTTGTACTACGATGGCGAGTTTGGCCGCAAAGATTTCGACCGCCACGCCGTTTCCGGTGGCGTGCGCCTGGCGTTTTAGGCTCGACCGAGCAGCAGTCGGAGAAATTCGGCGTCGGAGAAACGTCCGAATTTACCCTGTCGGACGACGACGAGTTGCATCGACGGAATGACGAACAGGCGCTGATAACCGGAGCCAATCGCGGCGACGAGGTCGGTCGGTGCCTCGCGGCAGAGACAGGCGCCATGCCAGTTTTGTTTGTCCCATTTCGGCTCGAGCATGTCCTCGACGTCCAACTGGTGCCCCGCCGAACTGTCGGCCAGCGAATTATTCCAAAAGCCCATGCCAAAGGCGGGATTTGCCGACGATCCACGGAAGCACTGACCGAGCAGACTGGACGACACGACCGGACTGCCGCCATTGAGAATGAGCTGACCCATCCGCGCCCACTGGCGCGCCGACATGGTGAATCCCGAGGCCAGGAGCGGATTGCCATGTTTGTCCGCAAGATAGCGCTGCGGACCGAGCCCAAGCGGGTGCAGCACCTTGCGCTCGAGATATTGTGTCGGGGTCTGGGAGTGTTCGGCGAGCTTGCGTTTCAAGACTTCGTGAAAGACCTGAAGCGGAGCGGGACCGTAAATAAATGCGCCGCCGACCGGACCGACAATCGGTGTGCGAACCGCGATCGCATCGCGATCGTCGAAACCATCGCCGTGAAGTTGATTGGCCGCATCGAGACCGCTGGAAAAGCTCAGCAGTTGGCGGAGCGTGACGCGCACCTTGTTCGGATCGTTGCGCCATTCGGGAATCGTCTGCGACACATGTTCGTCGAGCGAAATGACGCCCCCCTCGACGGCCTTGAGTCCCGAAAGAATCCAGAAGCCTTTCGTGCCGCTGTAAATCTTGTACATGCTCCGCGACGAACTCCCATTTGGGTAATCCTCGTACAGAACCTTCCCGCCCTTCATCGTGAGAAATGAAACGCCGGCGTGGGCGGCGGAATACTGCGCTGCCGCGTGCAATTGCGACTGGCCAATCTCGCTGCCGAAAACGGACGCAGGACGAACGAGCGCGGATGACATCGCCGAAAGTCCGAGAATTCGCAGGGCAGACCGTCGGTGCATCGAAGGGGCGGTTTCGTTCATGGTTTGTTTCCTCATTTCTCTGTCTGGCATTTGGGACAAACGCCAAAAATTTCGAGCATGTGCGTGACCTTTGCGTAGCCCATCTGCCGGGCGATTCGCTCCAGTCCATCGGCCACGCAGAGGTCGAGCGTCTGCACGCCGTGGCAGTTGCGGCAGATGATGTGGTGATGATGATGCTCGCCGGTGTTGATCTCGTAGCGATACGAGCCGTCGCCGAAGTCGCAGCGCCGCACGACATCGATCTCTTCCATCGCCGAGAGATTCCGATACACGGTCACCAAGTCGCAGCTCCCCTTCTTCAGCCGGCCATGCAGCTCCTCGACGGTAAAAGGTCCGTGCTCGCGCGTGAGGATACCGAGGATTGCTTTGCGCGGCTCCGTCACCCGATGGTGATGCGTCCGCAGCGTTTGCAGCGCGGCATCGAACTGTGCGTCGGAAGTGAGCGGTTCAGACAGCATTTCGCGTGTAGCTTTAGCGGAGTTCGTCCGATATTCAACCGAGGATCAACCGGGGGTCTGCCGCCTACATCGAGTCGAAACTCCAGTCGCGAAGCGGTATGAAGTCAGTGAGGTCCGGCTCGTATGCGACCCCAAAAGGCGCATCGACGACGCTCCCAATGTCGATCGCACCACCCCGCACATTAACGGTGGGAAAACCATCCGCATGCCGTCTATAAAGATCGCCGTGATACCGCAGGGCATCGCGCTGGATCGCTTCCGGGAATTGACTCAAGCCCGCAAAATAATGGTGACCATTGCGCTCCGCGTGCTCGATGCCGAGCGCTGCCAGCACCGCCAAATCCTGCTGCACCGCAACTGGGCCGAGATTGGTCAGGTCTTCGGCACTGAGGTGCAGCGCGACCTCGGGCTGCATGCGGCGGCGGTGCGCGATCAGGCAGGCATTGGCGATGCCGTGGAAAACGCCCTTGCAGTTCTTGTGGCTCGTCCCCGCATAGCCGCCGGCGAGCGCGCGGCGCAATGAATCGAGTTCCGCGTCCGATTCATCAATGATCATCGGCGGGCGGTCCGGCCACGCGAGCAGTTCGGCGGCGGTACCGGGGTCGAGGGCGATGCCGCGGTAAAAGGGCTGCTCGACAAAAATGAGGCCGCGGAAAAATCCCGTGAGCGCCGGGTCAGCGCGCAACTCCTCCCAGAGCGCGCGGAAAGGCGGCACGGAATGAAAGTTTTCGTTGCCATCGAGCGTGAAGGCACACGCGCTCGCCTCGCGCCCGATCACTTCCGCAATGCGTCCGAGCCGCGCTCGATCGCGCGCCACGTCGCCGCTGAGCTTGATCTTGAAATGCGTCAATCCGTACGTGCGAATGATTTCTTCGAGCGAAGACGGCAGGCCGTCGTTCGGCGGCGCCGATTCCGCGAAATCATCTGCGGTGAGTGCGTCCGCAAGACCAACCGTATGGCGCGCAGTGATACGACGCAGAGATTGTCGGGGCAGGTATTCCGCGGGCGGGTGCGAGCCGAGTTCCGGGTGAATCTCACCGAGGTCCAAGCCGAGGTCGCCCTCGAGCATTGCGCGAATGAACGGTTTACCGGCGTGGCGGCAATGGGCGTCGATCACGGCTCGCTCGATCAATGAGACGCCGAAGCCCGCGAGCAGCGGCGGGAAGTTTTTCGTCCGCGCCCACCCTTCCTGCGCTTTCCACATTTCCCGCCAGATGGCGAAAACCGATGAAGCGTCGGGATGGTCCGCGGCGGTCGCGGCCGCATGCTCGATCACGGCGAGCATGTCATCGATCTCGTCGCGGTATTCTTTGTTCGGATCCTTCGTAAACCATTTCGGGATTAGATTGTCCGCCGCGAAACCGCGCACGGTCTGTCCGTCGATTCGCGCCGTCACGCGCACGACCAAATGCGGCGTGTGCGTCATGAGCACGATGCCGAAACGGAACGGCAGGCGCAGGGTCAGGTTGCGGAGGAAGAACTCGGTTTTTTCGACGGTGATGCTCACGGAAATTGGATGCTCTGAAAAGGGCTCACGCGCCGGCTCGCGCCGCCGAAACTGGCAGCGCCCGCCCGATTTCTTCGACGCGATAGCCAAAGCCCGGCCCGCGCAATGTGCTAAGGTCGAGCACGCCTCCGCGGCGGCGGAAGAGGCCCGGATGCACGCGCGCTTCCGCCAGCGATGCCTCGGGATAGAACTGCATCGCATTGCATTCCACACCCATGATCGTGCCCGCATGCGCTGCGAGCAGGACGTGCGGGATGATGGCGAGCATTGGATTGGTGAGATCCTGCACCATGAGCGTCATGCCGTGTTGCCGGGCCCAACAGAGGCTGAGCAGCGCGCCGGTGAGCGTCTTGCAGGTCTTCAGCGCCACGCCGGTCCAACCGAGCTCGCGGCCGAGGCGGACGAAGTGCCAGTCATGCGCGCTTTCATCGAGGAAGAGCGGTTTGCGGGCGCTGACTGCTCGCACGTCGATCCGGTTGGCTTCGAGGTCGTAAGGAAATGGTTGCTCGATGTAGAGCAGCATGCCGTAGATGCGCGGCTCTTCGGCCAGCAGGCGGTCGAGAATCTCCGTGACGTAAGCGGGATCGGTGACGGTGCAATTGAAGTCCGCCGTGAGCCAGTTCATGCCTTCCTCGATCGACATCCGACCAATGTGAACGATGCGTGCGTAATCCCACGCGGCGTCCGTGCCGCGCAGCTTGATCTTGAGACAACGCAATCCGTCGGTGCGAATCCAGTCGCGAAGCAGCACGGGATAGCCGTCATTCGGTTCGGCGCCGGTTAAGTCCTCACGCTCAATCGGGTCGAGGCCGCCGATGAGGTGCCAGACGGGCAGACGATCGCGGCGCGGAGTGAGAAATTGGGCGGGCCATTTTCCAGCGAAGTCCGGCGACTCAAAAAAATGCGCAAGATCGGTAGACAACCAATCCGCCGAGAGCGTGTCGAAGACCGGCTGCGCGTGCAGTTGTCCGAACGCGTCGTAGATCGCGAGGTCGAAAAGCGAGTGGCAGACGAGCGCGGCAAGGTGCGGCAGTTCTTCGCCGAAACCGCGGTTCAATTCGCTGCGGATCGCTTCAAGTCGCTGCATTTGAAAGCGGTGTCCGAGTTCCATCGGATGACCCGATTCTCCAAACGCCACAATCTCGTCGGTCAGCCGCACGCAGAAGTCCTGCATCCGCGTTTCGCGCTCGTCCCAACTCAACCCTGAAGGCCATACCCAAGCCACGCTTAGCGGAGTCTCCCCCCACCCTTCCGCCGAGCGCCCAAGCCCGTCTTCAACCCGCACCCGCACCCGCGCGCACAACGCCCGCGTGACCACTTGCGCGCCGAACTTCAGCGGCATGCGCGTCTTGATCGGCAGAAAAAATAGCTCCGCTGCACGGACGCGAATATCGGTCGGCTTGCTCATAAAAATCAGCGGGTTCAGTCGCCGGCTTCTTACCCGATGTTCCCGCGCTTCATCTCCGCCATGAGGTGATCGCACGTCCGCCAGGTGAGGGCGAGAATGGTGAGCGTCGGGTTTTTGTGCGGGCTCGAGGGAAACGGCGCGCCGTCCACGGCGAAGACGTTTGGCGCATCCCACACGCGGCCAAACGAATCGACCACGCCTTCCTTCGGCGTCGCGGACATGCGCGCCGTGCCCATCTCGTGATTCACCGAACCGCCGGCCGTGATGATCTTGCGTCCGTCGGTCTCGACCTTGCCGATCACTTTGCCGCCCATGCCTTCGATGACCTGCGCGAAAGTCTGCTGCATGTGGACGGCTTGCTTCAGCTCGTAATCGCTCCACTCGAAATGGAAGCGCAGCACCGGGATGCCCCAGCGGTCTTTCTTCTCCGGATCAAGTTCGCACCAGCTCTGCTCGTTCGGCACCATCTCGCCGCGAGCGTGGAAACTGACCTGCGAACCGTAGTAGCGGCGCGCGTCCTCCTTGAGCTTTTTGCCGAAGACGCCGCCGTTCGGAAGATAGACGCTGCCACCGGGCATCGTGCGTCCCCCGCTCCACCCAAAGTAGTAACCGCGCGGGAAGCCGAGCTTGCCGGCGAGCTGATCGGCGTACGGCCACCACGGCGCGTAGGTGTGAAAAGTGGATGTGCCGTCCTCGTTGTAAATCGGGCTGTTTTCGAGCGCAGGCACCTGGCCGTTGAGCGCACCGCCGGTGCTGTCGGTCAGCCAGCGTCCGAGGTGTCCGCTGCTGTTGCCGAGGCCCTGCGCATGCAGTGTGCCCCGCGAATTGAGCAGGATGCGCGTGCTCTCCAGCGAGCTCGCGCCGAGCAGCACCGCGCGCGCTTTCACCTGCATTTCCTGACCACTCGCTTTGTCCACGAAACTCACGCCCGTCGCCTTTCCATCAGGTCCGATGGTGATCTCGCGCACCATCGCGTCGGTGATGAGGTCGAGGTTGCCTGTGGCCATGGCCGGCGGGATGAGCGCGGTCGTCGATTGAAAAGCGGCGCCGATGGAACAGCCGCGTCCGCACGACGTGGCGTAAAAGCACGCGGCGCGGTCATTGATCGGGCGCGTGAGGATGGCCATGCGCGCCGGGACCACGCGGATGCCCAGCTTCTCCGCGGATTTCTTGATCAGCAATTCGTAGCCGCGCGGCTTCGGTGGCGGCTGGAAAAAATCGCTGTCCGGCGCATTCTCGATGCCCGCCTTTTCGCCATAGATGCCGACAACCTGCTCCGCCTTGTCGTAGTAAGGCGCGACCTCTTCGTAGCCGATGGGCCAGTCCACGCCGAGTCCGTCGCGGCTCTTCGGCTTGAAATCGTACGGCCCCATGCGCAGCGAGACGCGGCCCCAGTGGTTCGTGCGCCCGCCGAGCATGCGCGGGCGCCACCACATGAAATTCTGGTCGGTGTTGTTGCGGTTCTGCACCGCGCCCTCGACCCATGAGCCGTCGGATTTTTTCTGCACCACGTAGGGCTCGCCAGCGACGACCCAACCTCCGCCCACCGTCGCGTCAAAAAAACCGTTCGTCTTTTCCGGCGTGCTCCCGCCGCGCAAAGGCGCGTCGGCGTTGCTCTGAAACATGGGCGTCTCCGTGCGCGGATCGTAGTTCCGTCCGGCTTCCAGCATCAGGACTTTCATCCCCGCCTTGGTCAGCACGTAAGCCGCCATGCCACCCGCTGCGCCGGACCCGACAACGATCGCGTCATACCGCGGCGCGGTCTTACTCGCTGTGATGATCGCCATGGCTCAGGCGAGTCCGAGATGCTTGAGGACTTCTGGCGGTGGTCCCGGATATTCCGCCATCGGCACGTTGCCGATATAGCCGATCGCCTTCCAGCCGACGGGCGTCGAGTAGTAGCCGCCAGCGACGCGGTCGCGGAACATCTTGAAAAAATTGTAAGCCTGCTTCCGGGCGTCGGTGCCTTCTTTCACGATGTCATCGAGAAGGGCGACCTGCTGCTCAGGCGTGGCGTCGGCGTAAATCTTGCCGAAGCGCTTCTGCGATTCCGCATCGATCCACGTTAGTCCTTTGCGCAGCGTCGCGAGATCGTCCTGCTGCTGCTCGTAGGGCGCGCTCACCCATTCATTGATGAAATCCGGCACGCCCACCGCGCTGGCCTCGGGGCCGTTTTCATCCGCGGGGATGATGATGTCACCCAGCACTTTCACCGTTTTCATCTCGGCGTCGGTGAGCACGAGTGGCCACGGGATTTCCTTCTTGAGCAAGTTTGGATCGGTGCCGATGCCGCGCACCGGCGTATTGGCAAAGGCCGGCATTTCAAGCGCGGAGAGCGCGATGGAAAGACCGATCACGCGCTTGAGCGCTTCACGGCGGGAGAGTTGAATGTCTGGGTTCATGGGATGGGTTGCGGTGAAAGTTTAGCCGATGCTTCCCTTGCGCATCTCTTCGGCGAGGTAGGTGCAGGAGCGCATGCAGAGCGCCATGATGGTGAGCGTGGGGTTTTTGTCGGCGTTGCTCACGAACGGTCCCCCATCGGCAACAAAAAGATTCGGCACTTCCCACGCCTGGCACCACTGGTTGAGCACTGTGGTTTTCGGGTCCGACCCGAGACAGGTCGTGCCGACTTCGTGGATGATCGAGCCACCCGTCATGATCGCCTTTTCGGGATCGGTCTCCGGCTTGCTCGGCTTGCCACCCATCGCCTCGATGATCTCCGCAAATGTCTGCTGCATGTGGACCGCCTGCTTCTTTTCGTGGTCGCTCCACTTCCAATAAAAGCGCAGCACCGGGATGCCGTATTTGTCCTTCTTGTCCGGATCGATTTCGCAGTAGCAGTCGTCGTTCGGGATCATCTCGCCGCGCCCCGAGAAGCCGATGCTCGCGCCGTAATAGCGCCGCGCCTCTTCCTTGAATTTCTTACCGTAACTGTTGCCGTCTTTGACCGACACACTCATCTCCGGCATATGCCGCCCGCCGCCGATTTCGATGTGATAGCCGCGCGCAAAGCCGAGCTTGCCCGCGAGCTGTTCCTTGTAGAGCCACCACGGGGTGTAAACGTGCATGCTGCTCGTGCCATCGGCGTTGTACGGCGGGCAGTTTTCCAGCGCGGGAATATGGCCGCCGAGATTGCTGCCCACAGTGTCCATGAGGTAACGCCCGACCTTTCCGCTG
>JBBSDS010000207.1:0-9381 GCA_038240495.1 Chthoniobacterales bacterium | reverse complement strand
TCATCCTGAACGGAGTGGAGGGAGCCTGAGCGACCGGCACGGAGTCGAAGGATCGGGTGGCGCCTGGAAGTCCGACCCGGCCCGATCCTTCGACTCCGCGCCAGCCCGTTTTGCCGCCTCGCGCTGCGCCCGCGAATTTCAGGACACTTCAGAATTTCTGCAACCACGCGATCGTTGCGTATTTTTCCGCGCTCAACTGGCGCGCAAAACTCAGTGTTTCCGCGGTGAGATCGTGGCGTGACACATTTGCTCCAAACGCTTCCGCAAGCCGCCCCCACAAGTGCGGCGGCCAAGACTCCATCTGCATGCTGCCTTGGTGCAACAGTCCCCAGCGCGTTCGCCGCTGCGCCGCACCGGCAACCTTGGCGCCTTCGGCAACCAGATCGTACTGCACAGGATTTGCGAAGCACGCGTTCGACACCTTGCCCGCCGCGACTGGAGCGACCGACGCGACCCGGCCTTCGCGTAGAAGCATCCCCGCAATCGCCTCGTGAATCGTCCGATAAGACTCGGACGCGCTCAGGCGAAAAACAGCGGACGTGCGCGGAATGACGAGGGTGTAAGTCAGATCGTCCCCATGCTCGACGATGCCGCCGCCGGTCCAGCGGCGAACGACTTCCCGGCCCTCCGCCATTTGCCGGACCTCGTCGATTTTTCCAAAATATCCAAAGGACACAGCCCGATTCCGCCAGCGATACACGCGGAGCGTCGGCTGCTCCGCGCATCGCAAGAGGGTCTCGTCGATCGCCATATTCAGCGCCGCGTCATGGGGCTCCGGGTCGAGCACTTCGATGAGGTCGGGAAAAAGCACACCGTCACGGTAGAGACTCCACGTTGCTCCGGCCAAGCGCGTTGTCGCCACTCGCCCGAACGGCAATTGCGTTTCCGCAATCGCCCCACTACAGTCGCGACCCCTATGGCAAAAGTTGCACTCGGCAAAGGTCTCAGCGCGTTGATCAATACGCGCGTGGCTTCGCCCACACCCGCCGTCGAAAGCGGCGAGCGCGTGCAACTCATCAGTCTCGCGCAGATTGTCCCCACGCCGCTCCAGCCACGGACCGTCTTTCGCGATGAGCACCTGGAAGAACTCGTCGCTTCGATCAAAGAACACGGGATCATCCAGCCGCTGATCGCGCGCCGGCGCGGAGATCTCTTTGAATTGATCGCCGGCGAACGCCGCTGGCGTGCCGCGCAGCAAGTCGGTCTGGCCGAGGCGCCCGTGATCATTCGCGAAGCGTCCGATCAGGACGTCCTCGAACTCGCGCTGATCGAGAACCTGCAGCGTGAAGATCTCAACCCGATCGAAGAAGCCAATGCCTTCGCGCGCCTCGCTCGTGAGTTTGGGCTGCGGCAGGAGGACATCGCCCAAAAAGTCGGCAAGAGCCGCGCAGCCATCGCGAACAGCATGCGGTTGCTCGATCTCCACGAGCAGGTTCAGGGCTGGCTCACGCAGGAGCGCATTTCCGTCGGCCACGCCAAGGTGCTCCTCGCACTGAAGTCACGCGATGAGCAGGAGTTGCTCGCCGACGAAATCATCCGCCGCGGGCTCACCGTGCGCGCCGCGGAAAAACTCGTCGCCCAACATTTTGCGCAGAGCGGGACGACGAAGCCGACCCGCAATGGCGTAGCGGGAGCAGGACCGGCGGCGCTCGCACCGGCCGTGCAGCATTTGCAAAATCGCCTCCAGCAACGCCTCGCGACTCATGTCGCGGTGCATCACGGCGAGAAGCGCGGGCGGATTGAAATCGAATACTACGGCAACGACGACTTGCAGCGGCTCCTTGGGCTGCTCGGGCTGCAACCCGAGGAGCAATAGGTTTGACTTTTTCTCACGCGATATTTTCTCACTTCCGGGGACGGCACCCTGCCGGCCTGCACTGCGACATGGTGGGTCGCGTCGCTCTTCGATTGATCGCCTGCGTCCTCGCACTGGTTGGGTGCGTGGCGTGCAACCGCGATTCTGCGCCCGACGCTTCCGAGACCGCCCCACCTTCGGCGGCGAGCACCGAACCGGGAGCCGTCGCATCGACACAAGTCAAAGCCGCGACCGCCAAGGCTCCAGTTTCCAAGCGTCCGTCCGCACCCCCTCCGGCTGAAATCTGGAAGGAATTTTCTGGCGACAAAGCCTTCGCCGAAGTCCGCCGCCAAGTGGAACTCGGGCCGCGCCCGGCGGGATCGTCCGAACTCGAAAAGGCCCGCGTGTTCATCGAGGAATCACTCCGCCGTTCCGGTTGGGAAGTCGAGCGGCAGCCCTTCACCAACGAAACGCCCCGCGGTCCAGTGCAGTTTATCAATCTCATCGCCCGCTTCTCCGTAAACGGCGCGCACCCGGTCCCGCGTAACACCCAACAGGCCATCGTCTGCTCCCACTACGACACCAAACGCTTCAGCACGATTCGCTTTGTCGGCGCGAGCGACGGCGCCTCGAGCACCGGTGCGCTGCTCGAACTCGCCCGCGTCCTCGCTCTCGATCCCGCACTCGCGGCAAAAATCGAACTCGTATTTTTCGACGGCGAAGAAGCTTTCGTGCAATTCACCGAAATCGATGACCCGAAACCCGACGGGCTCTTCGGCAGCCGATACTACGCGCGCCAGCTCCGGGAAAGCAAACGCGCCGCGCAGTTTAGGTTCGGCGTTCTCTGGGACATGATCGGTGACCGCAACCTGACGATCACGCTGTCGCCCGACTCTCCACCCGAGCTTGCGCGCGACATCCTTGCGGCAGCCGAAGCACAAAAACTTCGCGAATATTTTGGCTATTACGAGCGCCCGATTTCCGACGACCATGTTCCCCTGACTCGCCTCGCCCGCATCCCGACGATCGACCTCATCGACTTCGACTATCCGGCATGGCACACCGCTGACGATAATCTCGACCACATCGCGCCGGAGAGCCTCCAAAAAATCGGCGTCGTGACGCTGTATTACCTGAGAAAAACGCTCGGCAAATAACCGATCTCACCCGTCGCTCCGACGGGCATCTTTTTCGGATGAAAGGGTTGCCACGGCTATAGAACAGTGCTTTCATCCCGCTCCCGACGTCCAGTCGGTATTCGGAAAGCACCCGTAGCTCAATTGGATAGAGCATCTGACTACGGATCAGAAGGTTCCGCGTTCGAGTCGCGGCGGGTGCATTTATTGTAAATCACTTAAATACAGGGAATTGTGGCGCATCAACCGGCCTCTCGGCTGACGTAATCTTTTTTCGCTTGGCCACTTCTTGGCCACTTATTCGGAGCATCCCCTCTTTTTGCCGACGCAATGCCGCCTACGGTTTTCAGTAGTCTCACCGGTGAGCCGACCCCTCGATTCCCCTTTCCGCGAATCGAGCCCCCCCCGTCGCGCGCACGCGCGCGAGCGTGCGCGAAAAAAGCCGCTGCGATTCAGTAATTCGCCCGCCAACTGCCAACCTCTCGCAGCCGCGCCCGAATACCACGTTCCGTTTTCGGCATTTACTCGTCACGCGGCATCTCGTGGCCCGCTTGTGCATAGAACCATTGCCGCGCCGCCCGAACGTCCGTGCGCTTCAACAGCCTGCTCATGCTCGCATACGCTCCGTTCCTGCTCCGAGGGTGATAGGTGTTGATGTAAAGCAAGTCGGCTGGTCCCCGCTCACGCTTTTGACGATGCGTGAGCCGCGCCTGTGTCGGTTGTCCCGATTTCGATCATGCGCCGGCTTCAGTTCCCCGAGGCACCAACTCTTGCATGAGCGTGGAACGCCAATTCGCATAACGTCCGTCACGCACCGCCTTGAAAAACGCCGAGTAGTCTTCCGGCGAGAGGAAATAGAAGTGGTAACGCCACGGTTCTCCCGCCGCCGTTAGCCGCTCATTCAGCGTTTTGAAATGCCGTTCGCCATCGCGGCACTTCGCCCGATTGCGATTGGAGTCGTCCCCCTCCATTTTCACCTCCACCACGAGAATCTCGTGGGCCTCGCGGAGTCGGATGAAGTAGTCAGGGTGAAAGTTTTCGTTGGAGACGTGCGTCCGCGCCGCTTTGGCCGGCTTGTAGGAATACGGGAATGCGTAACCGCCGCGGTCGGGCATCTTCACGAACGCCTCGAACAAGTTCGCATGCTCGAAAAGCTGCGCCGAAAACTGACGCTCCGGCTCGTGGCTGGAGTAGTGAAGATTCCACGGAGTCTTGAAACGCGGGAGATCGACCTGATGAATGCGAGCCGCGATCTGCCTCGCGTCTTCGTTCAATATCGAGGCGTCGATCCTAGCGGCTTGCAGCGTCTTTTGATACTGCTCCCATAACTGCACTTCCGATCCGCTGAACGTCGGCGGCTGCTCCGCGGCATACCATACGCCGCCGTTCTCTTTGAGCGAGCTTTCCGAGAATGACTGCCGGGCCACGGCGGTAAGGTCCACCGCTTCGATCTCCTTCGCGATTTGGGTGAAACGCGGATGCTCCGCGTCGTGATTGCGGAACATCGGCCCGAACGCCTGCTGTATCCGCAGAAAGTTTGCCCGGCTGAGGAAAGTAATGTCCTGCCCTGCTACGCGGAGCCCGGCAACGACGAACTCTCGCAGGTTTGTCGTCGTCCACTCCTTCGCCATCTGCTCATCTTTCTCCCGTAGAAAAAGCCGCAGTAGCCGAACCGCGTCGCCGAGTTCGTAGAGGTCGCGGTGCTCGATCTCGACCGCGAGATTCCCCGTGATTGAAAATTCGCTGATCTCAGTCGTCGAGCGTTCCTGCGGCACGAACGCCACTTGCGGCGGACGTGCCTTCTCCTTCTTCCTCTCCACCGTTTGCTGCTCCGGTTGATAGCGCAGATTGTGCAGCGGGAAGACATAGGCCGACCGCCGCGCGTCGTAGCCCCACGAAAGGACGTTCTCGACTTCCAGAATATCCTCCAGCAGTTGCCCGATCTCCGCTTTCCACGCCTCGTGATTGTTGATCGTCACCAACGGCTGCTCCATTCCCGGCGGCACGCGCAGCCCGCGGCCAAGCACCTGTGCAACCAGCAGCCGTGAATTGAACGCCCGCGACTCGTGCGGCACGATTTGGAAGACGTTCTTCACGTCCCAGCCTTCGGTGAGCATCGACACCGAGACGATCCACTCCACCGGGCTGGCCGCCTCATCCACGCTCTTGAGGACCACGAGATTTTCCTTCCGCCGTTTCTCTGCGCCGTCCTCACGTCCTTTCTTCGGAATAATCGCCTCCACCCGCTCCTTCGCTTCGCCGCTCGTTGGCACGCCAGACGTGACCCAGATCACCTTCTTCTCCGCTTCCTCCCGGTTCACCGTTTCCTTCTCCATGAGAAAACGCACCAATTCGTCCCACACCTCGACACAACGCGCGATCTCTTGCGTCACCACGATGCTGATGGGCTTCACCTGCGCGCCATAGTCGGCAAGATTTTTTTGGTGAATTGCGTAAGTCTTCTGCCAGTCATGGGCCGCGTAGGTGTCCTCGATCTTGTAATTCGGCTTCTTCACCACCTTGTCCGCGATGGCCTGCTTGAGTCCGTAGCGAAACACCACGTCGGGAAAGTAATCGTTCCCGAGATAAGCCGTGCCCGTCACGTTCACGATGAAGCGGAACCCGAACTCCTCGTTCAGCAGGAATTGCAGCCACTTCGTATTTGCAGCCGCCTGTCCGGTGGGGTTGCTGAAAACGTGATGGGCCTCGTCGTTGAGCACCAGCGTCCGCCCACCGCGTCCGAGAAAGCTGTCGCGGATGGAGGAGCCTGTCGCCTCATAGACCGCATGGACATTCTCCACGCAGATGTCGCCGGGCTCGATGGTCTGGTTGCCGCGCTTGATGCCGGGGATTGCCACCACCGCACCCAGTTCGCGCAGAATCGCCGCCAGCTCCGGGTTGCCCGCAAAGGCCGTGAACTTTTCCAGCAGCCCTTCCTCGATGGTCAGCGATGGGCAGAGCACCAGCACGCGATCCACCAATCCCTCCGCCAGCGCCAGCGCAGCGAGCGCATACATCACGTAGCTCTTGCCTGTGCCGGTCGCGAGGTCGAGTGACGCCGCTTTCTTCGCGCGCAGCGGCAGCTTTTCGAGAAAGCGGGCGAGATCGTCTCCATGCCGCGACTTGATCATCGCGCTCGTATTCCAGTTCTCGCGCGCGAGCCGTTCTAGGTCGGGATACTTGTCCGATACCAGGAAGCGCCACACCGCCCGCACCGCGTCCCGCTGGAAGAGATACGTCCCGGCGCAGAGCAAATTTAGGAAAGCGTCGTATTTGTGGACGACCGCCTCCGTCGCCTCGCTCGTATCGTTCACCTTGAGCACTTGGTCACTGACGCGGAATTGCAGACTCATTTCTTCTTCCTCGGTTTCGCCGAGAGCTTTTTGACGGGCTTTCTCGTGGTCTTCGGTGCCGTAAAGTCCGCCGCGCTGAAGACCAGTTTCTTCTCGTTCCCGTACCGGTCGCAGAGGATCACCATCATTTTCTTCCCGGTGAAATCCTGCTCGGGAATCCGCAGCGCGAGTTTCTCCGCCTTCTCCGCACCGCCCGCCGCTTTCAGCAAATCCTCCGCCCAGAAAACGCGGCTCAGTCGGAACACCGCGCGCTCGTCCTCCGCATCGCGTCCGTCGTAGTCGAGATCCACCATCGCCATTGAGAACGTCTCGAAATTCGCGAAGTCCTCCGGCTCCGTCGCCAGCGTTTGCGAGCGAAACTCGGTCAGTTCCACCACATACTCCGCGAGCAGTCCGTCCATCAGCTTGAGCGCCTGCCACTCCACCACGGGCTGCGTGATGAAGTCGAACCCGACCGCATCAATCACCTCGTTCACATCCTCCTCCTTCGACGGCTGCTGGAGCGTCGGCGCTTTCGCATCGCCCGTGCGCTGGAGCAGGCGCAGCAGCACCGAAAGCGGCACCTTGAGGAAAACATAAGTCGCACCGCCGCGAGTCACTTCATCCTCGGCAAAGTCCATCGCCACCACCGGCGCGATGATGAAAAACTTCTCCCCGGCGCGACCGCGTAGCGTCTTGTGCAGGTCGTCCACGTAGCCGAGATCCAGCGTCAGCGTCGGATGCTTCGGGTAATTCCAAATCAGTGCCGCGTGCGTCCCTATAGAGCCGTCCAGTGCCATCCCGTAACGCTCGTCCCGATGCTCGCGCACGCCAAAAAGCTTCATCACGAATGGGCGGTAATCCTCCCACGGCATTTTCAGGATCGCGTGCCGGTCGTAGAGCCCGGCGCGGTAAAGTGCGAACTCCTTGGCGGGCAACGGCTGCTCCTTTTCCGGCTTGTCCTTCGGCGCGATGAACGAAATGCGAAACTCCACGCCACCGCGTTTGATCTGTTTCTCGCCCGGCCCGGTTTCGGCGTCGGCATCCTTGAGCAGCGCGTATTCGATGAGCAGTTTCTCCGGGGGGCAGACGATGGAAAGCGTAGCACCTTGCTTGACGAGATCGTGCTTCTTCGCGAGCACCGCGAGGTCGTCAAGCAACTCCAGTGTCACATCACATTCGCCCCGTCGTGCCTTCTCTGTGACGAACAGCAATCCGGGTGCTCCCTTGAGATGATCAGCGAAATCCTCTGTCCGCGCGGGCTCTAGGCGCTCGTCTTTCGTTGCCGCACCGACGGTCGTCGTCAGTGAAAAAAGCCGCTTCTGCGTCGTGTAGATCGCCAGCTTCCCGCAATCCATCACGATCCAGCGTCGCCCGAGTTTCTCCGCGGTTGCCGCGGTTGTCCCGCTCCCGCCGAAGCAGTCGAGGATGATGTCGCCTTCGTCTGAAGTGGAAGCAATGACACGTTCGAGCAGTTCCTCGGGCTTTTGAGTCGGGTAATCCACGCGCTCTTCGGCTTGCGAGTTTATTGGTGAGATGTCGTCCCACACCGATCCGATCGTTGCGCCTTTCAAATAGGACTTCTTCTGCGGCATCCCATCATCACCGAGCACATAATCGTTCAGATTGTCGTCGATGTATTTCTGTGACGGCCAATGACGGCCTGCGGGCGGCGCGATGCGTCGCCCAAAGAAAACCCGTGGCTCCCCCTTGCCAGCACCCGAGGCGTCGCTGAGCCGATACCGGCCCCCCTCCGCATCCTCATGCTTGTATTTAACGGCAAGATATTCGTCGGAATGATGTGCGCGCGGCTTTTTGAAAACGAACCGATCTCCACGCGAGTATTGGAAGATCGAATCGTGAACGAATGCGAATCGTTGTGCTGTGAAATGCGCAGTCGTGCGTCGCCAGACTATTTCAGTGACGAAATTCTCCTCCCTGAAAACCTCGTCGAGCACCGCTTTCATATAGTGTGACTTTTTCCAATCGAGATGGACATAGATGCTCCCACCCTCTGCGAGAAGTTCGCGCAACAGGATGAGGCGGCGGCGGAGAAATTCGATGAACTGCGCCCCGAGCACCTTGTCGCGGTAAGCCTTCTCCTTGTCCTTCATGAAGTCCTGCCGCGTGGCAAACGGCGGATCGATATAGACGAGCTTGATCTTGCCCCGCGTGCCGAAGCGGTTTGCCCCGTGCTGGTCGGCCAGCAGCTCGCGCATCGCCATCAGATTGTCGCCCCACACGAGCAAATTGCGCCAGCCCCCCGGATGCGGCCTCTCCGTGCAGAAGCGCCGGACGAGCTGCCACGGAGCCGCAGGCGTATCTGTCAGCACCTGCTCCCGCTTCATCTTCCCCTCGTATTCAAGCCGGTAATCCTTCCCGATCTCCACCGTCCGCGCGCTCGACGGAAAAAGCCGCGCCCGCCATTTCTCCGGCAACGGTTGCCCGGCTTCGATCAACCGAATCAGTTCACTCCGTTCGCGCTCGGCGAGGGCACTCATGCGCTATGCCCCACCTCCGTGGCAATCACGGCACAACTGCGCAGCCGTGCTCCTTTCCCGAACGACTCCCCGGTTTTGGTCATCTCGCCGCGCAGGTCTTCAAGCAGGGGCCACATATAAAAGGCATTCAAAAGCCATGTATAGAGGGCCAACAAGAAAGGCGGCAAGTTTCAAGATGTGGTCGTGCCAACGAAGGAGGAACAGCCTTACGTCATCGTTGCCAGGAACATCAGCCGCCTGCGCAACGAGCGTGGCATCACGCAGGAAAGACTTTGTGAATTAGCCGCCGTGAGCCGCGGCTACTTTCAGCGAATCGAAGCGGGCAAAGGGAACATGACCATCGACTACCTCGACCGCATGAGGAAGGCGCTGAAATGCCGGTGGGCCGATCTATTCCGCGGATTGGACAGCCCATAAACTACCCGCCAGCCGGGTTGAGGCAGTTTTGAAAGTTGCAGGATCGGAGCGATTCAGGGCATGGGGGACGTTTGGTCGCCCTGCGAAACGCTTCTCCCGTCTATCCGCCTCGCGAAAGCGGTCGGTGTCAGCGCCGGCTGCATCGCCGCGCTCAGTCGTGCGAGCACCGTAACGCTGCCGGTCGTCGGCTGGCAATTCTT
>JBBSDS010000206.1:0-9476 GCA_038240495.1 Chthoniobacterales bacterium | reverse complement strand
TTGCAGGCCGGGGAGACGGTGCTCGCCCTCGGCACGGGTGGCGTCTCGATCTTCGCCTTGCAATTGGCCACGGCCGCAGGCGCGCGCGTCATCGTGACATCGAGCAGCGATGCCAAACTGGCGCGAGCGCGGGAACTCGGAGCATGGGCGACGGTGAACTATCGAACGACGCCGGATTGGGACAAAGAGGTCTGGCATCTCACGGAAAAGTGCGGCGTCCATCACGTCGTCGAGGTCGGTGGGCCGGGCACGCTCGGAAAGTCGATGAACAGCGTGGCCGCGGGCGGTCAGGTCGCGCTGATCGGTGTGCTCACCGGCTTCGGTGCGCCCGATGCAAGCCTGTTTCCGTTGGTCGCGCGCAACGCCCGACTCGACGGAATCTATGTCGGTTCTCGCGCCGATTTCGAAGTGCTCAATGCCTATATCGCGCAGCACAATATCCGCCCGGTCATCGACCGGACATTCGCTTTCGATGATGCCCGCGCGGCCTTTACCTGCATGCAATGTGCGGGACACTTCGGCAAGATCGTCATCAAGATTTCGTGATGGATTCTTCCAAACGCACGACGTGGTTGCTGGGCGGCGATTTGCCAGTGCATCGCCTCGGCTATGGCGCGATGCGGCTCTGCGCACAGCCGGGAAATTTCGGACCGTATCCGGATTGGGAAGCCGGCAAACGGCTGCTCCGGCGCGCCGTCGAATTGGGCGTGAACTTCATCGACACGGCTCATCCGTATGGCCCGGGTTGGAATGAAGAACTGATCGCGGATGCGCTCGCACCTTACCCGCCCGGACTGGTCGTAACGACCAAGGGCGGCGTCGAAAAAACCGCAGCCGACAAGGTCTTTCCCGATGGCAGCCCTGCGAGTCTGCGTCGCTTTTGCGAAGGCAGTTTGCGTCGATTGAAACTCGATCGCCTTGACCTTTACCAACTGCACCGGCCCGATCCGAATGTGCCTTTCGCCGACAGCGTCGGCACGCTCGCGGAGCTGCGGTCCGCTGGAAAAATTCG
Organism: Chthoniobacterales bacterium; assembly: GCA_038240495.1. Classification (GTDB taxonomy): domain Bacteria; phylum Verrucomicrobiota; class Verrucomicrobiia; order Chthoniobacterales; family Chthoniobacteraceae; genus Chthoniobacter. The sequence goes on along the minus strand of JBBSDS010000206.1, from coordinate 8,464 downwards.
GCACGTTGGCTTGTCGAACGTGACTCTGGCGCAACTCGATCAGGCGCGAAAAATCGTGCCCATCGTCTCTGTGCAGAACCGGTATAATTTTCTCGAACGCGACGACGATCCTGTCCTCGACTACTGCGCGGAGCACGACATCGCATATCTCCCGTGGGGACCGCTGGCGGCGAAACCGTTTGCCCCGCAAGCGCCGCTGGCCGAGGCGTCCGGTCCGCTCGCGCAAGTCGCGCGTGAACTCGGAGCGACCACTGGACAAGTCGCGCTCGCGTGGCTGCTCCGGCGCAGCCCAAATATCATCGTCATCCCCGGCACCACTTCGGTGCTGCATCTCGCGGAAAACATCGCTGCGGCAGATGTCGCGCTCACCGACGAACATATTGCGGCCTTGTCCCGCGAACCTTAGTCCATTCGATTGCGAATACTGTTGTTAATGGCATTAACTATCTGTTGGCAAATTCCTCTTCGCAGAGTCTAGTCGCGCCGCATGCTTTTCAGAATCACTCATCTTCAAATCGCGGCGCTGTGCAGCGTGGCCTCTATCTTTCTGAGCCTCGCGGGTTGCAAAAAAGCGCCGCCCCCGCAGCAGCAAGGGCCATTGCCGGTTAATTTTGTGACCGCGGTCGAAAAAGAGGTGACCGAGTGGGATCAATTCACCGGACGAATCGAAGCTGTCGAGTCCGTCGAAATCCGTCCGCGCGTCACCGGATACATCACCGAAATACATTTCAAAGCAGGCGCGATCGTCAATGAGGGCGATCTGCTTTTCGTCATCGATCCGCGCCCGTATCAAGCCGATCTCGACCGCGCGTCCGCCAATCTCGAGCAGGCTCAGGCGCAGTTGAAACTGGCGCAGATCGACTTCACTCGGGCCAAGGATTTGCGGGAGAAGAAGGTCACTTCGCCGGAAGAATTCGACCAGAAGGCGGCAGCCAATCAGCAGGCCGAAGCGAGTGTGCGATCTGCGCAAGCGGCGAAGGATTCAGCAGCGCTGAACCTGGAGTTTACCCGGATCAAATCGCCGATCACCGGTCGAGTGAGCAATGAACGCGTCACCGTCGGCAACCTTGTGCAATCAAGCATGGGCACCGACGGCGTGCTGACCACCGTCGTCTCGATCGACCCGATTTACGTCTATGTCGATGCCGACGAAAACAGCATTCTCAAATACCTCAAGCTGCGCGATGAAGGGAAACGGAAGTCGGCGCGCGACGCACCGATTCCCGCATTCGTCGAGCTTTCGAACGAAACCGATTTTCCGCACGAAGGCTATATCGACTTCGTGGACAATAAGCTCGATCCGACGACCGGCACGCAGCGGGCGCGGGGCGTTTTCAAGAGCTGGAATCCGCTGCTCTCGCCCGGGTTCTTCGTGCGCATGCGCGTGCCCGGAGCCGGGAGTTACCGCGCCGTGTTGATCGAGGACAAAGTCATCAGTTCGCAACAAGGCGTGAAATACGTTTACGCGATCAAGCCCGACAACACGATTGAGCGTCGCAATATCCAAACAGCGACGATGTGGGAAGGGCTGCGCATCGTGAAGAATGGCTTGAAGGACGGCGAAAAAATCGTCTCTACGCGGCTGCAGATTCTCCAACCCGGCATGCCGGTGATGCCGATGGAAGCGAAGAAGGAAGAGGCTCCAAAACCCGCGGACGCTGCGCCGCAGTCCGAGGCGGGCAAGGCCGAAGAAGCGAAGTGAGCGAGCCATGAAGTTTGCTCATTTTTTCATCGACCGGCCGATCTTCGCCGGCGTCATCAGCATCATCATCACGCTGGTCGGCGGAATTGCGCTTTGGACGCTGCCGATTGCGCAGTATCCGGACATCGCACCGCCGACGATTCAAGTCACCGCGGCTTATCCTGGTGCGAATGCCAAGACGGTTGCAGAGACGGTCGCCACGCCGATCGAGCAGCAGATCAATGGCGTGGAGAACATGCTCTACATGTCGTCGTCAAACACGAGCGACGGAATCATGTCGCTCAACGTCACGTTCAAGCTCGGCACCGACATCAACTCCGCGCAGGTGCTGGTGCAGAACCGCGTGGCCATCGCGGTGCCTACATTACCGCAGGACGTGCAGCGCATCGGCGTGACGACGAAGAAGCAATCGCCGGACATCACGATGGTGGTGCATCTCGTGTCGCCCGATGGCTCGCTTGATTCACTTTTCACCAGCAACTACGCGCTGCTACAAATCCGCGACGAACTCGCGCGGCTTCCGGGCGTCGGCGACGTGATGGTTTTCGGTGCGCGCGAGTATGCGATGCGCGTGTGGCTCGATCCGGAAAAAATCGCGGCGCGTGGACTCACTGCGCAGGACGTGACGCAGGCGATCTCCGAGCAAAATGTGCAGGTCGCAGCCGGTCTGGTTGGCGCGCCACCGACGCCCCAGAACGCGATCGCTTTTCAATACACGATCAACACGCAAGGACGGCTCGAGGATCCCGCAGCCTTCGGCGACATCGTCATCAAGACAGGCGCCAACGGGCAGATCACCCGCGTGAGTGACGTCGCTCGCGTGGAGCTCGCGGCCAAGGATTACACCGTGAACAGCTTCCTCGGAGGCAAGCCGGCAACGGCGATTGGCATCTTTCAACTTCCCGGAACCAACGCGCTCGAAACCTCCGATCGCGTGCGCGAGAAGATGAAAGATTTGAAGACGCGCTTTCCGGCAGGGCTCGACTACGAGATCCAATACGATCCGACGACTTCCGTGCGCGAGTCGATTCACGAAGTGGAGAAAACCCTCTTCGAGGCCATCGCGCTGGTTGTGCTTGTCGTGCTCGTCTTTCTCCAAAATTGGCGCGCCACACTCATCCCGCTCATCGCTGTGCCGGTCTCGCTCATCGGCACGTTCGCGGCGATGTCGCTCTTCGGCTTTTCGCTGAACAACATCTCGCTCTTCGGCCTCGTGCTCGCGATCGGCATCGTGGTCGATGACGCCATCGTCGTGATCGAGGCCATCGAGCATCATATCGCGAACGGCCTTGGTCCACGCGACGCGGCGCGCAAGGCGATGGATGAAGTGAGCGGCGCAGTCGTCGCGGTCGCGCTCGTGCTCGGCGCGGTGTTTGTCCCGACCGCATTCATGACCGGCATCACCGGCCAGTTCTTCCGGCAATTCGCGCTGACCATCGCCGTCTCCACCGCGATCTCCGCGTTGAACTCGCTCACGCTTTCGCCCGCGCTCGGCGCCCTCCTGCTTCAGCCGCACGGTGCAAAAAAAGACGCGTTGCAAAAGCTGATCGACGGCTCGCTCGGCTGGTTCTTCCGAGGCTTCAACAAAGTCTTCGGCTGGGCCGGCGCGAATTATGGAAGGTCCGTCGGCCGCCTCACGCGCCTCGCGTCGATCGTGCTGCTCGTTTACGTCGGGCTGCTCGCGCTCACCGCACTTGGCTTCAAGGTCGTGCCCAGCGGCTTTATTCCGACGCAAGACCGCGGCTACGCGGCGTGCTTCTGTCAGCTTCCAGACGGCGCGTCGCTCGATCGCACGCAAGCCGTGGTCACCAAGATGGCGAAGATCTCGCGCGAAATTCCGGGCGTGCTCGACACCATGGAAATTGCCGGCATGAACCTCTTCGGCGGCAACCAATCGAACACCGGCGCAGTGTTTTTGCCGTTCAAAGAATTCGCCGATCGCAAAGGCGCAGACGACCAGATGCCTGCGATGATCGCGAAGCTGAATGGCCGCTTCCGCGCCGAGATTCCGGAAGCATTCACCGGCGTCTTTCCGCCGCCGCCCGTCGCCGGCGTGGGTAACGCGGGCGGCTATCGGCTTTACATCCAGGACCGCGGTGGCGCGGGGCTCGATCAGCTTCAGGCGCAGGCGTTTGGCATGATGATGCAGGCGAATCAGAACCCGACGCTGGCCGGGAACATCACGACATTCCGCGCCGATGTTCCACAGCTTTGGCTCGAGGTGGATCGCGTGAAAGCAAAGACAATGAATGTCCCGCTGAGCAATATCTTCGGCACGCTCCAAACGTATCTCGGTTCGAGCTACGTCAACGACCTTACGCTCTTCGGCCGCACCTATCGCGTCACGGCGCAGGCCGATGCGAAGTTCCGGCTCACGCCCGAATCCATTCGGCTGCTCAAGACGCGCAACCTCAATGGTGGCATGGTTCCGCTCGGCTCCGTCGCGACCGTGCAGGAATCGAACGGTGCGGACAAAGTGGTCCACTACAACATGTGGCCCGCAGCCGACCTCAACGGCGCGCCGGCGCCCGGTTACAGCACCGGACAGGCGATGGAAACGATCGAGAAGCTCGCGAAGGAAAACCTGCCCACGAGCTTCACCACTGAATGGACCGAAATGGCGCTCCAGCAAAAGCTCGCGGGCAATAGTGCGCTCTACATTTTTCCGCTCTGCGTGCTCATGGTCTTCCTCGTGCTCAGCGCTTTGTATGAAAGCTGGGCGCTGCCGCTCGCGATCATCCTCATCGTGCCGATGTGCCTGCTCAGCGCCATCGGCGGGGTGTGGCTGCGCGACATGGACAACAACATTTTCACACAGATTGGTTTCGTCGTGCTTGTCGGACTCGCGTGCAAGAACGCCATCTTGATCGTCGAGTTTGCCAAGATGATTCAGGATCGCGACGGGGTGGATCGCTTCAAGGCTGCGGTCGAAGCCTGCAAGCTCCGCTTGCGCCCGATCCTCATGACCAGCTTTGCCTTCATCCTCGGAGTGCTCCCGCTCGTGCTCAGCAGCGGCGCTGGCTACGAAATGCGGCAGGCTCTCGGCACTGCGGTCTTCTTCGGCATGCTCGGTGTCACGATTTTCGGCCTCTTCCTCACGCCGGTATTTTATGTGGTCATCATGTGGTTCAAGGAACGCGGCCAGAAGGCAGAAGCTGAAAAACCGCAACCGGAGGAGCTCGCTCCGCCGCCTGCCACGGCAGTCGCGCACTGAGTTTCCGGCTCGCCGCAGACGGTTGCGCCGGACCACAGTGCCGGCATGAAGATCGCCATCGGTTCCGACCACGCGGGTTTCGAGTACAAAGGCCGCATCATCGAAATGCTGGGCGACGCGGGACATGAAGTGCGCGACTTCGGCACGCACTCGACAGCGCCAGTCGATTACCCACTTTTCATCGCGCCTACTGCGGAGGCCGTGGCGCGTGGCGAATGCGAGCGTGGGATCGTCCTCGGTGGTTCCGGCAACGGCGAGCAAATCGTGGCGAACAAAGTGCGTGGCATCCGCTGCGCGCTGTGCTTCAGCCTCGACACCGCTCGCTGGGCAAAACTGCACAACGACGCCAATGTCATTGCCATCGGCCAGCGCACGGTGCCCGTCGATCTTGCGCTGCAAATCGTCAGGACGTGGCTCGAAACAGAATTCGAGGGTGGGCGGCACATTGCGCGAGTCCACGGAATCGCCGCCGTCGAGAACAGTGCCGCCGCGGGGACGCCGGGCGGATTTCCCGTGCATGAAAAGACCCTCGTTATCCGTCCCGAATTTCTCAACCAATGTGGAACGCTTTTCGGTGGTTACATGATGCAGTGGGCTGACGATCTCGCCTTCAGCGCGGCGTCGCTCACTTTTCCGCAAGCGGCCTTCGTGACGCGGCGCGTGGACGCATTCGACTTCACCGCGCCGGTGCAGAATGGCGACATCGTCAAAATTCACAGCCGCGTGGAGCGGGTGGGCGTCAGCTCATGCACAGTCGCCGTGTGGTGCCGAAACGCGCGCACTTACGCCACGGTTTTCAGCAACACGGCCATCATGGTCCACCTCACGCCCGACGGCCGCAAAGCGCCCATCCCGAGGTAACGCGGGCAAGGCCGAGAACTATTCGCCGCGCACCACGACAATGTCGCTCGGATGCAGGCCGCAAAAGACTTTGTCGCCGTGGTGAAACGTCTCCTGCGTCGCACTTTCGTTGGCGACGACGACCGTGAGTTCGAGGCCGCCGGCGGTCTTGAGAGATAACTCGTCGATCGCGCCTTTGAACAACTCATCCGCCACTTCCGCCTCGAAAACGATCTCGCACACCGGCTTTGTTTTTTGGAGATGCACTTTCTCCGGACGGATCGAGACGAGCAGATTGGTCACTCCAGCAGGAATGGTTTCGCTCGGCACGCGGACTTCCAAATCCGAGGCAAGGCGAAGTCGCGTTAGACTGCCTTCGCTGGCGACGAAGGTTGCTTCGAGGATGTTGGCCTGACCGATGAAATTTGCCACGAAGGTGGTCCGCGGAGAGTGGTAAATCTCGGATGATTTGCCGAGTTGTTCGATGCGGCCCTTGTTCACGACAGCGATGCGGTCGGACATCGTGAGCGCTTCCTCCTGATCGTGTGTGACGAAGATGAAGGTGATGCCGAGCTTCTTTTGCAGACGCTTGAGTTCGACCTGCATGGCGTGGCGGAGCTTGGCGTCGAGCGCGGAGAGAGGCTCATCGAGAAGCAGCACCTTGGGTTGGCAAACGATCGCGCGCGCGAGTGCCACACGCTGTCGCTGCCCGCCCGAGAGCTGGCTCGGTTTGCGCTGCTCCATGCCTTCGAGCGACACGAGGTTCGTCACGTCTTGCACGCGTGTGGCGATTTCCGGCTTCGGCAGTTTCTGCATTCTCAGACCGAAGCTGATGTTTTCCTCGACGGTGAGATGCGGAAAGAGCGCGTAGCTTTGAAAGACTTGATTCACGTTGCGACGATACGGCGGCAAGTGCGTGACATCCTCGCCATCGAGCCACACCGAGCCCTCGGTCGGTGTCTCAAAGCCGGAGATCATGCGGAGCAGCGTCGTCTTGCCGCAACCAGATGGGCCAAGCAGCGTGAGGAATTCACCCGCTTGAATCTTTAGGTCGATGTCGGAAACCGCCGTGAAGCCGGCGAAGCACTTGGTTACCGATCTGAGTTCGACCATGGTCTCCATGCGGCGTTAAGCCGCACTGAACCAATTCAGTCGTTGGGGAACAAGGTTGATGTTGATCTGCTTCGTCTCGAGGTAGGCATCGAGGCCGAAGGTGCCGAGTTCGCGGCCGATTCCGCTTTGTTTGTAACCGCCCCACGGCGCTTCGTTGAAGGTCGGATGATAGGTATTCATCCACGTAATTCCCGCGCGCAGTTTGCGGAGGACACGCAACCCCTTGCCCGGATCGCTTGTAAAGACGCCGCCGGCGAGCCCGTAAATCGTATCATTCGCGAGATGGACGGCTTCTTCTTCGGTTTCGAAAAGCTGCACGGCGAGCACGGGGCCGAAGATTTCCTCGCGGACGATTTTCATCTCCGGTCGCGTATCGACGAAGATTGTCGGCGCGACAAAATTGCCATTCGCCATCGTGCCGTCCGCAAGCCGATGGCCGCCGCAGATGGTGCGGGCGCCTTCGGTCCGGCCAGACTCGATGTAGCCCAACACGCGGTCCATGTGCTGGCGCGTGATGAGCGGGCCCATTTCCGTTTTCGGGTCCAGTCCATCACCGACGACGATCTTCGCGGTCGCTTCGGCGAGACGCGGGACAAAACGGTCCGCGATTTTTTTGTCGAGAATGAGCCGCGAGCCGGCACTACAAACTTCGCCCTGGCCGGCGAAAATGGCGAACATCGCGTACTCGAGAGCGACGTCGAAATCGGCGTCGGCGAAGACGATGCACGGCGATTTGCCGCCGAGTTCGAGCGTGATTTTTTTGATGTTGCCGGTTGCCGCGGCCATGATCTTCCGACCCGTCACGGTGCCGCCAGTGAAGGCGATCTTGTCCACGAGCATGCTCGCCGCGAGAGCGTTCCCGGCGGTCGATCCTGACCCGAGGAGCAACTGCGCTGCGCCTGCCGGAAAGCCGGCTTCGGCGATGAGTTTGAAAAGTTCGATGGCAGTCAGCGGCGTCGTCTCGGCGGGCTTGAGAGTGCAGCAATTGCCGGCGGCTAGTCCGGGCGCGAGTTTCCACGCCGCCATGAGCAGCGGATAGTTCCAAGGGATGATCTGCCCGCACACGCCGATTGGTTCGCGGACGACCATCGACTGAATGGCCGGGTCGCTCACTTCGTAAGTCTGGCCGAGTGGTTTGGTGATCAGCCCTGCGTAGTAGCGAAAGCACGCGGCTGCATCGGCGACATCAAACTTTGCTTCGCGCAGCGGTTTGCCGTTGTTGCGGGTTTCGAGTTCGGCGAGCGCGTCGGCTTTGGCGTCGATCAAATCGGCGAGTTTGAAGAGGTAGCTGGCGCGTTCGGGGGCGCGCATCTGCGGCCACGGTCCGGAATCAAAGGCGCGCCGGGCGTGGTCGATGGCGACTTCGGCATCGCGCTCGCTGCCATCAGTCACGACGGCGATGACTTCGCTGTTCGCCGGATTGAGGATTTCGCGCGTGGCACCGTCGCCGGCTTCCACCCACGCGCCGTTGAGAAACATCGGGAGCGGTTTCATGGAGAGGGATTTCTACGGGAAATCTCGTCCGGTCCCAGCCGATGGCAAGGAGGCCCTCTATCTCGTATGGATTTAACCGCAGAGGCGCAGAGGACGCAGAG
>JBBSDS010000205.1:0-9481 GCA_038240495.1 Chthoniobacterales bacterium | reverse complement strand
GGAAATCCCAGGCGAGTGTTTCGAAGTTGCTGAGTTTGCCGTCGGCGAAATCTGCGCGGAAGACCATGCCCTGCTGGTAAGGCTTGCGATCGGCGGTCACACGATTGCCTGCGACGTCGATGATCAAATTTCCGTCGGGCGTTTTCAATTCGCGCGCCTCATTGCCCATGTCGAAATAGAGTTTGCCGTCCATCCCAAATGAGAAGGCGTGGAGTTGGTGGTCGTGATTCCAGTTCCCGCTGACGTTCAAAATGATCTCGGCTTTGTCCGCGTGGTCCGTGCCTTGCGTGTCGGTGAGCAGCCAGAGATTCGGCGCGGCGCTGACGAGCACTTGCGTGCCTTTCTTCGCGCCGCCGGGTCCGGGCAGCACGCAAATGCCGAGCGGATTGGTCAGCCGGGGGTCCTGAAAAAATGTCGTTTCCTTGTCGGCGAGGCCGTCGCCGTTGGTGTCTTCGAGGATGACGATGCGGTCGCCTTCGGGCCGGAGGTCCGCGAATTTGCGATAGTTCACGCACTCCGCCGCCCAGATGCGTCCATGGTGGTCGATGTCGATGTTCGTCGGATTTTGAATCATCGGCTCGGCGGCGAAAAGCGAGGCCGTGAGCCCGGTCGGCGTCTGGAAAGAAGCCATGTTCGCCTTCGCTTTTTCGAGGCCGTAACGGTCGGCGGACGCGACGGGTGCGCCGCTTTTTTCCGAAGCGATCGCCGCTTCGCCGGGATTCTGCGTGTAAACGAGGAACTTCACGGTCGCGCCACCGCCCTGATCGGTGCCGCCATTGTCCACGCCGCCGCGCGCTTCAAACCCCACAACACCCTCCGGTAGATCGAAGCCGGCGAGCGAAGGCGCATGCGCGCCGAAGCCGAACGCGACGGGTTGGCCGCCGACTTTCAGCGCCGCGCCGCGCGGGTTTTTGTTCACGCCAAATTGCCCGAAGCCGACCTTCGCGGATTTCGGTTTCAACTCAGTGAGCTTGATCTTCGATCCGTCGGCTTTCACGAGCACCGGTTCGATCCAGTCCGCCCAATCCGCGACGAAGCCGTCGCCACCGTCGGTCACGGCGAGGAAGAGTTCCTTGGCGCCTTTGAGGTCGGCTTTGATTTCGGTCGGTTTGTCGTGAACAAGCGGCGACGTGAAGATCGGCTTCGCAGCAGCATTTGCGGGCGCGGGCGCGGGCGGGGCCGGCGTGGCAGCGGGCTTTCTCGGCGCCTTCGGATCAAGATTCTGCGCGAGATCTTCGTCGGTGATTTTCGATTCCACGCCGCCCGCCGGCATTGCGACTTTCGCGGTCCAGAGGATGGCGTTGAGCACGAGCTTGCGCTGGTCGTTGTCGCCCCAGCCTTTGTGAAAATGGCCGCCGCAGAATCCAAAACCGCGGCCGCCGTTCGCGCGCTCGGAGGCCCACGCGACGACCTGCGGCTTTTTCTCCTCGAGCACTGAACGCCGGACATCGGGATTGCCGGCGTGGTCACCCTCACCGCGGTTCATCGTCTCCGGCGGTGCGACCGCCGCGAGAATCGGCGTCACGCCTTTCATCCCCTCGCGGAAGCGCATGAAAAAGTACCACTCGTCGGTCGTGCTGAACGGCTTCACGCCGCTGGTGATCGGGTGCGTGGGCAGTTTGTTGAAGTCGGCGAGCCAGTGCGGATTGACCGACCAGAACTGCTCGAAATATCCGCCGAGCCACTCGAGAAATTCCGGCGCGCCCTTGCCTTTCGAGCCGCGTCCCGGCGGCAGATCGACCTTTGGCGTTTTGCCATCGGGCCCGCGCTGCGCGCCCGCCCAGCCGGTCGCTTCAAAGCTTGGCTCGACTGCGTAGTGGACGCAGACGAGACCGCAGCCGCGGTTCATTTCCTTGGCCAACGCTGGAAGGCGATCGTCGCCTTGCAGCGCGACGTGTCCGCCCTGGCCGTCGGAGTAGATGACAATCGTGTCCGCCTGCGCGAGTTCATCGGCATTGGGCCAGTCGGCGTCGAGATGCACCTTGGTCACGACGTCCGGCGCGCCTTGAGCGAGGCATTTCGCAAACAGCTTCACGCCGGCGTTGTGCTCGTGCTCGCCGGGTCCATGCGAAGGCTTGCCGGCGAGAAGCAGGATGCACGGTTTGCCGTCGGGTGTTTTGGCGAGAGCGGTGAAGCTGAGGCCGAGGGTGGCGACGAAAGCAGTGACAAATCGAGTAGAGGTTTTCATGGCGGGACGGGGCTGCGGAGGGGGATGAGAAATGCGCGGAGACAAGATCGCGCGAACGGGATTCTTAGATGCCTACTTCTTCGCCGGCTTCGGGTCGAGATTCGCTTCGAGGTCTTCAGTCGTCACCTTCGACTCGATTCCCGTCGCGGGCACTTCGCCCTTCGCCACCCACACGAGCGCGTTGAGGACTGTCTTGCGGAAATTGTCGTTCGACCAGTTGTCGTGAAAATGGCCGCCGGTGAAGCCGAAGCCGCGTCCGCCGTCGGGCCGCTCAACGGCCCACATCATCGCCTCCGACCGGCCACTCGCGGCGACGATGTGATCGTACGGTCCTTTCGGCGCGACATACGGTCCTTTGCGCACTTCATCGCTCGGCTTGGCGACGAGGATCGGCCAGAATTTCACCGCGCCGTCGAGACTCACTTTGTCGGCGGAGAAACCGTCCGCGAAGCGCATGTTGAAATACCACTCGTCCTTGATTTGGAACGGCTGGACCCCGCGCGTGATCGGGTGCGCGACAAATTGCGTGAAGTTCGGTTCCCACATCGGATTGCAGGAATACATGTTTTCATAGTGCCCGCCGATCCAGCGCTTGAACTGCTCTCCCGCCTGGTTCGCCACGACCTCGACGCCGTAGTGCATGCAGCCGATGCCCACGCCGCGCTTCGTCCATTCGTCGATCTTCGCGAGGCGTGCGCCGTTTTCCAGCACGACCTCGTGCTTGGCGCCGCCATCCATGTAAAAGACAACCGCATCCGCGTCGGTAAAGACGCCTTCATCCTGCGGCCAGCCGTTGAGCACCACGTCCACCTTGAGCGCGGGTGAGCCCTGCGCGAGGCACTTGGCGAGCAACTGCACGCCCGCATTGAACTCGTGCATGCGCGGCGGATGCGATGGCTTGCCCGCGACGAGCACGAGCTTTTGTTTGCCGTCCGGCGTCTTCGCGGGAGAGGAAAGCGGTGCCAGGCCGAGACCGAGCGCGAGGAGCGGGAGCAGGGGGTATTTCATCCCGCGATGAATCCACGCTCGCGGTGCCTTCGTCAATCTCCTCGCACCGCATCGCGACTGCGCGAGGTCGCGGCTTTCAAGCCAACTTTTCCAGCGCCCGATGGTAGATTGGATTCGCTTCGGCGGCGTTGGAGATGCTGATGCCGAGGTCGTTCACAAGCCCATTCGTGAGGGTGTAGGCCCAGCCATGGACGGTCAATTCCTGACCGCGTTCCCAAGCCTCCTGGACGACCGTCGTCTGGCACACGTTGCTGACTTGCTCGATGACGTTGAGTTCGACGAGACGGTCGGCGCGGCGGGCTTCGGGCAGGGCGTCGAGGTGGACAGAGTGTTTCAGCCGAATGTCCTGGATGTGCCGGAGCCAATTGTCGGCGAGGCCGATGCGGCGATTGAGCAGCGCAGCGGCGACGCCCGCGCAACCGTAGTGCCCGACGACGAGGATGTGCTTTACCTTCAATACGTCCACGCCGAACTGCATGACCGAAAGGCAGTTCAGATCACTGTGCACGACGACGTTGGCGACGTTGCGATGGACGAAGAGTTCGCCGGGGCGGAGGTCCACGATTTCATTGGCCGGCACGCGGCTGTCGGCGCAGCCGATCCAGAGATATGTCGGACTTTGTTGCCGTGCGAGAGTGGCGAAGAACGTGGGATCATTGGCAGTGATCCGCGCCGCCCATGTTCGATTCCTTTCGATGAGATGCTGAATGTCCGGCATGGGAGCGTGCTTGTAAGCGAGCGCACTCTCAGGGAAAAGGAATTTCCAGTTTCCGGCCCCGCCTTCCTCGGTTAGCTTCCGCGGCTCCCGATGCCCAAAGTTTTTCTCAAAACCTACGGATGCCAGATGAACGAGCGCGACTCCGAACAGGTGGCGCGCATGCTCGTGGCGCGTGGATACGAGATGACGGCGAGCGAAAAGGACGCCGACGTGGTGCTGCTGAATACGTGCAGCGTGCGCGACATGGCGGAGCAAAAGGCGCTTGGAAAAATGGGGCTGCTCGGGCGATTGCGGGCGAACAAACCGGAGATGGTTTTCGGCTTTCTCGGTTGCATGGCGCAGTCGCGTGGCGAGGAGTTGGTGCGTGATGTGGGGCACGTCGATCTCGTCGTCGGGACGCAAAAATTTCACAAGGTCGCGGAATACGTGGAGCAGATCGTCGAGCGGAAGCGGACGTTGCGCGATCGGCTGATGGATGACGCGCGTTTTTCCATCGTCGATGTCGCGGAAGAGGCGGGCTCGCAGGAAACGATTCGCGAGCATGTGCTGCGGGAGCGGCAGGCGACGGCGTTTGTTTCGATCATGCAGGGCTGCAACATGCACTGCACGTTTTGCATCGTGCCGAGCACGCGCGGGGCGGAGCGGTCGCGGCGGATCGAGGAGGTCGTGCGAGAGGTCGAAGAACTTGTCGCGCGCGGGGTGAAGGAGGTGACGCTGCTGGGACAAATCGTGAATCTTTACGGACGGCACGAATTTGAGAAACGCGACGGGAAGAGCCCGTTCGTCCAGCTTCTTGAGGCGGTGCATGCGGTCGAAGGTTTGCGCCGTCTGCGCTTTACGTCGCCGCATCCGATCGGCTTTCGCGAGGATCTGGTGAATGCCTTTTCCGAGCTGCCAAAGCTGATGCCGCATGTGCATCTGCCGATGCAATCGGGCTCCGATCGCATCTTGAAAGCGATGCACCGCACTTACACTGCAGAGAAATATTTCACGCTCACCCAAAAGCTCCGCGCAGCCCGGCCGGACATCGCGTTGACGACGGATGTTATCGTCGGCTTTCCCGGCGAAACCGATGCAGACTACGCGGCGACGCGCGAACTGGTGGAACGCGTGGAGCCCGATAATGCCTTCATCTTTCGTTACTCGCCGCGCCGGGATACACCTGCGGCGGAGATGGAAGCGCAGGTGCCGGAAGCGGTGAAGGAGGAGCGCAATCAGGATTTGCTGCGGGTGATCGATGGCTTCGCAATTGCGAAAGGCGAAGCGCTCGTCGGACGCAACGTGGAGATTCTGTGCGAAGGGCCGAGCAGAACCAACGAGGCGCGGTTGACGGGGCGCACGCCGGGAAACAAGATCGTGATTTTCGAAGGCGGCGAACGGCACATCGGTCAGATCTTCGAGGTCGCGATCATGCGTTCGAGCGGCTTTTCGCTCTATGGTGATCCGGCGATACTGGGTGCCAGTCGCGCGCTGGCCAAGGCGTAGGTCGGGATGCGCCAGGCTCCTATATTTTCGCTTGAGCGGGCGGGGGAATGCCAGTTCTCTTGCGCCCCTCGCTCATGATCTACCCTCTTTCGCTGGAGACGGCTCTCGTTCTTGTCGGTATCCTTCTTATCGCCGCGCACGCTTTTGCACTCCTGAAGCCGCGCGCCACGCAGAACTGGCTGCGGGTGTTTCCGCGCTCGGGGCGATTCGGATTCCTGCTGCTCACGGCGGCGGCGATTTGGTTTTTCATTCTCGTCGAGGTCATGGACCTCGGGGAGTTCTCGAACTGGCGGCGCACGGTGCTCATCGGCACGCCGATCGCCTGGTTTTTGACCTGGAAATATGTGGACGAATTCCTAGCCGCACGGGCGCTCGGAATGGTCGTTCTTTTGGCGGCGGAGCCGCTCCTCGAGGCGGCGTTTCTGCGGCCGGAAATGTCGCGTCTCTTTCTCGTCTCGCTTGTCTATGTCTGGATCGTCTTCGCGATGTTTTGGGTCGGGATGCCTTTTACCCTCCGCGATCATATCGGCTGGCTCACGGCCTCCGAAAAACGCTGGCGAGCCGCGACTTTCGCCGGGCTCGCCTATGGTGCGTTGTTATTGATTTTACCGCTGACGTTCGCGAAGCCTGCGCCCTGATTCCGAGGCGGCAGTTACTTCGACTGCGAAACCACGTCGTTCAGCTTGAAGATCGGGAGGAACATCGCGATGACGATGCCGCCGACGATCACGCCCAGGACAACGATAAGCAGTGGTTCGATGAGCGAGGTGAGGGCGTTGAGGATGGCTTCGATTTCCTCGTCCCAGAAATCCGCCATCTTCTCGAGCATGGCGTCGATCTTGCCGGTCTGTTCGCCGGCGCCGACCATGCGGACGAGCATCGGCGGGAAGATTTTTTCGCGGCTGATCGCGTTGGCGAGGTGGTAACCCTTTTCGATGTCCGAGGAGACTTTCTTGATCGCTTCCTCGACGACGTAGTTGCCCGAGGTATCGCCGACGATCGACATGACTTCGAGAATCGGCACGCCGGACCGGATGAGCTGCGCGAAGGTCCGCGCAAACCGCGTCATGCAAATCTTATGCACGAGCACACCGAAGATCGGGAGTTTCAGCTTGTAGGTGTCCCAGAGCTGGCGACCGCGCTCCGTTTTGAGGAAGGTCTTGATGGAGAAAAATATGCCGAGGAGGAGGGCGACGATAAAATACCAATTGCCGCGAATGAAGGCGCTGACATCGAGCAGGAACTGCGTGGGTGCCGGCAGCTTCGCGCCGAAGTCCGCGAAGATTTCGCCGAAGACCGGGACGACCTTGACGATCAGAAAGGTGGTGATCGAGATGGCGATGCAGAGCACGATGACTGGGTAGGTCATGGCCGACTTGACCTTTTTCTTCAGCCGCGCAGCGGATTCGAGGAACATCGCCAACCGATCGAGAATATCGGAAAGCAATCCGCCAGACTCGCCCGCTTTCACCATGCTGACGTAGAGCCGATTGAAGACCGCCGGGTGCTTCGAGATGGCATCGAAGAAGGAATCGCCCTGCTGGACGAGCGCGCTCACCTCGCCGACGACGCGGCGCAGGCCGGCCTGCTTTTTCGGATCGGCTTGTTCGTAAAGTGCCGTCAAGGCGCTGACTAGCGGCAGACCGGCATCGACCATCGTCGCGAGCTGCCGGGTAAAGAGCACCAGATCGGTTTCGGAAATCTTTCCACGCGGCGTCATCGCTTTGGAGGCGGCTTTCTGCTGGATCGATAGAACCATCAGGCCGCGCGTCATGAGCGTGTTGACGCAGTTGTCCTCGTTCAAAGCCTCCTGGATGCCGGAGACGGTTTTGCCGGAGGTGTCGCGAGCTTGGTAGGCGTAAGTGAGCATACTCATGGGAAATAGCAGGGTTAATGCCATGGCACTTTCGATAATTATGAAAATTCTACTCCACTTAAAAGGGGTCCAGCGGAACCCGAAGTCCTGCAAAATCCCACTTGCCACGGTCGCTTTCTCCCCCATACTGCGCGGCTCACGAAAAAACGATATGACAGACACTCAGGACATTCAGGCGCTCCGCATGCACGCGAAAGACACGGGCAGCGCCGACGTGCAGGTCGCGCTGCTCACCCAGCGCATCAATCAACTCACGGAGCATTTCAAGACTCACGTCAAAGACCACTCTTCCCGCCGCGGTCTGCTCTTGCTCGTCGCCCGCCGCCGCAAGTTGCTGGACTACCTCAAGCGCACCGCCAACGAACGCTACAAGAGCGTCATCGAGAAGCTCGGCTTGCGGAAGTAGCTCTCAAGGATTTTTGGAAATGTTCGCCCGCGATCAAATTCGCGGGCGAACTGTTTCTCCCCTTTCATCCATTTCCGCGCGGCAATTCGGCCACGCGGATTTCACCAACCCCAAAACAAACAGGCACCGCCGACGCGCGGTAAATTTTGAATTTTGAATTCTGAATTTTGCATGGCCGGACGCACTCAGCGTCCTCGGGCAGTCAGAATTTAGAATTCAACATTCAGAATTTCGCAGTCGTGTCGGTGCCATTTAGAAAACACCACACATGAGTATTCACAACGTCACTGCGTCCATCGGCGCCACGAACATCACAATCGAAACCGGCAAGCTCGCCAATCTGGCTGATGGCGCGGTCACCGTCCGCTGCGGCGAGACCATCGTTTTCGTCTCCGCAGTTTCCGCGACCACCACCAAGGAAGGCCAGGACTGGTTCCCACTTTCCGTCGATTACCGCGAAAAAGCGGCCGCCGTCGGCAAATTCCCCGGCGGTTATTTCAAGCGCGAAGGCCGTCCTTCGGAAAAAGAAATCCTGACCTGCCGCATGACGGATCGCCCGCTGCGTCCGCTCTTCCCAAAAGGCTATCTCTACGACACCCAGATCATCGCCGTGCTCCTCAGCGCTGACGGCGAGAACGATCCCGACATGCTCTCCATCAACGGCGCCAGCGCCGCGCTGATGGTCAGCGACATCCCGTTCGCCGGCCCCGTGGCCGCCGTGCGCGTTGGCCGCGTCAATGGCCAGTTCGTCGCCAACCCGACCCACGCCCAGATGGCGGGCAGCGATCTCGACCTCGTTTATGTCGGCACGCAAAACGACGTCATCATGATCGAAGGCGCCGCCGACCAACTCCCCGAAGAGGAGTTCGTCAAAGCTCTCTCGTTCGCGCATGACGAAGCGAGCAAGCTCATCGCCGCGCAACTCGAACTCGCCAAGGTCGCCGGGAAAGCCAAGCGCCAGGTCCCGCTCTTCACCGTCAAGGACGAGCTCCTTGAGGTCGCCTACGCCGTCGCCGGCGATCGCATTGAAGCCGCCATCTACACCCCGAGCAAAGTCGCCCGCGGCAAAGCGTTGGATGCCCTCAAGCAGGAAGTCGCCGCGGCCATCACCGCGAAATTCCCCGAGGCCACGAAGTTCGAGATCAGCCAGGCCTTCGACTATCTCCAGAAAAAAGCCTTCCGCGTCAGCATCCTCGACAAGAAAGTCCGTTGCGACGGTCGCGGCGTCGATGACATCCGCCAGCTCACCGCCGAAGTCGGCCTGCTCCCGCGCTCCCACGGTTCCGCGCTCTTCCAGCGCGGCGAAACGCAAGCCGTCGCCCTCGCGACTCTCGCGCCCGCCGACGAAGCCCAGGATCTCGACGGCTACACCGGCGGCGAGACCAGCAAGCGCTTCATCCTGCACTACAACTTCCCGCCGTTCTCCGTCGGCGAAACCGGCCGCACCGGCAGCCCCGGCCGCCGCGAAATCGGCCACGGTGCGCTTGCCGAGCGTTCCGTCGCCCCGGTCATCCCCGACCTCCAGGACTTCCCGTACGCCATGCGCGTCTCCAGCGAAGTCATGGCCTCCAATGGCTCCACCTCGATGGCCAGCGTTTGCTCCGGCGTCCTTGCCCTGCTCGACGCCGGTGTGCCGCTGAAGAAAAGCGTCGCCGGCATCAGTTGCGGCCTCGTCACCGAGTTCAGCGCCGACGGTCGCATGGAGCGCTACACCATGCTCAATGACATCATCGGCAGCGAAGATCACTTCGGCGACATGGACTTCAAGCTCTGCGGCACCGACACCGGCATCACCGGTTT
>JBBSDS010000204.1:0-9566 GCA_038240495.1 Chthoniobacterales bacterium | reverse complement strand
TCAAGCTCGCGATGGACCTCGCCAAGCCGCAGCTCCTCGCCGCGCAGGAGTCAGCGGATGCAAAGCTCGAGCACGGCATCGGCTTCCGCATGCGCCTGCCGTATCGCGCACCGACGAAGCTCGATGTTCAGCTGAACGGCGAGCCGTTGCAGAGCAGCGCCACCGATGGCTTCGAGAGCTGGTTCGCCGATGGGTTCACGCAGGTGCAGGTGAACGTGCCGCCGCAGAAAGCCGCCGCACTTGGTTTGTTTTTCATCACCTGCGCCTACCAGCCCGATGAGGCGCGCGCCACCGGCTGGATGCCGCCTGCCGAGGTGCAAAAGCAATGCGCCACGGCGAAGGCGGACGCGACGCCCGCGACGTTCACCGACGTGCCGTATGGCGCGCATTTCCGCCAGACGATGGATGTGTGGCAGGCGCGCTCCGACAAAGCCACGCCACTGGTGTTCTACATTCACGGCGGCGGCTGGCAGGCACAGGACAAGACAGACATTCATCAGCATCTCGATGTGCGCGCGTTCCTCGATGCCGGCATTTCGGTGGCATCGGTGAACTATCGTTTCCTCCAGGATGCGAACGCCGCGCACATCACGCCGCCGGTGCAATGGCCGCTGAATGACGCAAAGCGCGCGCTGCAATTTCTGCGCTCGAAAGCCGCCGAGTGGAATCTGGACAAGACGCGCATCGCCGCCACGGGAGTGAGCGCCGGTGGCGCCTCATCCTTGTGGCTCGCCCTGCACGACGACATGGCCGACCCGCAAAGCACCGATCCCATCGCCCGCGAATCCACGCGCCTTTTCTGCGTCGCGGCCAAGGCGCCGGTGGTTTCGCTCGATCCGAAGCAAGTGCGCGAGTGGATCCCCAACGCGATCTTCGGCGCGCACGCTTTCGGGTTTGCCGAACTCACGCGCGCCGATTCCTTCGCGCCCTTTCTCGCCGCGCGCGAATCCTTCCTGCCGGAGATCCGGCGTTACTCGCCCATCGAACACGCGAGCAAGGACGACCCGCCCGTCTTCATCGAGTTTCCGAATCAGGACAAGCCGCCGGTCCCCGGCGAGGCACAGACCGATCCTTCGCACTCCGCGATCTCGGGCCTCATGCTCGAAAGAAAACTGCAAGCCCTCGGCGTGCCGGTGGAACTCCGCTACCGGGGCGACGGCAAAACGGGCCACGCGAACGTGCAGGAATTTCTAACGCGATTTCTCACTTCCAAACCAACGCCTTCGCGATGAAAAGTCGCGACCTTCTTCGCGAAGTCCACGCGCTGAACCGGCCCTAACATGAAAGTCCGCGCATTTCCCACGTTCCTTGCGCGCGCCGCTTCGCCATCGTCCAACCGCAAACTGAAATTCACGAAATCACCGCTCTTCGCAGCTATGGGCAAACCAAACCCAGTTTTCTAAATTCTCCTCAACCCCAGTTTTCCCCACAACTATGAACCGTCGCGAATTTCTCACCGCTGGCGCTGCGCTTTCCGGAGCGGGCCTTGCGCTCGGCGCGGCACCGGCAGCGAATCCCCGTCCGGCCGCACCTCCGCCCGTTCCCCCGAAGCCGCTTTCACCTACTGGCGCATTCGACGTGGGAGATCGCGCGCAGTTGTTCATCGATCAATTCCTGGTGAGTTCTTCGCACGCGGTGAGCTTTACCCAGCACGCGGGGCGCAAGCATCCGGCGAATCCATTGATGAAAGCGGATCGCCCGTGGGAAGGGTGGCGGATCTCCAGCTACGGCACGGTGCTCTACGACGAGGAGGAGAAGATTTTCAAGATGTGGTATGAAGGCGACCGCACGCAGTGGTTCCCCGATTTTGTGACGCTCTACGCGACGAGCCAGGACGGAGTGCATTGGGAAAAGCCGCTGGTGGGAACGGAGAAATGCGAGGGCCTTCCGGCGCACAACGCGGTGCTGGCCGCGTGCATGGAAGCCAACGTCATCAAGGACACCGACGAGCCGGATCCCGCGCGGCGTTACAAGATGGTGGCGTGGGATCATCGCAAGAAACCAACGGGCGGGCCGCACGCGCTCGTCTCTCCCGACGGGTTGAACTGGACGCGCATCAGCACCGCGAATCTCTTCCGCTCCAGCGATGTGGTCACCGCTTTCTACGACCGTGAGCGAAAACTTTTCGTCGCGCTGCCGAAACTTTCGACGCCCGTGCGCGGAGTCGTGCGGCGCTGCTTCGGCGTCACCACCAGTCCCGACTTGTTGAATTGGACAGAGCCGCGGCTGACTTTTCAACCGGATCGGCGCGACGATGCGGGCACGCTTGGACGGATCGAAGCCGTGCGGCCAATTCTCGATGTCCCGGACAATCCCGCACTGATGCGCACGGAATTTTACGGCATCGCCACCTATCAGGCCGAGAGCTGCGTCGTCGCATTCCCGTGGGTTTTCTCGGTCAACAACAACTCCCGTTTTCCGACGGCGGGGCCGTTCAACCATGACGGCTGCTGCGAAGTGCAGCTCGGAGTATCGCGCGATCTCGAGACGTGGGAGCGGCCTTTCCGCACGTCGGTCATCCCGCTCGGAGCGGTCGGCGAATGGGACAGCGGTTTTCTCGTCACGGCCTCGCGCGCGTTCCGCCACGCCGATCAGGTCTGGCTCTATTACGGCGGCATCAATGCCACGCACGGCAACCCGGTGATCTACGACGAGTATCAAGGTACCGAGCGGGGAACCAAATACACGACATCCATCGGGCTGGTGACGTGGCCGCTGGATCGCTTTGTTTCCGCCGATGCGGGCAGCGAGCCGGGCACGCTCACCACGATTCCGCTTCACTTCACCGGCAGCCGCCTCGAACTGAATCTCGACGCCAGCCGCGGGAGTCTGACCGTGGAGTTGCTGGATGGCGGCGGAAAGCCGCTGCCGGGCTTCGGCAAATCCGACCCGCTCACGTCTGACTCGCTTCGCGCGACCGTGACTTGGAATGGAAGCAGTGACCTGCGCGCGCTGGCCGGCCGGCCAGTCGCTGTGCGGTTTGAATTCAGAAACGCCGAACTCTACTCCTTCTGTTTTCGTTCGCAGTAGGGCGGTCGCACACCTCTCCCATGAACTCTCAGAACATACTTTCGGCGCTGCTGGCGCTGGTGCTCGTGAACGCAGCCGGTGCGGCTCCGACGCCGCTGGCTGCGGATGGCGTGGCGCTGCTGCCAGTCGTTGTCTCCACCGATGCCTCGGCGGAAACCAAAGCGCACGCCGCGCAACTCGCCGAGTATCTCGGACGCATCGCGGGCGCGAAGTTCGACGTGCAAAGCGGCGACGGTGCGAGCGGCATCGCCGTCGGGCGCGCGGGGGATTTTCCTGCGCTGAAGCTCGGCGTCGAGTTCGTGGCGGACGAGCCGGCGCGGCGTGAGGAATATTTGCTCCGCTCGCATCCGCGCGGCTTGTGGCTCGTCGGCGCGAGTGATTTGGCGGTGCGGAATGGCGTGTGGGATTTGCTTCATCGTCTCGGCTACCGGCAGTTTTTCCCGACGAAAAACTGGGAGGTGATTCCCTCGACTCCCGGCCTTGCCATCAAGGTGGATGCGATCGAGCGGCCGTCCTATTGCTCGCGGCACATCTGGTATGGGCGCGGTCCGGCGGATTTTGCCGTGCAGACATTGGCCGACTGGTGTGCGCGCAATCGCGCGGTCAACGGTTTCTCGCTCCTCAGTGCCCACGCCTACGGCGCAATCATTGCGCGCAACAAGACGGAATTCGCCGCGCATCCCGAATACCTCGGGCTGATCAACGGCCAGCGGACTTCCACGAAATTTTGCATTTCCAATCCGGGCCTCCGCCGGCTCGTCGCGGAGGACGCAGTTCGGCAGTTGGAGCAGCCGCCGAAGGGCGAGGTGGATTCCGTTTCCCTCGAGCCGAGCGACGGCGGCTTCTGGTGTGAATGCGCGGAGTGCAGGAAGCTCGGCAGCATCACCGATCGCGCGCTGACCCTCGCCAACGAAGCCGCGGCGGCCATCGAGGCGAAATTTCCGCACAAGTATGTCGGGTTGCATTCTTACAATGAACATTCGCCGCCGCCGTCCATCGCGGCGCATCCGCACGTGATCATCACGGCCGCGACGGCCTTCATCCGAGGCGGGTGGACGCTCGATCAGATCATCGCCGGCTGGTCGCCGAAGGCGAAAATGTTCGGCATTCGCGAGTATCTCGCCGTGATGTCCTGGGATCACGACATGCCCGGCAAGTGCCGCGGCGCGAACACCGAATATCTGCGGCGGACCATCCCGGAATTTTATGCGAAAGGCGCGCGCTTTTACACCGGCGAGGGGGACGACAACTGGGGCTGCAACGGCCTCGGCTATTACCTCGCCGCGCGGATGCTGTGGGACGTGCGGGAGGCCGATCACATCGAGGAACTCACCGCCGATTTCATCGAGAAATGTTTCGGCACTGCGCGAGTGCCGATGCGGAAATTTTACGAGCTGATCGACGGAAAAAACAAACCGGTGGTGACCGACGATCTGATCGGCCGGATGTATCGCCTGCTCGACGAAGCGCGCGGACTCGTGCGCGATGCGACGACGCTCGCGCGGCTCGATGACCTCGTGCTTTACACCCGCTACGTCGAGCTGCGCACCGATTACGTCACCGCCACGGGCGCGGTGCGGCAGGCGGCCTTCGAAGATTTTCTGCGCCACGTCTGGCGGATGCGCACGACCGAGATGGTCCATGCGAAGGCGGTGTTTGAAGAGCGCCGGAGACACGAAACGACTGCGCACATGCCGGAAGGTTCCGAGTGGCGTGCGCCCGCGGCGAAGAGCGCGTGGAAAAAGGAGGAGCCCTTCACCCGCGGCGAAATGGAGGGGTTCGTCCGCAGCGGCATCACGACGCGCAAGCTGCTCGACTTCACCCCCGTTTCCTTCAGCAGCGATCTCATCCCCGCGACCAAGCTCGCGCTCGCTGAAGTCACCGGCGGCCAATACGACCGTCACCTGCATCGCAGCCGCACTTTTTTCACCTGGATCGAACACGCACCGGCGACGCTGAACTTTTCCGCGACGACGGGATGGATCTACCAAAACAGGGGCAGCGCGAAGCTGGAGCTCTATGCGGCTGCGGACGCGGAGATGAAATCCAGCGCGCAGACCGAAATCGCGCCCGACAAAAAGGATCATCCGGTGCAACTCGCGAGCACGTTCACCGGTCTGCACCGCATCGAAGTGACGGACCAGGGAGCAGGCACGCGTCTCATATGGCCCGCCGACACGCCGCTGACCGTCGCGTCCAGTTTCGAGCAGCGCCCGGATCTTTCGAGCGGCTGGACGCTCTGCTTCTACGTCCCGCGCGGGACGAAGACCATCGGCGGCTACAGCAAAAACAGCGGCACCCTGCGCAATCCGAGCGGCGGAGTGGCGCACACCTTTGACAAGAAGCCCGGCTTTTTCAGCGTCCCCGTCGGCGCGGGCGAGGACGGCAAGCTCTGGAAGTTCGAGCGCTGCGCCGGCGACAAGCTGCTGATGACCGTGCCTCCCTTCCTCGCACGGAGCGCGGCGGAATTGCTGCTGCCGCGCGAAGTGGTGGAGAAGGATTCGCCGCCGTAAAATGATGCCTGTCCATTTCCCCATTCGCATCGCGCTCTGTTTTGTCGCGGCCAGCCTCGCTGCGGCGGCTGATCCGTATGAGACCTACGTCCGCACCTGCAATGATTTTCGGGCGGTAACCCGCCAAGGGTGGCCGGGGGCGTTCACGAAGGCAGCGCCAAAGACGACTCCCGATCATAATCACTACATTTGTAGTTGACGGGTCACTACGGGCGTAGTATCAGGAGTCAAATTATGCAACCACCTGACATTTCCGAATCCGAATGGGCCGTGATGGAGGCGCTCTGGGAGGGCGCTCCACAGACTGCTTCCGAGATCACCAAGAGCCTGCGACCCAGCATGAACTGGGCGGAGAACACCGTCCGCACGCTGCTCACTCGCCTGGTCGAGAAGGGCGCTTTGAAGACGGGCGAGAACGCCAGCGGCACGCGCGTCTTCTCGCCTGCGGTGAAGCGCGAGGCGTGTGTGGGCGCGGAGAGCGAGTCTTTCATGCAGCGGGTTTTTCGCGGGGCTTCGAAGCCGCTGCTCGTCCACTTCGCGCAGAATGCGCAGCTCACGCCGGCAGAGGTGCGCGAATTGAAAAAGATGCTCGATCAATCACTCAAGAACCAATCCTGAACCCTCCACGACAACCTTATGAACACCCTCGATTCCATCATCTCATGGCTCCTGTCCGCGAGCTTGCGCGCATCGGTGCTCGCACTCGCGGTGCTGGGGCTGCAACTCGCATTCAGTCGCTGGCTGCCCGCGCGGTGGCGTCATGCACTGTGGCTGCCGGTGGTTCTGGTGCTCCTCGTGCCGGTGCTGCCAGCGAGCCGCTTCAGCGCGGAGAATGGCTTTCTTTCAAAGCCGCTCATCGTTCAAGCGGTCGCATCGTCCGCCGAGGCACAGTCTGCCGTGGAGCAGGAATCGTTTGGCGAAATCACGACGGTGGCAGCACCGGCGTCGTGGCGGCCGGGCGGGTGGCAAATCCTTTTTGCGGCGTGGCTGTTGGGGGCTTGTGGTGTGCTGGTCATCGGTGGCGTCGGGTATCGGCGGAGCTTGCGCCGGATCGCGCAGGGAGCGGTGACGACAAGCGCGGAAATCCAAGCGTCGGTCGCGCGTGCCGCGCAGCAACTCGGCGTGAAGCGTTTGCCGCAAGTGCTCATGTCTGCGGCGGTGGACAGCCCGGCGGTGGCGGGTCTGCTGCGTCCGGTGCTGCTGCTGCCGGCGAGTTTTCCGAAGGGATTTTCCGCTGGTGAGGCGCGCATGGTCTTTCTGCACGAACTCACGCACCTCAAACGCCATGACCTGCCGTTGAACTGGCTGCTGTGCGTGCTCCAGGCACTGCATTGGTTCAATCCGCTGCTCTGGCTGGCCTTTGCCCGCATGAGGGCGGATCGCGAAACGGCGTGCGATGCGCAGGTGCTCGGTGCCGATGCGGAAGATCGCCGCGCCGACTACGGCCATGCGTTGCTGAAGCTGCAAAACTCCGTGTCGCACTCCGCACTTGGCCTCGCCTTCGTCGGCATCTTCGAGCGCGCCGGAATGCGCTCGCGCATTCGTGCCATCGCCACTCATCGCCGAACACATCCCGCGTGGGGACTGGCTGCGGCATTGATGATCGCCGCGCTCACGCTGGTGGGTGCGACGCGTGCGCTAGAGGTCAAAGCCGAGCAGCCGAAAGAGGCTCCGGCGGTGGAGAGCACCGACCAGAAGAACAGGGCCGGAGGAGGCGCGTTCGTGTCATTCAAAGACGGCACGCTGACGCTCAAAGGCAAGTCCGGCGGCGTAGTCTGGCATGATATTCCCGCGACCACACCGGTCGTTCTTTGGAACGATGCCGCGAATGCGCATCAACCATTCGGCACCGTGGAGAACCTGAGCAAAGTGGAGCGAGGGACATGGGTCGGCGTCCCCGCGCCGGAAAATAGACGCCGGGAGAAAATTTACGTCGGCGGAAAAAATGGCAGCGTCACCGGCACCTTCGTGTCCTTCAAAGACGACCAGACGGTGCTGCTTGGAAAAGACATGGCCCCGAGCAGCTTCACCAAGAAATACGGCAACCAGCTCAAGTTCCCAAAGTTTGCCGAGGATCTCCCGGTCTTCGAAAGCATCGATGGCGGTGACTATGTGCGTGCGGGCACGCCCTCCACAGCTTTGCCGAAGATCAAGGAAGGGACACTGGTCACCGTTCACTACGGGGCGGGCGATGGAAACTTCACGCGCATCGAGATCGGCGTGAAGAAAGGGCCGCCGTCGGACAAGGTCCAAACGAATGTTTCTGCACCGAAGAGCGCCGACCAGAACGACAAGGGTGGCTACGGCAAGTTCGTCTCGTTCAAGGACGGGACGCTGACGCTCAAGGGCAATTACGGCAGACTGGTTTGGCACAACATCCCGGAAAAGATCGAGGTCGTTCGCTGGGACGATGCCGCCAAAAAATATGTGCCGGCAGGCAACGCCGAAGTGTTGAGCAAAGTGGAAGCCGGCACCTGGACGACCGTGAGCGGGAACAAGGCGCTCATCCGCATCGGCGCGAGAAAGGGGAGCACGACCGGCACCTTCGTCTCCTACAAGAACGACCGGCTGCTGATGCTGGGCAAAGACCTCGGACCGGCTTACACCAAGAAATACGGCAACCAACTCCACATGAGCAAATTTGCCGACGACGTGCCTGTTTACGAAAGCATTGATGGCGAAGCATTTGAGTATGCAGGGAACCCGGCGACGGTTTTGCCCAAGATCAAGGAAGGCGTGATCATCACCGTTCACGGCGCGGGCGACGACAACATCACGCGCATCGATATCGGCGTGCCGGTGGAGAAGTAACTAACCAATAAGTAACTAACCATACAACATCCTATGAAATCCATCATTCGTAACATCGCTCTCACTTGCGGCCTTTTCCTGGGCTTGGCTGTCATGGCCGGGACTTCCGCGAGAGCTCAGTCGCCAGCCGCTGCCCCAACCGACCAGAAGGACAAAAACAACCAAGGGAAATTCGTCTCCTTCAAGGACGGCACACTTATCCTCAAGGGTAACTATGAGGGCCTGATCTGGCATAACATTACCGAAAAAACCAAAGTGGTTCAGTGGGACTATGCCGCGGGCGAGTATAAGCCGTCGGGCACCGCCGAAGTTTTGGGTAAAATCGAACCCGGCGCGTGGGTCATGGTCACCGCCGGCCGGGGACTGATTCGGGTCGGTGCGAGAAAGGAGCGCATTGTTGGCACCTTTGTTTCATTCAAGGATGACCGTCTGCTCATGCTGGGGACCGCATTGCCTGAAGCCTTCACCAAAAAATACGGCAACACTCTTCACTTCAATAAGTTTGCCGAGGGTGTCCCAGTTTACGAAAGCGTGGATGGCGGCGACTTCAAGCATGTCGGCATCGCGGAAAAGATCCTGCCCACGGTCAAAGAAGGCACCAATGTTGCAGTTTACGGAGAGGGCGATGACAACAACACTCGTGTCGAGCTTGGCGTGAAGAAGAATTGAGCCGCCATTGATGAAATATTTGCTTCCTCAAATCCGCACCGCACGAGGCATCGCGATGAAATTCAATCTGACACTCCTCTGCGCGTTCACGCTCATCGCCGCGATGGCCGCAGCGGAACCCGTGGTGTTCAATGCGCGCACGGCGCATGGCGGCAAATGGTCCGACGCGCAGACGTGGGAAGGCGCGCGGCAGCCGCAGGCGGGTGATTTTGTGCAGGTGCGCGCAGGGCACGCCGTCACCTACGACGTGGATTCCAGCACCGCGCTGCGGATGCTGCACGTCGCCGGCACGCTCACTTTTTCGCGGGAAAAGAACACGCTGCTCGATGTGGGGCTCATCAAGATCGAGCCGGGCGACACCACGACGGAAGACGGCTTCAACTGTCACGATGAAGCGCCCGCGCTGCCTGCGAGCGGTGCGATGCCGGTGTTGGAAATCGGCACGGCGGCGGCGCCGATTCCCGATGGTGTGAAGGCGACAATCCGGCTGCGTCATTTCAAAAGAACCAACGTGGAGACGCTGCCCGCCATCATCGCCTGCGG
>JBBSDS010000203.1:0-9603 GCA_038240495.1 Chthoniobacterales bacterium | reverse complement strand
GCGCTCGTGCGCTTTGACGAGCAGGCTCCACGGCGGAGCGTCCAGCGCCGGCAGTTGGTAGTCGGGATTGCAGGCGACGAGGTCGTGGATCCACGCGATGAAGCGCACCTCGGGAAGCTCGTTGGCGAGATTCCAGAGCGCCTCGGTCAGCGCCGGATGAAAGGGCATCGTCGCCACGTTGTGGATGAAGACCACGTCTTGATTCACGAGCAACGGATCAAGCGCGCGCGCCAGTGCAAGGGCGTCATCAGCATCGTGCAGGAGTTCGACGTGAATCCGTGGATCATCAGTCGCGCCGTGGTCGCAAATGACCGTCACCTCGTGCCCGTGCTCGGCAAAAAGTCGGGCGTGTTCGGCCATCACAATTTCCACCCCGCCGATCACTGGAGTGAAGGTGTAATGGATCAGCGCGATTCTCACTGCGTACCGTCTGGCGCATCCCATGCTTCACGATCAAGGATGAAATACGTCTTCCTCCTCGCTGCCGTTGCTGTGATCTACTTTGTCTGGAGTCGGCAGACGCCGGTTGCACCTGTCGCGGAAGCTGTCACGCAAAAGGAAGTCGCGCCGCTCACCACTGGCGGTCGCGACGTCCCACCGCCCACCAGCAACTTTCTCAAGCGTCCGCTCGACCGCACCCACGCCGTGCTCGATCAAGCCAAGAAACGCAACGGCGCCGGCGAGTTCTGACTCTGCGGTAAGCGGGAGGGCGAGTCTCCCGACGAGCCCGCTTCTAGTCTTCCGCGAGCGCGCGGGCCATGGCCGCCGGTTCCTGAGTGAGTTGCGTCCACGCCTTCGCGAGGGCGGTGGTGTCGTAGGGGAGCCACGCGCCGACTGCCGTGGAATAAAGCCCCGTGGTGATCGGTGCGCGGAGCATTTCGCTCAACGCTTTCCAATACGCGCTGATCTGCGGGAGATAATGCTCGCTGAGCTGCGCCAGTTCGTTCGGCGTTGTGCGATTCGTTTTCCAATCGACGATCAGCCAGCTCCCAGCGGTGGAATCGAAAATTGCGAGATCGATGATGCCTTCGAGGCACTCGCGTTCATTCATCGCCCACAAAAATGGCATCTCCGCGTGAGCCACGGCGCCGCCAGCCGTGATTCGGTTCGCGAACTCAGAGCCGTTCGTGAGTTGTGTGCGGAGCAGTGCCCACTGGCGGTGTGAAAGTGCGGGGTCGGGCGAACGGTCGAGCGCCTTCTCAAACACCGCATCCCACGTCGCCGCGTCCGCGCGCCAGTCGAGATCCTCCACAAACTCGTGCCACCAAGTGCCGTAGCGCAGACCGGCACCCGGCGCCGCCGCAGCGCGTCGTGTCATTTCCAAATACGCCGCAGGATCGGCATCCGCGAGAGCAGCTTCCGCGAGCGCGCTCGGATTGCGTTTGATGAACAACGTGGCGCGCTCGCGAGCGACTGCTGCGGTTGACGATGCAAATGGCGCGAGCGGCAGAATCGACTGCTCGTGCGTGCGGATCGCCGCATGGTCCGCCTGCTGCAAAGCCGTCACGGCGCACGCGAGCGTCTCGGTGCGGAGCGCGGTAAACGCCGCAAAGTTTTGCTGCGGCTCGCCGCAACCGAGCAGGTGTGCGCCGGCATTTTTCGACAAGCCGGTTTTGTTCGTGAAAAGCGCGTGGTCGTGCATGAGGACGAGCGTATGCCGCGCACGGGTCAGGGCCACGTAGAGCAGTCGTTCCAGTTCCTGGCGGGCGTGGGCGTCCGTGGCCGCTTTCAGATCTTCGCCGATATCCGCCGCTTCCAAAGCGGCATGCATGACTCCGGTGCGTGGATCGCGCAGCAGGCGCGGATAGGGGCGGGAGCGTTGCTTGGCTCCGCGCGCAAAAAATGGGACGACGACGGCCTGCCACTCCGATCCTTTGGCTTTGTGCGTGGTGATGAGTTGCACGGCATCGGGCCGGCTCGCACGCACCTCGCGAGTTGCACTAAAGCCGGCGCGGAGTTCATCGGCAAAAACGCTGAGCGTCTGGTGGTCGGATTCAGCGCTGGCCGCGAACGTGAGGAGATCATCGAGTTCGGTATCGAGATCGCCGAACTCGTCGCCCGGCAGCGCGAGCAACCGGTCGCGGAGTTGCGTGAGCTGAACGGCTTTTTGCAGCGCGGAAAAAAGCGGCAACGGCAGAATCGCCGCGCGCGTGCTGGCGAGCAAGTTGAGCGTATCGATGACGAGGCCCGTGCCAGCCGTCGGCCCCGCGATTTGCCAGCGATCTCCAAACCCTTCGGCAAAGGCCGCCAGCTCATGATCCGGGAGCCCGAAGACCTCCCGCAGCACGCCGACAATTTCGTAGCCGTTCCGCGGCTCAGCCATGATGACTGCCAGCGCCGTGAACCACGCGAAGGCCGGGCTGTCTCCCTTGAGATCACGCTCCGACTGGAGCTGCACCTGGAAACCCTCGGCGCGCAGCGCATCGCGCAGCACCGGAAACCAACCCTTGCGCGGACAGAGCACCGCGACGTCGCGCCACGACTGCGCGCGCAGCTTTTCCAAACCCTGCGCGCGGAGCCAGGTAGCCAGTTCCCGCGCGGCGAATGCGGCCTTGCGCCATTCATTCCACCCGGTCATGTCCGGCAGCTCCCCGAACTCGAGGCGGATGATTTGTCCCGGGAGCACGGCGGGGCGCGGATTGAGTCGGACGAAATCGACCTGCCCGGCGCTGCCGTGGAGCACGCTGGAAAAGGTCGCGTTGATAAAGTCGATCTGCTGCTGGTCGAGCCGGAACGTCACCGAAAATTCGACGGCCTCGCCGGCGCTGGTGCGGAGCAGCAAGTCGTGGACGCGCCGGTAGTGCGCGAGGTCGGCGCGGTCGCCGAAAATCGACTGCTGAAAATCGCCGACCATGCAGAAGTGTCCGGGCCGCGGTGGGGCGTTTTCTGTTTCGAGCCAGGCGCCAGTGGCCGCGGGCGGGCGCGCAATTTCGAGAAGCAGATCGAACTGTGTCGGATCGGTGTCCTGCGCCTCGTCGAGGATCACCCGGTAGTTCTTTTCCCGAATGCGGTGCGCGGCCTCGGGATGCCGCAAGAGCGCGCTCGCCAACGCAATTTGGTCGTCGTAGTTGATCGCGCCTTTCGTCAGCCGGAAGACTCGGTACGCATCGGCAATTTCCGCGGCCACCTTGAGCGAGCAACGCCGCACCCAATCGCGCACCGGACCGAGCGCCGCGTCCCACGCCGGCCGGAGCGGTTTGGATTCACAGTCGGGCAGGGGAGCAAAGCCGCCGCCCGCCCACTCTTCGTGCCAGCGACGCAGTGCATTTTGCGAGCGTGTCACCGCATTGAGGGAACCTTTGTTCCCGGCGAAAGCGTAGATCGCATCGAAGTCGAGCGCCGGAAAATCGCCGGGCTCTGCACCGGTGGAAACCGAACCGTGTCGGCCGAGCTCCATCAGATTGCGCACCGGCGCGAGCTGCGCCAGCGTGGTGCGCTGCGCGGGAGTCAAACCGGCGCCGATCGTCGTGTGCTGCTGCACGAATTCCATCCACAGCGCGCTGTCGTCGTCGAGGTGATCGAGGCGTCCCGGCAGGCCGAGGTGGTGTCCCTGCTGCCGCAGCAGTTTCATGCAGAGCGCGTGGATCGTGCCGAAAAATGCGCGATTGAATGCAGCGAGCACGTCGAGCGAAACGCCAGCTTCCAGAAGGCTCTGCCGCGCGCGTTGCTGCATCTCGCCGGCGGCCCGATTCGTGTAGGTAACGACGAGCAGTGTGGGCAGCCGCTCCAGCGCCTGCGGGCTTTTGGCGAGCGCGATGATGCGGTCGGTGATCGCGCGCGTTTTGCCGCTGCCGGCGGAAGCGACGACGGAAAAGTTCCGCTCCAACTCGGTGATGAAACGCGTCCGCTGCGCCTGATCGATGGGCTGCGTCATGCGGGCTCTTCGCCGGTGTCACCGGCGAATTCGGGATGAGTCAGCGCCCATTTTTCCGCCAGCACTTCCGGATCGATGGCGAGTGTCGCCAGCGGGTAGTCACCGCGGAAGGCGAACTCATCACGCAACCCGCCGCGCATTCCAAAAACGCCGCTCTCCTGCATCGCGTGCAGTCCCTTCCACAATCGGTTTTGCGCCTCGAGATCAGCGAGTGTGAGTTGCGCCTTGGTCAGCGTGAGGTCAGGCGTGAGCAGACTGACGCCGACCGCGCGGGCGCCAAGTTGGTGCAGGGCGAGCGCGTAAAGGGCGAGCTGAAGACCGTCGCCAATACCGAGTTTTTTGAGACTGAGCGGATTTCGGTTGCCGGTTTTGTAATCCACAATCCACGCATCATCGGGCAGCGGAGCGGCACCCGGCTGCGCGGCCGCGAGGATCAAATCGAGGCGGCCGTTGACGTGAAGCTCCGCGCCGTTGCCGAGCGCGATCGCGGTGTCGCGCAATTTCCACTCGGTCGCGAGATGCGTGCGTCCCTCGACTTCGGCGACTCGCTGCGCGAGTTGCCCGGCGAGATGTAGAGCCTGCTGCCAGGTGGACAGCCACCAATCGGGCAGGACGCGACCGCCATTCGCGAGCACGGCGAGAACCCGATCGCGAAAAGTCTCCGCCCGATGACGGACGCGGGTGTGGAGTTCGGACGATGCGGGCAGCGGTGCGAAGGCGCCGGGCTCAGGCGCGCCGGAGATCGCGTGCAGCCAGTGATGCACCCACTGGCCGGTCGCCAGACTCCACGGAGTTTCGTCGCCGGCATCGCGTCCGGCGACTCCGAGGAGGCGGTTCATCCACACGAGGGCAGGGGAGGCAAAGGCGCTCTCCCATTGCGTCGCGGCGAGCCGAAGCGGCTTCGAAAGCGGCGTGCGGAGAGCAAATTCATATTCGCCGAAAGGCTGCGCGGCGTTGCGCCGGGCGTCGAAGGCGAGGCGAGTTTGTTGCCCGGCCAGCGGGTCGATCGCGATCGTTTTTTGCAGGCCGCCCGCCGTCAGCCAGCGCGCTGTTTCCGTGCGCAACGCGCTCATCGCGTCTTCCGAAACGGCCTGGCCTCGCGCGCAGAAATAGAGGCGCGTAAAAAGATCGCCGGGATTGAGCCGCCGGTCCGGTGCCGATTCGTCGTAAAGGCTGGCGGTGGCGGCGACCGCGATGCTCGCGGATTCGATCGTATTGAGGAAACTGCGCAGCGCGAGTTCCCGGCGCTGCGCGGGACCGAGGCAAAGCGCGTGGCCTGGCTGCACCGTCGAATGCCCTTCGCCCTGACGGCCTTGTCGGACGACGCGGGTATTGAGCGTGCGCACGCGCAGGTTCAGCGCGTCGATTTCCTCCTCGCCGAGAAAGCCGGCTTCTTCGTGCGTGGGCGGCCACTGGCCTTCATTCAGTCCCGCGACGATGAGGTGCGACCACGACTGTGACTCGGCCTGCGCGTATGGCAGAAGATGCACTCGGCTGTACGGATGGTTGCCGCCATCCGCGCGTTCCGCACGCCACGAGACCAGCGTCTCGCGGAGCCAGCGCAACCACGCGGGACGCGCGACGACGACTTGCGGCAGACTGCTCCAATCGTCCGCGAGGCGGCGCAATTCCTCGTCGCGCTCCGGCCAGCCGAGCTGACGAAAGATGGAGCCGCTCGCTTCAATGAACTCCGCGACGCTCGCGGACTCCGGCAGAAACGGAAGAGCGCGCAAACCTGCGCTGAGCTTGTCCGCGTGCCGGGAGCGGGGATGGCGCGCGAGGTATTCGGCCACCACCGCGAGGTCGTCGATAAGTAGATCGTTGAAGACGCGTGGGAGCGCATCTTCGATCTCGGTCAGCGGCAGCCCGTCGAAGAATTTTTCGGGCGTCGGATGCGCGCGGAGGAAGCGGAGCACGCTCGGGATGCGGGGACTTTCCTGGAGTTCGAGCCACGCGGGCCACGCCGGATCTTCGAGCGGTCCGGGAGCATGATGAGCGAGGCCGTCATTGTGCGGCACGTCGTGTTCAGCGAGCAATTCGGCGGTGCGGCGGGAGAGCGCGCCCGCCGCGGGAAACAAGATGCCAAGCCGCTCGCACGCTGGGTCGGCGAGAAAGTGCAACGCTTTCGCGACGATGGCTTGCGCCTGTTCCGCGGTGTTGAATCCGACGAGAAATTCGACAGCACGGGCAGGCTTCGACTGCCGGCGGGCGATCTCGCTTTTTGATTCCGGCAGTTGCAGCACCTCGACGAATGGCCGCGGGCTCGCATCCGCGGCCAGCGGCTCGGCGGCGCCAAAGTTTTCCTCCCAAGTTCCGATCCAGGTCGCGTCGAGCGTCTCGGCTTCGGTGCGCGGCTCGGTGAGGCACACGCTCGCGCATTCCGCGGATTGAACCGCCGCCGCGAGCAGCGGCCAGAGCGGCCAGTGCAGACTGTTAAAGCCAGTCACGAAAAGCGCGGCGAATGTCGGCGGGACTGCGCGCGCACCGGCGAGCAACGCGCGGTCGGCATTGTGCATGAGTTGAAAGCCCGCGCTGGCGACGAGGCGCTCGAACTCCGCGACGACCGGACGCAGCGGCGCGGGTCCGGCTTGGGCAAACTTCCAGCCGCCGGCATTGAGCAAGTCGATGGCTTTGAGCAAATGATCCGGGGCGGCGGCGACCGACGACGTGGTCGCATGGCCCTGCCGTTTCGCAATCCGCTCGGCGGCGATGGCGAGGAGCAGATGCAGATGTTCGCGCAGCGGCACGCGCGCCGCCACACCGAGTTGCCGGGCGAGGCGGTCGCGCAGTTCCCCCGGCGTCAGAAAGTGAACGCCCAAAAGATCCAAGCCGGAGCTGAGCGCCAGGGCTTTGAGAAAATACGCGTCACTGCGAAACGGAATGAGCACCGCCGTGGACCGCCGATCGCGCCACGCTGCGCCGGCTGCATTTTTCAGCCACGGGAGAAAGGCGGCGGCATGCGCCGCTGCCGGATCGGCCGTCGTATGGAGCGAAACTTTCATCGCGCAAACCGGTCCAGACGACGCCCACTCACAGCCACTTCTTTCGCTTGAAGAATATGATCTGGCCGATGGCGATGGCGACCATGAGCGCGATACAAACCGGGTAGCCGAGTGCCCAGTGGAGCTCCGGCAGGTTCAGCGGATTCTGACCACCCGCGTTGTCAAAATTCATTCCATACACGCCGGCCACGAAGGTCAGCGGAATGAAGATGGCCGACATAACGGTGAGGACGCGCATGATTTCATTGGTCCGCATGCCGACGGCGGAAAGATACATTTCCATTAGTCCCGAGACGACATCGCGATAGCTCTCGATGAGGTCCATGATTTGAACGGTGTGATCGTAGCAGTCGCGGAGGAAGACTTTGGTTTGTGTGGCGACGATGCCGCTCTCGTCGTGGAGCAGAGCGTTGCACACGTCACGCTCGGGCCAGACGAAACGGCGCAGATGCATGAGGGTGCGCTTGTGCTGGTGGAGAGTCTGCACACAACTCGGGTTTGGCCGCGTGAGGACGTCGTCCTCCAAGTCCTGGAGCGCCTCGCCGATATTTTCGAGGATCGGGAAACAGTGATCGACGATGGCATCGAGCAGCGCATAAGCGAGGTAGTCGGCCTTGAGTTTCCGAATGTAACCGCGGCCCACGCGAATGCGTTCGCGCACCGGATCGAAAACGTCGGCGTCCGCTTCCTCCTGAATGGTGATGAGGAGATGAGGACGGATGAACATGCTGACCTGCTCGCCGCACATGACGCGCTCCTCGTCCTGATAGACCATCTGCGCGATGACGAAGAGGTAGTCGTCATAAGGTTCCAGTTTCGGACGCTGACCGGTGCGCAGCACGTCTTCGAGCGCCAGCGGGTGCAGGCCATATTTTTCGCCGAGCGATTTGAAAAGCGCGGTGTCGCCGAGACCTTCGATGTCGAGCCAGCGCACGCGGCCGTCGTCATCGGCTGGAGGAAGATCGGCGACGTTCGTGATCTCCTTCTCGACGACCGATGCGCCGTCGTACTCCATGAGCCGGATCTTGGGCGGCGGCGCGTCGGCCGGAGCGGTGAGAGTTGCGAGAGTGGCCGGTGCGGAACCGGGAATGGCGTAGCGCGTTTTGAACATGACGCCCGCGAAACTAGGCAGTGCATCTCGTGTTGGAAAGCCACTAGGAACTCCGCACGGGAGATTGACGACAGGCACCGGAAACTCTTAGTTCTCGGCAGGTTCGGCTGGCGGCGCATGGCCTTGCACCGACTGCGCCCGGCGAATCGCAAACCCGCGTTTACCCCATGAAAAAGCTCGTTGTCTTCCTCCTCCTCGCCGCCGTGATCGGCGTCGGATATATGAACCGCGAAGCGCTCATGGCACGCTTCAGCCATCCCGAGGAAAAACCTCTCGAAGACATCGAAGTTCCGGTGGCGAACAAGTCCGGTGCCACGCTAAATCCCGCGACCGAATCGAGGGCGGCAGCGCTCCGCGCCTATCCGGCGCTGGGTCAAAAGGAATCGATTTTTAACAAAACATTTCTCGTGCTCTACAGCCAGGCGCAGCAGAGGGAGCCCGAGCTTCTGACCAGGCCCGATTGGCCGATGACTCTGGCGAAGCGCACGTCCACCTCACTCACTCTGGCGACGCCTCCGCCCGTGGC
Source organism: Chthoniobacterales bacterium (assembly GCA_038240495.1). Classification (GTDB taxonomy): domain Bacteria; phylum Verrucomicrobiota; class Verrucomicrobiia; order Chthoniobacterales; family Chthoniobacteraceae; genus Chthoniobacter. The sequence goes on along the minus strand of JBBSDS010000203.1, from coordinate 1,090 downwards.
GCAAATACCGCAGTTGACGCCCAAGCCTTTGCAAGGCAGTGCGCTCGACAAGCACCCCGGCAAGCCGCATAAGTAACGGTGTTGCGGCCAGCGTCGCATTGAAGACGGAGATTGCCCGCGCGGGCTTTTACCCCTAGGCAAAACGGGCATGGCGAATGTCGTTTTCCTTTGGCACATGCACCAGCCGTCGTACGTTAATCCCGCGACGCAGACGGCAATGATGCCGTGGGTGCGTTTGCACAGCGTCAAAGGCTACCTCGACATGATTTCTGTGATCGAGGATTTCCCCGGCATCCGCGTGAACTTCAATCTCACGCCCGTGCTGCTGCTTCAGATCAAGGAATTGATCGAAGGAAAAATCCGCGACCGGTGGCTCGATTGGGCGCGCCGTCCCGCAGCCGACCTCGATGAATACGAGAAGTTCGCGCTCCTCGAAAACTTCTTCAAACTCAACTGGGATAATCTCGTGAAGCCTTTCCCGCGCTTTTGGGAATTGCTGAACAAACGCGGGCTGACCTTTTATCGCGACGAAGTCCGGCGTGGCTTGCGCTACTTCAGCACGCAGGAATTTCTCGATCTGCAAACGTGGTTCAATCTCGCGTGGTGCGGCTACACCGCGGAACGGCTTTATCCGGAACTCGCGGAGCTGAAACGGAAGGGACGAAACTTCACCGAGGCCGAAAAACAGCGGGTTCTCGACATCCATCTGGAGATCATGCGGCTGATCATTCGGAAGTATCGGGAGGCTGAGGAACGCGGGCAGGTGGAGCTGACGACGACGCCTTTTTTTCATCCGATTCTGCCGCTGGTTTATGATTCGTCGTTTGCCGAACGGAGCCTGCCGGGCCGGCAATTTCCGAGCCGCTTCCACTGGCCGGAAGATGCCGCGGCGCATCTCACGCTCGCGGTCGAGCAGCACGCCGGATTGTTTGGCAAAGCCCCGCGCGGGCTTTGGCCGAGCGAGGGTTCGATCGCGCCGGAACTCATCCCGCTCATGCAGCGCTGCGGCCTCGAGTACTTTTGCAGCGACGAGGAAAATCTTTTCAATTCCCTGCGACGCGATCCTGCGTTCCAAGGCGCCACCGTCGAT
>JBBSDS010000202.1:0-9611 GCA_038240495.1 Chthoniobacterales bacterium | reverse complement strand
CTTCATGGCGACCGCGAGTTCATCCGCCAGAAAATTATTCGACGTCAACTTCATGATCAATTTCGTGACCATGTTCCCGCGCTGGTTGAGGGTCGAATGAGGATTGTCGTACATGAAAGTATTGGCCTCGGTGATCTGGTATCCAAACCGCCACGCCGCCTGCCATAGGTTCATGATCGAGAAGTAATAAAGATGGTCCGGATGATTGCGTTCCTGTCGATAGAAGATCGCGCCAAACATGCGCTTGAGCGCAAAGGCATTCGGCGTCGTGATGATTAGTTCACCTTCGGGATGCAAGACCTTCCGTGCGGAGGTTAGAAACCTCCCGAGATTGCTGAAGTGCTCGATCACATCGCCGGCCAGGATCACGTCAAAGCGTCGGCCAGGAAAAACCACATCGAGTTCCTCTGCATCACCGAAAATGATGTCCGTAACTCCAAACTGCTCGCGCAGCGCGTCGATGGATTGTTGCGAGAGATCGACCCCGATGAGCTCTTTGCATTGGTTCTGAAGTTTGAGGTGAAGCAATCGACCCTGCTGTGCTTGCTCGATCGCCGTCGGATAGTCGGTGGGGCCGACGTGCAAGACGGATTTTCCCGCGACTTTCTTTAGGATCCAATCGGTCTTGGAAATGAGGGGAAGATGCGTGATGTGCAGCGGAGTTTGCGGTTCCATGCCGGCCAGCACCGCTGCGATCGTATTGGGCGAATCCATATCACCGTCGGGTTCCCCACCTACACGTTGCTGTATTTGGAATTCCGAATGATCCGATAGGCCTTGATGAGTTCGCGAATGCCGCGATCAAGAGACCACTCGGTCTCGAAGCCGGTGCCGCGGATGCGCGCATTGGAGACGATGTAGTCGCGCTTATCCGGATCTTCGCCGATCGGTGCCTCGAGATAGACGAAACCTGGCAGGTGTTCCTGGATCTTCGCACACAGCTCGAGCTTCGAGAGGTTGGCATCGTCGAGCCCCACGTTGTAGGGCTTTCCTTTCATGCTCTCGAAGTTTTTCAGCGCATGGAGAAACGCCCGCGCGACATCGCGAATGTGGATGTAGTTGCGCTTGAAGTGGCCCTCGAAAATCACGACGGCGCGGTCGGTGATGGCGCGATGGACAAAGTCATTTACGAGCAGGTCGATCCGCATCCGCGGGGCCGCTCCGAAGACAGTCGCGAGGCGGAAGCTGAGTCCGTTTTCCCGTTCGAGCACTGCCGCTTCGGCTTCGCACTTGGTGACGCCGTAGAGCGAGATGGGGCGCAGCGGCGTTTCCTCGGTGCAGTGTTTGCCTTTCTCCCCGATGCCATAGCCGCTGTTGGTGGTGGGGATGAGGACACGCTGCTGAGGACTCGCGAGTCGGCAGATCAAGCGGACGGCGTCCGAGTTGGTGGTCTGGGCGGCCATGCGGTCGAGATCGCACATCGGCGCGCCGACGAGCGCGGCGAGCGGGATGATCGCATCGGCCTTGGCGACGAGTTTGCTGACGACTCTTTCATCGCGGCAATCACCGCGGACGATGTCAAAGGAATCGTGCTGGCAGCATTCGAGGAGCGAAGTGTGCCCAAGCAAAAAATTGTCGAGGACGGTGACTTGATGGCCCGCGGCCAGCAGCGCAGGGGTGAGAATGGAGCCGAGGTATCCGGCACCGCCGGTGATGAGGACGTTCATGGTGGGGCGCTTCTTCTGGCTGTCCGGCTTACGCGTCGCAAGCCATTTTCGGCGTCGCTTTCCAGCCAAACACGCGGGCGGCCCGCTCGACGATCACTTCACCGATGGCCAGAGATGCGGTGGCGGCGGGGGAGGGGGCATTCAAGACGTGAACGGCTCCCTCGGCTTCGCCAATTTGGAAATCGGAGACGAGTTCTCCCTGCCAGTTCAAGGCTTGAGCACGGACGCCGGCTCCACCGGGCTCGAGATCGTTTTCCGTGATTTCGGGAACCAGCCGCTGGAGCGCGCGGGTAAAGGCGGGCTTGCTGAATGAGCGCGCGATTTCCTCGACGCCGACCCGCCAGAAACGCGACGCGAGCTTCCAAAATCCCGGGAAGGCCAAAGAGTCCCACGAGTCGCGCAACGAAATATCCGTCTTCCGGTAACCTTCGCGTTTGAAGGCGAGCACGGCGTTTGGTCCGGCTTCGATGCCGCCGCGAATCATGCGGGTAAAGTGGACCCCGAGAAAGGGAAATGCCGGGTCCGGGACGGGATAAATGAGCGACTTGACCAGACCCCAGCTTTGTTCGCGCAGTTTGTAATATTCGCCGCGGAACGGCACGATGCGCACCGCGGGCCGGTGTCCGGCGAGAGTGGCCACGCGGTCGCTGTGCAGGCCGGCGCAGTTGATGATCCCATCGGCGACAAACTCGCCCGCACTCGTCTGCACCCGCCATTCCGATCCATCCCGGGAAAGGTGCTCGACGCGAGCGCCGGTGCGAATCTCCCCGCCGGCAGCGCGGATCAGCTCCGCGTATTTTTCGCTCACTGCGCGGTAGTCCACGATGCCGGTCGTCGGGACGTGCAGCGCCTGGATGCCCGAGGCGTGCGGCTCGATCTCCCGCAATTCTTCCCGCCCGATGAGTCGAACTCCGGAAATGCCATTGGCGACTCCCCGATCGTAGAGGGTTTGCAATCGCGGTAGTTCCTCGCTTTCGGTGGCGACCACGACCTTGCCGCAGATCTCATGAGGGATGTTGTGCTCGCGGCAGAACGCCACGAGGAGATTCAATCCCCGGACGGAAAGCTGCGCCTTCAAGGAGCCGGGCGTGTAATAGAGGCCCGAGTGAAGAACGCCGCTGTTGTTTCCCGTTTGATGGCGGGCGAGGCCGTCTTCTTTTTCGAGTACCGTGACTTGGATGCCGGGGTGCTGGCGGGTCAACTGCAACGCGGTCGCCAAGCCGACGATTCCGCCGCCGATGACGGCGACTCGGGGTTGTTTGGACGGCGTCATGGAAAAGTGGGTTTGGCGATCGGAGCGTCGAGAGCGATGACCAGCCATCCCTCGGGACCGATCGCGGCTTTTTGCGCGAGAGTCGCGCGTCCGGCGATGCGCCCGCCGATGGTCGCGGCGTAAGCTTCGGGAGTGAGGTGAAAGCTTTCCGCCAACGCGCGCCGCGAAGTGACGATGGCGCTGCCCCGGAGCTGGGCGAGCGCGGGATCTGTGGGCGACGGAGTGAGGACTTCGACAACGCGCCGGCTCCCGTACGGCTTCCAAAGGGACGATTCCAAATCATTGCCGGTGGGAATGAATCCAACGGTCCGGGCGCCCGCCGGGAGATACTGGCGGAGCGGGCCGAGATGGTCGTGCCGTGTGGCATAGACGGCATACACGAGACGCGCGCGTTGCAGGGTCACATTGCCAGGCATTTTCGCGGCGAGATAATCGAGGACTCGTTGGGCGGGCCAGAGCGGTCGGGCCGGAGTGAGGATCAGCGCGGGCACAATGGATGCCGCCGCCAGCACGGTGAGTCCGCGCCACCAGCGACGGCGCGTGAGACGATCATTGACCGGACGGCGCAGCAGCGGAATGAGCAGGAAAGGGTAATAGGACGCGGCAAGGCGCGGAGCGGATTCGCTGCCCATCTTTGCGCAGAAGGCGAGGAACGCGGCCCCAACCGCGAGGCCGATCCAGAAGCCATGTTCGCGCCCGTCGTGGCGAACCCAGCCGCCGCCGATCAAGCCCGCGATTGGGATCAGTACGGCGAGTGCGCACAGCCCGAGTCCGAGACCGGAACTTTCCTCAATGGCAATTTCGCCCCAGACGATGCCGAAGCGCGGGTAGTGTTCGAGCAATTTCCTGCCGAGTTCACCATCGCGAACGTGCTCGAGAGCACGGTTGGTGGCGCCGGCTGCCGGCCAGATGGGCGGCGCGATATTTGTCACGGCGAGTTCGACGATATTTCCGGCGACTCCGTAGAGTGGATGATCCAGGCGGATCCTGTAAAAGTTGGTCGGGTCACCGCTCCAGTCCCCAGTATGCCGGATATTCAAAATCGCCGTGGGCAGAAATGAAATGGCCGCGGCGACGGTGGCGGCAAGGAGTGTGCCGGGCCACTGCCGGGCGAGCATTCGCCGGGTCGGCGCGACGGCTACCAGCCAGACCAAAATCAACGGAGCGGGAATGATCTTCACGCCCGTGGCCAGCGCCGCCGCGAGGGCGGAAATCCACAGGTCTGAGACTCGGCCCAACTTCCCTGCACGCAGCGCCAGCGCGACCGCGGCGAGAAGATAAACCGCCGGCAAAAGATCGTTGCCGATGCCGCCCGCTTGCGTGGCAAAACAGTAACCCGCGGGCAGCAGCCACATCCAAAACCACGCCACGCGCCCGCGCACACCGCAGCCGCGCAGGACGCTGAAAAAGAGGCCCGGAAGAAACGCGAAGGCGGCGATATTCAGCAGAAAGAATCCGCGGTCGCTGTGCGTGAAAACGAGCAGCGGCGCCATCCACCATCCGAAGCCCGGCGAGTTAAGGTTGAAGAGCTCGTTGGAAGTCGCGATCCAGTGCCAGCGGTGAGCCTCGAGCCAGTGCAGCACGGGCGGTAGGCGGTAGGTCAGCGCGTCGTAATTATTTGGGTGATAGAGCGCCCCGCCGAGTGCGGCCAGCGCAAAGATCAGCAGGAAAAGCGCAGGCAGCGGCTGGCGCACGCGCCTTCGCCAACCTCGAAACACCGAGCGCGTGGGGAAGTCCTGCGACCGCAGCCAAAGGCCGAGCGCGATTACGCCGAGAGCGACGCTGACCAGATAGCCGCCACGATCCAAATGGCCAGCAAATGAGAGCACCCAGCCCGACAACGAAAACCAAGCCGCGACCACGACTCCCAACTCGAGAAACAGAAAGGCGAAGCTCGCCCTCGGCCCGCAAGCGGTGGGTCCATCGGTTTTCATGCGGGTCGGCGTAAATTCAAATGCTGGAGCCGCTCGAATTCCGCGAGCGCCATGCCGACGACCTGATCCATATTGTAGTAGCGGTAGGTCGCGAGCCGGCCCACGAAACTGACGCCCGTCTCGGTCGCTCCACGCTCGGCGTAGCGCTGGTAAAGCGCGCGGGCGTCGGGCGCGGGAATTGGATAGTAGGGCTCGCGGCCCGGCCCGTAGTCTTCGGGATATTCGCGGACGATCGTCGTCACCGGGAGCTGCTGTCCAGTGGCGTGCTTGAGTTCGACGATGCGCGTGAAGTCGTGCTCGTTTGGATAGTTCACCTGCATGGCCGGCTGAAAGTATTCCTGCGCCAGCGTCTCCGGCTCGAAGCGGAGCGAGCGGTAGGGCAGGGGGCCGAAGCAGTGGTCGAAGTATTCGTCGATCGGGCCGGTGTAAATGAGGTGCCCGAAGCGGACCTGCTGGCGGGCTTCGCGATAGTCGCTTTTCAGCCGCACCTCGATCTTCGGATGCGCGAGGATTTTGTGAAACATCGCGGTGTAACCATCCTTCGGCAGCGCCTGGAATTTCTCGGAAAGGTAGCGATCGTCGCGGTTCGTGCGGATCGGGATGCGGCCGCAGACGCTGGCGTCGAGTTCGCGTGGATCGCGCCGCCACTGCTTGCGCGTGTAGTTCTTGAAGAACATCTCGTAGAGCCGCTCGCCGACTTGCGAGACGATGACTTCCTCGGAGTTTTTTGGCTCGGCAATCGGCACGCGCCAGGTCGCGAGCGTGGCTTCCATTTCGTCGCTCGTCGAGGGCCGCCCGAGCAGTTGCTCGAAGGTGTTGAGATTGATCGGGAACTGCCAGAAACGCCCGTCCGTCCACGAAAGGATTTTGTATTCCACGCGATGCCATTCGGTGAACTGGCTGAGGTAGGCGACGATGCGGTCGGAGTTCGTGCGGAAATAGTGCGGGCCGTAAGTGTGGAGCAGCACCCCGGCGGCGTCGGTGTGATCGTGGGCATTGCCGCCGATATGATCGCGCCGGTCGATGACGAGGCACGTCGCATCGCACTGACTGGCGAGACGCTCGGCGAGCACCGCCCCGGCAAAGCCCGCGCCGACGATGAGGTAATCGAATTCCCGAGGCATGGAGGGGAGCCTGCGGGACGCTACGGCTCGAAGCGCGGAGTGCGAATCACTTCACGACGCCGAATTCCGCCCGGCGATTTTTGGCCCATGCGCTTTCCCCGGAACCGGAATCGGCGGCCATCTCAGCGCCGAAGCTCACCGTCTGGATGCGGCTGCCCTCGGCGCCAGCGTGGATGAGTGCCTCGCGCACGGCCTGCGCGCGGCGCTCGCCGAGTCCGCGGTTGTATTCGGGAGTGCCGCGTTCGTCGGTGAAGCCGGCGATGATGAGCGTGTTCGAGGCGCTGCGGAGGAAGCTCGCGACTTCATCGATCTTGCCGCGTTCACCGGGGGCCACGACATGGCTGTCAAAGCCAAAATGGACCGGCTTAAATTTACTCCGATCCACATTGCTGCCGAGGAAGGACACCCCTTCCTGCCGGTCGGGCAGCGGCGTGCCATTGACGTAGTCTCCTTCCGACGCTCCTGAACCCGCACCCTTCTTGCCTTTCGCACAGGATGAGAACGCGAAGGCGACGAGGACGAGGACGGCGAAATGGAAGAGACGGTGGATTTTCATGGCGGAAGTTTTGGCGTGGAAAAAGACGGCGGTTGGAGGCAAATGGCACGGCTCGGAAAGCTGGCCCGAGCCGCGGACGAGAGTTGGCTTCCAGCCGGTTTGAGCGTCAAGGAGAATGCGCAGATTGGCGCGACGAAACAGAAGTATACCGGCCTCGCGTGTGGTTTTCGGCGCCCTCGAAGAAAAATTCTTGTACGTTCACGCACCTGTTTAATGCATTCGCTTCGGCCCCGGACTCGCTGCCCGGTGAGGGCCCTGGGCACAGCACGCGCGGGCGTGTGCGGTCCCCATTTTTGCCGCCGACAACTGCTTCGCTACAGCTCAGGATGACATCCTATGAAAAAGATTTGGAAAATCGCCGGGATCAATTTCGACCACATGCACATGGGCGATTTGCTCCGCCGGGTGCATGCGCATCCGAGTGCCGAAATCGTCGCGATCTGCGACGAAAATCCAGCGCGAATGCAGGATGCTGTGCGCGCTTTATCGCTGCCGCCGGAGCGCGTCTTTTCCGATTTTCGGGCGTGCCTGGAAAAAACGCAACCGGACCTCGTCGTCCTGTGTCCGGCGACTGCGGAGCACGGACTGTGGACTCGGCGTGTCGCCGAATACGGCGTTCATATTCTCGTCGAAAAGCCGTTCGCCGCTTCGCTCGCCGAAGCCGACGCGATGGTCGCGGCGCAGCGGGCGAGCGGGAAGTTGCTGGCGATTAATTGGCCGACTCGCTGGTCGCCATGCAACATCACGGCGAAGCGACTGATCGACGAAGGTGTGATCGGCGACGTGCTGAACGTGCATCACTACGGCGGCAATCGCGGCCCGCTTTTTCACCGCGCCAACAAAATCGAAGCGCAGCCGACTGCCGGGGAAAAAGCCGCGAGCTGGTTTTACAAAAAAGCGCTCGGCGGAGGATCGCTGCTCGATTACGCGGGCTATGGGGCAACGTTGGGCACGTGGTTTCAAGGCGGACGCAGGCCGCTCGAGGTGACCTGCGCGATTGATCAACCGCCGGGGCTGGAGGTCGATGAACACAGCATCACCATCTGCCGCTACGCTCACGGGCTCTCAAAGATCGAGACGCGGTGGGGCGCGTTCACCGATCCGTGGATTTTGCAGCCGCAACCGAAATGCGGGTTCGTCATCTGCGGGACGCGCGGGACCATTTCGGCCTACGACTACGATCCGAAAATCCGCGTCCAAACTCCGGAAAGGCCCGAGGGAATTGAAGTCGCGGTCGATGAAGTGCAGCCGCCGTTTCAGGATCCGATCCAGTACCTGCTCCACGTTCTAGATGGTGGCGAATTCGAGCGCGGCCCGCTGCATCCGGAGATCGCCCGCATCGGCCAGCAAATCGTGGACAGCGCGGTTTTGAGTGCGCAAGAAAAGCGGACGGTGCCGCTTCTCGAGTGAACCGAAGGGGCTACATCGACGGGCGATACCCCTTGATCTTGCCCGTCACCGGATCGACTTGAAGCGTGAAAAAGTTTGCCGGTTTCTTGGCTGGATCCACCTTTATCCTGTCTTCATCGTTCATGTTGAGCACCGTCACACACCACGTTCCGTTGGCGCCAACCATGGCGGAGGTTGGGGGAAGATTTGTCGAACCATCCGGGAGAAACCGGAATGCAGCGTAGGAATAATTCTGATTGACCTTGCGGGGAAGTTTCGGGTCGTTCCCCGAGGCGGTTGCCACTTTCGCCGGGATATTTGGAATAGCGGAGGCGTCCTTGATCAGGGACGAAAGAACATCGTCATCCATGACGACCGATTGCGCGAGGAGTTCAGCTTTGCCATTTGGGACAAGAATCTCCTGACCCGGCTTGGCAGGGTCCACAGGAAAATCCGAGCCTGGTTGCAAAACGACGAGAGTCTGAATGGCGCGATAGGCACCGCTGTCCGACGGCACTTCCGGATCGGTGAATTTGATGAGCCGCACTTCCACGGATCGGTTCTTGGCCAGAGCCGTTTGGCGCGCGAGGCTGAATTGATCCGTCACGATCTGGGAAGCCTGGGACAGTTGGGAACCACGCAGAATCGTGGATGCCGCCGGCAGCGTAAAGGCCGCGATGATCCCGATGATCATGATGACGACGATGAGTTCGAGGAGCGAAAAGGCGCGATTTTTGGAAGAGGAAGCGTTCATCGGGAGGGGAGCGTGATTGGCAATGTAATTACATTCATACCAGCCTCCGGCGGTTTTGCCACCCCGAGCTGCGGACATTTTTCGGAGCCGGCTCTGGCGGGATTATTTCCGTCTCGACAGCGGATGAAGTGGCGGCGTGCATACCATCCACGATGTATGCTGCGGAAATTCTCCCTCTCTCCGTGCTCAAGCGCCGCGCTCTCGCCGGTCGAGTCGAGGCGGCGATCCACGGCCAGGCGGAGTCGCTGGTGAAAAAAGAAACCCGCGACGGCAAGCCATTCTGGGAACTGACGCTGGCCGACGCCGAAACGAAGGTGACGCTGCGCGCGTGGAGCGATGCGCCGGCGTTTGCGGTTTGCGAGCAATTGGCACCCGGCGCGTTCGTCGAAGCCGCGGGCGAATTTGTTCACAACGGAGCTTTCGGCCTCGACGCAAAACGTTGGAACTGCCGTGAACTTACCGAAACCGAGCGTGACTTGCTCCTCGCCGGTCCGCCGGAGTTGCGTGAAAAACAGGCGGCGGATTTTGCCTTCATCACGGAGAGCGCGGTGTCGATCACCGATCCGCGGCTCCGTGGGTTGGCGCAGGTTTTTCTCACTGAATACGGCCCGCGGTTTCGACGCTCGGCGGCGGCGCGCGGCAATCACCACGCGCGGCGTGGCGGTCTCGTCGAGCACGTCGCGCAAATGCTCCGGAGCGCGCTCGCGATTGCGTCGGCCTATCCGCGGCTGAATCGCGACTTGCTGATTGCGGGCGTCCTTTTCCACGACTCCGGCAAGCTCTGGGAAAACTCGCTGCCGGCAGATGGCTTCGCGATGCCCTTCGACGAGCGCGGCGAAATGCTCGGCCACATCACCATCGGCATCGAGCTCGTCAACGCGCTCTGGCGGAAACTGCTCGCGTCGGATGAGGCT